>JAHZKD010000237.1 GCA_022600605.1 Actinomycetes bacterium
AACCCGCCACCCCGCGGCTGGAACACGGGCACGATCCGCGTCACCACCCGGACATACGAACGCGGGCAACCAGGCGACCCAACACCGTTCGGGGCCGCCCACCGAGCAGAACTCACTTCCGCTCAGTGTCTAGGAACGGTTATTCGGTCGTTGGCGGTGGGTTTTGCCGACGTGGACGCGGACCACCATCTGGATCTGGACTGCTTGTACAACTTTCTGTCCGTAGAAGGCCCACTGGTGACGATGCCGATGCGCGACGGCCGGATGCGGTTCCTCGCCCAGGTGCACACGTCCGCGACTGCGGGGAATGCGGAGCCAACCCTGGACGAGCTGCAGGAAATCATTGATCGGCGCGTCGGCGGCATTCGGGTGTTGCGCCCGCACTGGCTGAGCTATTTCCAGATCCACTCCGCCCAGGTGCCCCAATACCGCTGGGGACGGGTGCTCTTGGCCGGCGACGCAGGCCACATCCACTCTCCAGCGGGCGGCCGAGGCATGAACACCGGCATGCAGGACGCGTTCAACCTGGCCTGGAAGCTAGCCGCGGTCGTCCACGGGGAGGCCGGCGACATCCTGCTGGACAGCTACAACGCCGAGCGTCACCCCATCGCCCAGCAGGTCCTCGCGTACAGCACAAGGCTCACCCGCATGTGGCAGCTGTCCGGCCCATCCCGGCGGATCCGCGATGTGGCGCTGGGCCTGCTCACCCGTATCGGACCTGCCCGCCGTGCGATGGTGAACGACGCCACCGAAGTCACCATCAACTACATGGGCGGCCCCATCGCCGTCGGCGACCGGCCCCGGGGCGCCAAGGTAGCTGCCGGCCAACACTTTCCCTATGTCAGCGACCCAGCGGTGTACAGACAACTGCGTGCAGTGTTCGGCGCCGACAACCTCGGCCACACCATCGTCACCGTCGCATCCGAACACCGGAGACCAGCCCCCGGCGCGCAGGGCGCGACTCAGGTCCTGGTGGCCCGCGATAACACCCCGGTACCCGACTACGACACCGTCATCGCCGACCCGCACCAGGCGCTCGCTCACCGGCTGGGCCTAAAGAACGGTGGCCGCCTGGTTGTGCGGCCCGACGGCTACATCGGCGTCATCACCACCATCGACGACACCATGGACATCGCAAAGTATTTCACCCTGATCGCCAGCTAAAGCGATGCGCCCCTGGGGAATCGACGCCCAACCCCTTCGACTCCCGCGCTCTGCTACTCGGAGAGATCGCACAGCTCGGCGCCCACTCTTGGCAATGGGTCTGCGCGATTGTCCGGTGCGTGAACCGGAGCAAACCCAGCGCTGCCACGACACCGAATATGATTGCACCGTAAATCATTCCAGCGGCAATCAAGATGACTCCGCGCAAGCTTTAGCCATCCGAGCGATCACCGCGAAGACGACCCCGTAGGTGGCGCCCACCATCATGTGGATGATGACGCCCACTACGGCGGGACCGAAGGCGAAGTAGAAGTTGGAGCCGGCCATGCCCTGCTGCATCGACGCCATCATGGTCGACGGGTCGAGGAACAGCGATGCAATGTGGTAGAGCGGAGTGAAGAATCCGGTGCCTTGATAGGTGGCGGCAGCGATCATGGCGAACAGCGCCATCACCAGGGATGCGATCACGCCGGCGATGGCGCCGATGACCAGGGTCCCTGCGAAGCCTGTCCCTGTGTCCCTGTGTCCCTGTGTCCCTGTGTCCCTGTGTCCCTGTGTCCCTGTGTCCATGTGTCGGTGTGTTCGGTGGTGGTAGATGACGGTGCAGGTCAGCTGGTCGGTGCAGCGTGGATGTAGCGTCGGCGAAATGGGTTACCTCAGCGACGACGAGTGCCACGAGTTGGACGAGTGCCAGGAGAGCCGCACCGTCACACCGTTACCTCGCGACGAGATCGCTCAGACGAGCCGGGACGTCGAAGCTGGCGAGTACTCCATCGACGGGCCCGTGATCCTGGGGCCGGGGCTGCCGCCCGAAGACGGTTCCTGCGGACAGTTCGCTGTGCAGTTTCACGTCACCACTACGACGGTGGCCGGGCTCAAACGCATCGCCGATGCGCGCGGGGTGAGCGTGCCAGAATTGTGCCGTCAGGTTGTCGGTGTTTTCGTTGCCCAGCAGGAAGGCGATCTGGGCGCGTTGCTCGCCGCTGAAGCCGAGGTCACCGACTACCAGCGCAGCCTGCGCCAATCGTAGCCGCGCCAACCTGCCCTTGGCTTCCTGATTGAGGGCGCCTGCCAGTCGCGCACCGTCCCGGGGTCTACACCAAGCTCGCGCGCCGTCGACTGCTCCGGTCCACCGTCCTCGATCGCCAGCAACCCGATAGCCTTCGCCGTCGCGATCGCGGTCGCCAACTCGAGGCGGGCATCAGCTAGCTCCTCGCCGATTTCTTTGACAGTCACTTCGCCACGCAAGTATTCGCGCGCGGTGTCGAGCACTTCGTTGCGGATCTTCTTCCCGTCGGCGCCGGGATATTCCTCCGCCAGCGTCGCCTTCAACTGCGCCAACCGCTCTCGTCGCGTGGCCATCGCTGCCTCCTCCTTGAGCGCGTCGATGCTCATTCTGCCCCAGACCGTCGACCTCGACCGCGGCGTGCGGCGCGCTGTGGGTGTGAGGCCGCAATTACTTTTTGAAGATATTCGCAACCTTTTCGCCGGCGTCTTTGACCTTTTCGCCGGCCTCCTCCTTGAGCTTCCCGCCGGCGTCTTTGACCATCTCGCCGGCGTCTTTGAGGTTGGCCATCGCCTGGTCGCGCTTGCCCCGGTTTTCAGTGCTCTTGTCGCCGGTGGCCTTACCGATCGCTTCCCTGGCCATGCCGGCAAGCTTTTGGCTCTTGTTCTTCGCTCTATTTATCCCGCTCACAGTGTCTACTCCTACTTCGGGGGCCGATGCGAGTCTAGTGTGAGCCGTGTCGTGGTGGTACCCGTTACTGCTATGTCGATGAGTTCGCAGCGCAGTGAAATGATGTTCATACCAGTGCTTCTAGGCTGAAAATAGCCAGGAACCCGACGAAAAACATCACCGACATCCAGGGTCGCTCCACCACCTGATGGGCTTCGACGAGCAGTTCCTCTACGACCAGCCAAAGCAGTGCGGCCGCGGCGAAGGCCAGCACGAGGACCAGGACGGTGTTTCCCGCTCCGTCTAGCACAAGAGCGCCCAACACCGCGCCCACTGCAACGAGGAGGCTTAGACCCGCGGTAGTCATGACTACTTGGACCTTGGAAACGCCGGACTGTGCTAATTGCAGGCTTAGTGCCAAGCCGATGAATAGGACCTCGACTGTCAGCGCGATGGTCAGGATGACCGCTGTGTCGGTCGACACCGCGGCTCCTGCGCCGACGAGCAGCCCGTCGATGAGAAGGTCGACGCCGACCACGACGAGGAAAGCGACAGGCAGGGTGCCCGTGGCGTCTGGCTCGTCGGCCTCGAACCGTTGTAGAAACACGAAGAAGGCCACTGCGGCTGCGAAACCCACGACGACCAGACCGATGGAGCCTCGCTCACGCAGGTCAGGCAATATCTCACCTGCGACGGCGGCCACGACAACTCCGGCAGCCAGGTGTTGCACACCACTAACCAGCGCTGCCGAGGGTTTACGCAGTACCGCGACAATGCTGCCCATGATGGCGGCGAGAACGGGAAAGGCGACCAGCGCCGCCGCCGTTGTTACCACGCTCATGGCGACCCCCTGTATCTCGTCCGCGTCACGCTACCGCCTCGGATGCCTCAATCGGCCGGGTTACCGGTTTACCCTGTGCGCTCCAGCCCGCAGCACCGAAGGTCTACGTAGCGGCCTGGTAGTCGACCTTCCAGTGCTTGACGCCGTTGAGCCAGCCAGAACGCAACCGTTCAGGCCTCGTCAGGGGTGTGAGGTCGGGCATGTGGTCGGCGATCGCATTGAACATGAGATCGATCGTCATCCGCGCGAGGTTTGCGCCAATACAGTAGTGCGCGCCTGTCCCGCCAAATCCCACGTGAGGGTTGGGATTTCGAAGGATATTGAAGGTGAGCGGATCCTCAAAGACTTCTTCGTCGAAGTTGGCCGACCGGTAGAACATCGCCACCCGCTGACCTTTGCTGATTCGCACGTCAGATAGGTCGAAATCCTCAAGTGCGGTGCGTTGAAAGGCAGTGATAGGCGTTGCCCAGCGAACGATCTCGTCGACGGCGGTGATCGGGCGTTCCTTCTTGAACAGCTCCCATTGGTCGGGGAACTCGGTGAATGCGATCATGCCCTGAGTAATTGAGTTGCGGGTTGTCTCGTTGCCGGCCACTGCCAGCAGGATGACGAAGGAGGCTAACTCGTCATCGGAAAGCTTGTGGCCGTCGACGTCGGCCTGGATCAAGGTCGTGACAATGTCGTCGCCTGGATTCTCGGCCTTGGCGGCGGTCATCTTCAGGGCGTACATGATGATTTCAACCGAAGCGGCCATGGGGTCGTTTCGGGCGAACTCAGGATCCTGATCGCCGACCATTTGATTGGACCAGTCGAAGAGCTTCCTGCGATCCTCCTGCGGCACACCAAGCAGCCCAGCGATGGCCTGTAGCGGCAATTCACAGGAAACCTGCTCAACGAAGTCCCCGGAGCCCTCCGCCACCGCGGCCCTCACTATGTTCTGCGCACGTTCACTGAGGTCGCCGCGTAGTTGTTCGACGGCCCGGGGAGTGAATCCGCGTGAGATGAGGTTGCGTAAGCGGGTGTGTTGCGGCGCATCCATGTTCAGCAGGATGAACTTGCCGCGCTCGATCTCATCGGCAACGGTGCCTTCCTTGTAGCGCGTTATTACCGTTTTCTCCTGGCTCGAGAAAACGTCGCTGCGCAGCGACACCTCCTTGACGTCTTTGTGTCTAGTGATCACCCAGAATCCGCCGTCGTCAAAGCCTCCCGGGCCCAGGGGCTGCTCATTCCACCAGATCGGTGCGACCCGGCGCAGCTCGGCAAGCTCATCGACGGGCAGCCGCTCGACGTGGATATCGGGGTCAGTGAAGTCGAATCCGGGCGGGAGATTTGGGGCGGGCATCGGGCAGACTCCTCGGGATGGCGTCTTCTAGTGCAGATCGTTCGCGGCTGATTGGGATCGGCTGGGTGCGAATGCGCCGAAGTGTCCATCCGGCAGGGGATTCTTGGAGATGCTGAAGGTTCAAGGTCCGTTGTGGAAAGGCACTCCGTAGGTGCAGCGTACGTCGTGGTCGTCGGGTTGTCAGTATCTGGTCATGGGCCCGGCATAGTGCCGCCCGCGAGGAAGCGTTGGCCCGTAGTTGTTCGTCGAGAGGACGGTACCGCGCTGCGGCCCCGCAGCGCCCTCTAGTAGACCTATTAGGAACAGTCCTGAGTGAGCTCAGTGAACAAAAGAGGAGCAACCTAATGCCCACCAACCTGACTATCTTCACGGCCAAGCGGATAGAGACCATGTATCCGTATCGTCCGAGCGTCGATGCGGTCGCCGTGCGCGAAGGGCGGGTCGTCGGCGTGGGCACAGTTGAGGAATTGGCCCGCTGGGGTGAGCACACCGTCGACGGGACATTTGAGGGCAAGGTGCTGATGCCGGGCATGGTTGAGGCCCACGCGCATGTTCATGCCGGGGCGATGTGGCGCTGGCCCTATCTTGGGTGGTTCGAACGTCGTGCGCCTGACGGCACGGTGCAGGCCGGCCTGCGCAGCAAAGACGCCGTCATCGCCCGGCTGAAAGAGGCCTCACAGGCACTGGCTGACCCGACCGAGCCGTTGATCGGATGGGGCCTGGACCCGATCTATTTCCCTGACGATGTTGAGTTCACCGCCGCGGACCTCGACCGGGCCTCGACCGAGCGGCCCATCTTCGTCCAGCATGCCAGCGGGCATGTGGCAGTGGTGAATTCTGCGGCGATGAAGCGTGAGGGGATCGGCCCAGATACCGATGTCGAGGGTGTTGTCAAAGACATCGGCGGCAGGCCCACCGGGGTGCTTCAAGAGGTGGCTGCTATGGGTTGCGCCCCCAGCATCATGGGCGCGTTCCTGGCTGCCGCGAATGACGAGTTGGCGATCAAAACGTGGGCCGAGGAGGCCCGCAACGCGGGCGTGACGTCTCTGGGCGAGCTGGCCTCGGCGAATATCTACTCACCGGGAATGCCGGAACGATGGTCGAAGGTGGTCAACGACCCGGGCTTCCCCGCGCGGGTGTCGATTCTGGCATGTACCGCCTTGGGCGGGCCTGCCGACTCGGCCGAAGCGGCAAAGTACGCGGCGCGACTGTGCTCACAGCAGACTGACAAGCTGCGCTTCCCTGGGATCAAGCTCGTCATCGATGGCTCACCGCAGGGGTTTACCGCCTGCTTCCGTGTCCCGGGCTATTTCAACGGTGCGCCGCAAGGGATCTGGAACGTCGACCCGCACGAGCTACCGAAGATCGCTGCAGATTTTCACCGCGAGGGCCTGATCATTCATTGCCACTGTAACGGCTCGCTTGCCGTCGATGCGTTCCTCGACGCGATCGAATACGCGCTGACCGTGGCACCGCGGTTCGACCACCGCCACACCGTTCAGCACTCGCAATTCTCTACTCCCGATCAGTACCGGCGCATGCGGGCTCTTGGCATGTGCGTGAACGTTTTCTCTAACCACATCTACTACTGGGGTGACCAGCATGCCGCGATGGTCGTGGGACCCGATCGTGCCGACGGGATGGAGGCCGCGGCGACCGCGCTGCGCGAGGGTGTTCCGCTGTCGTTGCACACCGACGCCCCGATCACCCCGCTGGGCGGTCTGCATTCGGCCTGGTGTGCGGTCAACCGCACGTCGGCAACGGGGAAGGTCCTCGGTGAATTCGAGAAGATCAGCGTGCGCGAGGCGTTGCACGCCGTCACGATCGGAGGCGCCTACCAACACAAGTGGGATGCTGAGGTCGGCTCCATAGAGCCGGGCAAGTTCGCCGATTTCGCCGTACTTGAGGAAGATCCGCTGGCCGTGGACCCCACGGAGTTGCGCAACATCGAGATCTGGGGAACCGTCGTCGGCGGCATTCCACGGCCCGCTCCGGCCAACAGCTAGCTGGGGCGTTGATGAGCGAGGCGATCCCGGTAACGGTGATTGCCGGTGCCCTGGGGTCAGGCAAGACAACATTGGTCAACCATGTGTTGCGCGCATCTGTTGGCCGCAGAATTGCGGTGCTGGTCAACGATTTCGGCGAACTTGACATCGACGCCGCGGTGATCGAGTCGGCCGACGCCGCGACGATCAGCCTCCGCAACGGTTGCATCTGCTGCAGTCTTGGTGGCGGCCTGACCGAAGGACTGGCCGCCCTGCGCACACTGGGAAGCCCCCCAGACCAGATCCTCGTGGAGGCAAGCGGTGTGTCACTACCGCGTGGACTCCTCGGCGCCGTCGGCGGGCCCGGACTTCGTCTGGACGGCATCCTGGTGGTCGTCGATGCCGTCGACATCACCCAACGGGCTCGCGATCGCTACGTCGGCGACACCGTCCGCGAGCAGATTGCCAGTGCCGATCTGCTCGTTCTCAACAAAGTTGATGAAGCCACCACCACCGAACTGGACGTAGCACGGACGCTACTGGCCACCGAAGCACCTCATGTCCCGGTGTTGGAGACCGCCTATGGCGCCGCACCACTGCCGGTACTGCTCGGTCCGCTCGACCCGCATCGCCGTCCGGCACCCCGACACACCGACGACTACGGTCACACTGAACTCGACACCGCAAGCTTCCGATCCGACAATCCGATCGATGCCGAGGTCTTGGGGCACTGGCTTGCCCACCTCCCACGCGGCGTCCTGCGCGCCAAGGGGCTCGTTCGGCTCGCCGGTGATAGTTCCTCGGTGCGCCTCGTGCAGGTGGTGGGGACGCGCAAGCGGCTCACGGGAGTGGACCCGTCCGTGGCGATCCCCGGCGCACGCCTGGTCGTCATCGGCACACCTGGCTCATTCACAGACGAAATCTTCGAGCCGCTCGCCACCCCGCGCCCACAAGACACCCAAAGCGCCCAGGGGCCACCCTGACGGCTTCATCGGCACGGTGACTGCGTGTCCGAAACCCTTTGCCTCGCGGAACGTCGCGGATGAACCGTGCCTTTGTCTGCCCGATTGTGCCAGGTCGTCTGCCAATGTCGAGATCGTTTCTCGTGCAACCGAACTCTGACGGCAACGACCGGCACGTGAGGCCCAACGTCACTATTTGGAAACAGCCCGGTGCGAGGTATTCCGCCATCTACGGGTGTGTCGATACATTGACGACGTCGCCGTGAGGGCGGCCTTGGCTTGGTATGGGGCGATTCTGCGTCACCACCTGCAGTGAAAAAGTCTGAGCGTGACGAAGGAGTCGATGGGTGATTGCGATCTTTGATCGAATCAGCATCAGTGTGGTTGCTGTCGGGGCTGGGTTATCCGGCATCGCCCTGGGGTTGAGCCCCGGCGTGGCGCTAGCCGGCGGGTACGAGTGCATTCAGACCTCTGCGGGCGGGGCTGGTGTGGCGGCCCCGGGCGGGGCTGGTGTGGCGGCCCCGGGCGGGGCTGCGGCGGCCGACCCGGGCGGGGCCGCGGTGGCGAACCAGGCCGGGGCTTCTGAGGCGTCGACCGAGTGCGCGCCCATCTCTGAGGCGGCTGGTGTTCCGATGGCCCTGCCTGGGCCGATGCCGCCCCCACCTCTGGCGCTGCCCCCGGTTCCGGCCCTGGCGCTGCCAATGGTTCCGCCCCTGGCGCCGCCCGTTCCCCCGATTCCGGCAGTTCCGGCCTTGGCGCAGCCGGCCCTGCCTCTGGCGCCGCCCGTGATTCCACCGCCTCCAATCGCCGCCCCTGCGGCCGCTGGCCTTCCGCTGGCCGCCATGAGTGATGTTGCCGGTAAGGGGAATCCGACGGGTCCGCCGCCGAGCGGAGCACCGGTGCCCGGTCAGCCGATCTTGCCTGGCCCAGGAGCTTCCGGCGGGACCTGAGGGAAACTCTCGTTGGCGCGCAGCGGGGCCTCGGCGCAAACATCACCTGGCACAACTGACATGCCATAGGGGAGACGCAGTCTAGCTAGGCACACTCCGTGGAACCTCGATGCCGTTCTCCCGCACTATAATCGGGTCGCCCACGTTGACTATGTTGAAGTACCACTCGGCATCTTCAGTGCTGAGCCCGATACAGCCGTGGCTGCCGTTCTCATAGCCCATTTGGTTGACAGCCCACGGAGCTGAATGCACGAAGAGGCCCCGCTGAGTGAACCGGATGGCGTATTCCACGTCCTGCAGATAGCCGTCGGGAGCGTCTATGGGGATGCCGACGCTGCTCGAATCCATCAATATGTCTTGTTCCTTGGCCAGGACGCTGTAAACACCAACAGGCGTCGGGTATTCCGGGCGGCCCATTGAAGCCGGGAATACTCCATGTTGTCCCCAGTTGGGTCGGTGGTGTGGCGCTGGAAGCCCAGAGGCGGGTTCGCCGTCGACGGTCACTGTGAAGGTGTGGTCAGCGAGGTTGGCAACGCCGACGACGGCGGGGCCTGTCTCGAAGTTTCTGGCGGGCAAGTTGCCCACCGCGAGTGCCACCGTGCTGTGCGCGGGCCAGAATTTCTCCGGGACCCATCGCGCGACATCGTTTTCAACCCATTCGAACTTCCCGGCCATCGCGGGCACAGATTTGATGTCTACAGCGCGTTCAGCCGCGCGCCGATCGACGACGGGGCGATTGAACGTGACCACCACGGGATGCGCCACACCCACGACGGCACCCTCAGTGGGGAGAAGCGACGCGATGGCGAGCTGATGCGACGAACTTGCCGCACTACTGGTGGCTGTCGGACCCGAAACCACACTCGCAGCCATCATGCCCGAGACCAGGACACTCCGAACTACCACGCTCATGGGTCTCCGAATCCGCTTGAATTGCATCATTGTCAGTAACTGATGGTAGGGGTGACAGGATGATGCGCGAAAGTTCTTGCGCGCCTTCGATTTGATTAAGGGATCGTCACGCTCCGGCATCGGAGGGCGGATCTTATTGGGACGTGACCCGAGGGCTACCCGCTTCGGTGGCGGCGTCGATGAGCTTGATCACCCGGCATGTCGAACGGCCGAACTGACGTTGCGTCATGAGGATCACCCCAGGTCGCTCGGGGTGGCTAAGCGGTGGGGAAGGGTAGGCCTGCGCCGCATCACTTGCCCCAGCCGACCACGGCGACGTTCGAGTTGTCAGTCGTGCTCGGCCGCCTCCGAGCGCGAGAACACTACTGTGACCATCGGCGGGCCCAACCGACTCGGAGGCGGCAGGATTTCGATCTGCATCGCTGGGTCGACGGCGCGACCGAGAGCTTCGAATGCAGACGGGCTGTAGGCGCGCAGAAGGCTTATGAAGCCGTCGTGCAAGCCCGGCTGCACCGAGGAGAACGCCAGAAGCGGCAGGTGCGCCGGCATCAGCAGCGTCGAAGACAGAATAAATGGCAGCGGCCTCTGCCGCTTGAGGTCGATAACCAGAAAGCGCTTCCCGACGCGGGTGGCCTCGGCGATCGCGCGAGAGGCGACTGCGGGCGGCAGATGGTGAAACGCGAGGGCGAACACCACCAGGTCGTAGCTTTTGTCCGGGGCGTCGATGGCGGTGGCGTCGATCACTTGGGTGCGCGCCCGCGGGTGGGTTCCCAGCTTCCCCGCGGCGATCTTCGCTACCGAGGTCGAATCCAGATCGCTGACCGTGACGGTCGCTGTCGGGTGTAGCTCAAGGATCTTCGCCGAGAGTTTTCCATGACCCGCCCCAATTTCGAGGATTCGTGGATTCTCGATATCAGAGACAGATTTCAGCGCAGCGCGGGCGAACTTTTCGTGGTGGTTGGCCAGGGTGCCCACCCGGTCGAGTATTGCGATAACTTTCTGCTTGACCTCATCGGGCACATCGTCGCGGTCGAGGTACTCCAGCGCATCAGTCTGGAATCGCCGATCCAGCCAGGACGCGTCGGGGCCGCCCCTCGGCATCGTCGCGATCGCCTGGTCGACTACATCCGCCGCACCCATGGTGGTTCTCCCTCTCCGAGTCTGTAGTTCGGTTCGCTCGCCAGTGTAGCAGACGAACGAGTTCGTTTGTTATGATGGTCTGGTGAGAACGACCACTGAGCTCCGGGGCGAGATCCTTGCCGCGGCCCGCGCCGAGTTCGCACGGTACGGCCTGGCCGGAGGGCGTATCGACCGCATAGCCCGAGCCGCCCATGCCAGCAAGGAGCGCCTGTACGCGCATTTCGGCGATAAAGAGACTCTCTTTCGGGACGTGGTCGCCGCCGATGGTGCGGCATTCTTCCGGGCCGTCGAGCTGTGTCCTGATGCGGTACCCGAATTCGCCGGTGAAATGTTCGATGTGGCCCAAGACCGGCCTGAGCACATTCGGATGATTACCTGGGCGAAGTTGGAAGGTTTTCCGCTCGATGAACCGAACGTCGACGGCGAGGGCGTACTTGACCGGGCAATCGCTTCTCTAGAACGAGCGCAGGCACAGGGGCATGTTGATCCGGCCTGGGACCCGCAGCAGCTCCTGGTCCTGCTGTTCGCGATCGGCCTGGGATGGGCCTACTGGCCCGATCCGGCTTTGGCGACCACAGACGCTAGCGTTATCGCCAGCCGCCGGGCCGCTGCTGTCGAAGCAGCAGCCCGTGTCGTTGGACCGGTCAAGGGTCCGTGACGCTGCTGTACCCGTTGCCTTGCGGTGTGATGGAATCGCAGCCACCACCCGCATGGCCGCAGCAGCGTGGCCGGTGGTGCTGTTGTGACGGTTTAGCCCACGAACAGCACGGGATTAGCCCCTTGGTTGGACAAAGCCGACGTCGTTTTCGTAACCTTTTCGAGACCTGAGGCTCATGGATAGGCAGTGCGACGGGGACGTCGCCCCTAGTCAAAGGATACGTATTCTTGAAATTTCACTCTCTTGTTGTGTCGAGATCCGCTGTCTACAAGCCGGTAGTCGCGGCGATCGTCGGACTGACGGCCCTCAGCGTGGTGTGGGGTGGCGTCGCCTACGCTGACCCGGCCCAAGACGACGTGGCCAGTCTCAACGAATTGTCGCGGCAGGCCGAACGACTACTCGAGAGCACGCAGGTGGCTCAGTTGGACCTCGACAGGAAGCTGCAGCTGCAACGTGAGGCAGACGATAGGCACGCCGGCGATCTAGCAGCGCTCGGCGCAGCCAAGGCCCAGCTTGCGATCCGTCAGGCCGCCGTCGACAAACTAGCTGCCGCGGACTACATGGGCGGGGGTGCTGGTGGCTTCTCTCCGATCCTGACCGCCGCCTCGCCACAGAGGTTCATCGACCAGCTGGCCATCGAGCGCGTGATGGTCACCACGATGTCCGAGCAGCTGCAGAACTTCCGCGAGGTCAAGCAGGAGGCGCAGATCATCGAGGCGGCCTCGGCCACATCTGCCGCTGACGCCAGGGCGGCCGCCGACGCGGCCTCGGCCGTGCGTGCAGACCTAGAGAGGCAACAGTCTGAGCTGCAGACGCAGGTCGCGGTGGTCAAGGCGAGCTACGCCGCGCTTTCCCCCGCAATGCAGGCAGTGTTAGGCCCAGGGGCGGCCATCCCCACGGTCGGGACGCGCGGCCTGGTCCCCAACGCACGGGCCCTCACGGCGTACATCATCGCCACCTACCCCGGCGTCCAATCCATCGGTGGCGTGCGCGCCGACTACCTGCCTGATCACCCGAGTGGCCGCGCTATCGACATCATGATCGGCTCAAACATGGCCCTGGGCGATACCATCAACGCCGATGTTCTCAGTCAGGCGGGACGGTTTGGTGTTTCATACACGATGTGGCGGGTCAGCGCTCACTTCGACCACATTCACGTCACGGTCTCCTGAGCGTGGCGGCAGTGGTGCCGCCATTCTCGTCGCATGCCGATCTTGCGCACTCCCTGCGAGGGGAGTTTAGGCCGCTGGGCCACGCGGTTACAGCGGTTACAGCGGTTACCTCCCGCTGACCGTTAGCGTCCCTTTGGTGGTGAGCACCCTGCTGGCGGTGATTCGCTCGGCCTTGCGGGCCTCCCGCTCGAGGTATCGCTGCTTGGACACGTCGAACTTTTCGCCGGCTTCCTCGAGTTCCTCAACAAGCAGGCCGAGATCGTCGCGCATCCTCGCTGCCTCGCCGGTGAAATCTTCGCGCTCGAAGATCCGCCATTTCTTGAGCACCGGCATGACGACCTCATTGAGATGGATTCGCGGATCGTAAACGCCGCCGACAGCGATGATCACGGCCTTGCGCCGGAACTCGGGCACGGTGGTGCCGGGCATCCGGAAGTTGCGTAGTACCTTGTGCACCGACTTCATCGCCTGGTTGGGCGCGATGTCTAGACCGGCTGCGCTGACGTCTCGGTAGAAGATCATATGTAGGTTCTCGTCGGCCGACACTCTGGCCAGCAGCTGGTCGGCGATCGTCTCGTCGCAGGCTTTGCCGGTGTTGCGGTGTGAGATGCGGGTGGCCAGTTCCTGGAACGACACGTAGACCACAGAGTCGAACAGGCTGTCGGCGAAGAAGTCCCCCTGCTCGTTCTGCCCCGGGCTGAAGCCCCTGCTCATTTGCTCGACGCGGAGCTTCTCCAACTCGACCGGATCGACTGCGCGAGTCACCACCAAGTAGTCGCGCAGGGCTAGGCTGTGCCGGTTTTCCTCGGCGGTCCAGCGGTTGACCCAATGCCCCCAGGCGCCGTCCATGCTGAAGTTCATCGCGATCTCGCGGTGATAGGAGGGCAAGTTGTCCTCGGTCAGCAGGTTCTGCACCATTGCCACTTTTGCGACATCGGAGAGGTGGCTCTGCCCGGGCTCCCAGTTCTGCCCGCCCAGGGCGTAGTAGTTCTTACCGTCCGACCACGGAATGTAGTCGTGCGGATTCCATTCCTTGAACATCGAGAGATGGCGGTTAAGCAGGCGCTCAGCGACGGGCTCAAGCTCGTGTAGGAGCTGTGTGTCGGTCATATCTTTGGGCATGGCACCCTCCCAGGTATCTGTGTCTGTCAGTTGCACATAATATATCTGTGCAGTCCAGTCACATACAAATCAGACACGCGGTGAAAACCGGGACCTTAGCCCCTAATCCGCATGACCGGCGCGCGGCGATACTGAATTCCCAAACCTTGGGGGGAGTCGTATGCAATCCGACCGCCATGCTGCTGTGGTGGTGCTGCCTTTGGCGCGAGGGGTCCGATCTCCGACCGCGCCGGAAGTCGATGTCATCGCGCGCGGTGCGGTGGCTGAAGCCAAAGCCGCCGAAGCCGCGGAGGTGCTGGGACGGGTGATGGCCCGCTATCGGAGCGTTGCGGGCGCGCGGGTGCGGTTAGCCACTGGAAACTGTGCCCGCGGGTCAATGCTTGTGCAGGTGAACCTCCGGGTGTGTGGTGCACCGGCCCGCATCCAGGTGATCGCGGGAGTGCATGAAGCGCTTGCCGTCGCGGCCGCGCGGTTGGACCGCCAGGTCGCTCGGCTGTCGGGCCGGTGGGAATCGTGGCCATGGCCAGATCCGCAACGCCCGCCGCTCACCTATGTCAGTGAGGAAGGGATCGCCCGCCACAAAAGCATTCGGCTACGGCAAGCCACCCCGTGTCAGGCCGGTGCCGTAATGGATGCCATGGACTACGACGTACACATCTTCACCGACACCACCACCGGCGAAGAAGCAATCGTGTACCGGGCCGGCCCGGCGGGACTGCGGCTGGCGCGTCAGCGCCGGGTGCACCCACCCGCGCAGACGGCGGGCGCGGCAATCACGGTCAACCCGCACCGCACCCTGATCCTCACCCCGCGCCGCGGCGCCGACCGCGTCAACCGCCACGGCCTGCCGTTCTTGTTTTTTACCGATCCCACCAGTGCCCGCGGCAATCTGCTGTACCGCCGCTACGACGGCGCCCTCACGCTCGTAACACCCGCCCATGCCGAGACCACCCGCGCCTGACGACGGCGACGTCATCATTGGTTCCCGGGTGGTGGCGGCGGGCTGCAGCAGATAGGCGGGTGTGCGCCTGCACATCCGGTAGCGTCGGCGACTATGGCCGTTGCAGCTGGTGCCGCCAAGATCCTGACCGATGCGGCGCGATTCCCGTTGCGGATCGGCTCGCTGGCCGCCAGCGACTCCGTCCGGACGGGGCTCTATCTCGGGGACGCTGTCCTTGCGGCCGGTGTGAAGGCCGGGGAGCAGATTGAACGTCCGGCCGTAGCCGCGATGCGCGGCGCCGGCATTGAAGTGGAGTCGTTTCATACAGACGGCGGCTCCAAGGTCAGCTTCGACTTCTTTGCCGGCGTGCCGCCTGAAATCCTCAACCCGGGTGGCACGCTGCCCGGCGCCAATGAGTGGGACCGGCCGCTGTCGAAAGCCCATCCGAATCCGGTTGTTCTGATGCACGGAACCGCGGGCGGCGCCCAAACCAACTGGGGTGCCTACGTGCCGCTACTGGTCAAGGAGGGGTACTCGCCGTTCACTCTGACGTTCGGGGCGGTCAAGACGGCCCCCTGGCCCCTATCTGCGCTGGGCGGAATGGCCCCCATTGAGGATTCGGCCGCAGAGTTCGG
>JAHZKD010000238.1 GCA_022600605.1 Actinomycetes bacterium
CGGGGGGAGTGGGCACCGCGATGGCCAAGCACGATTTCCTCGCCGGTTTCCTCACCTCCGGTGGTGCGGACCGTTTGTCAGCCAAATATCTGATCAATGCGGTGCTGCGGTTCGCCACCCCCGAAGACGCCGCCGCAGCAGCCCCAGACATGGCCGCCGCCACCATAAGCGCCGGCACCGGACCCGGAGGGACGCCCCGTCGGCCCATCTCGCTTCCTAAGCACCCCGACACGGCCGCGGTCATCACCAATCCCGAGGGCATGCAGACCTGGACCACCCTGCATGCCTACACCGCCGAGGGCCCGTTCGTGATAGCCCAACAGATCAACAACACTGATTCCACTGCGGAAGCACTCGAGTTACTCGGCAACGCAATCGATGTTCAACGGGGCATGCTCGCAGAATTCACACCCACCCCGGTCGACCAACTGGCCGACCTGCCCATAGATCCTGACGGCCTGCTGGCACGCACGCTGCCCGCCGGGGCGATGACCAACGACCCCGAACAAGGCCTCTACGGCAGCCACGGCGCCGCGGCGTTGATGAGCCAACCGCAGCGCTCCCAGAAGTTATTCGCCGACACCGGTATGGACTCGCTGTCCAAAGCGCTGGTCAACGTCTACCAAGCAGCCGACGCCAAGGGCGCCGAGGCCATCGTCGATGACTTCTTCGCCGAAGCCGTCGACAGCAAGTTCACCCCATCCTCGGCTGTGGCGGGGCTGCCGGGCGCCCGCTGCGCACTCTCTCCGCCGCCAGTACTGGCCACCAACAAACGACACTTCTACTGCCTGGTCGCCGCCGAGCGCTACGCCATCGAGGTCAACGCCGTCGAGGAACGCGACGCCCATCAACAGCTGGCCGCCCAATACCTCATGCTGACCGCCTCATGAGCAGCCAGCACCAGCGCCTGCTCAAGTCGGTGTGCCGATGAGCCTTCCTGCTGGCACCGTCGTCGCCAACTACACCATCGAGCGCCTGCTGGGCGCTGGCGGCATGGGCACGGTGTATCTGGCTCGCCATCCCAGCCTGCCGCGCAGCGATGCGCTCAAGCTCCTGTCGGCTGAGTTTTCAGCCGATGCGGAGTTTCGAGCCCGGTTTCGCCGTGAGGCCGAACTCGCAGCGGTGTTGAGCCATCCCAATATCGTGCGGGTGTATACCCGCGGCGAAACCGAGGACGGGCGCCTATGGATCGCGATGCAGTTCGTCGATGGCACCGACGCCGCTGCGATCCTGCGGCAGGGCCCAATGAGCGTCCAGCGCAGTCTGCACATCCTCGGCGAAGTCGCCAAGGCCCTCGACTACGCCCACAGCGCCAACATGCTGCACCGCGACATCAAACCGGCGAACTTTCTGCTCACCGACATCGGCGGCCCCACAGAACGGGTCCTGCTGGCAGATTTCGGTATAGCGCGCGCGCTCAACGAATCTGCCCGGCTAACCGTTGCCGGTTCAATGCTCACCACAGCGGCCTATGCCTCCCCGGAATCTATCGAAGGGGCCGCTGTCGATCACCGCTCCGACCTCTACGCGCTGGGCTGCTCGCTCTACCGGATGCTGGTCGGACGCACTCCCTACCAAGACGCCAACGGCATGACAGAGACCATCATGGCCCATCTGATGGCGCCGGTGCCCAGGGCCACAGACCATGCGCCCGGACTACCCAAAGCCATCGACGACGTCTTCGCCACCGCCCTGGCTAAAGACCCCGCCGACCGCTTCCACAGCGCCGCAGACCTCGTCGCTGCTGCTCACACCGCACTGCAGTCCCCGACCGCAGCTGGCGGTCAAGGCCCACCCCCGACCGCCCCCTGGTCAGCTCCCCCAACGCCGCCGCCGACACAACCCCCTGCCAAACAGGCTGCGCCCCAACCTCCACCATCGTCGCCCGCGGCCGGGCCCCGCGCCAGACGGCGGCGCGGGCTGCTCGGTGCCGCCGCGGCAGCCGTGGTCGCCGCGGTTGTCGGGGCCGCGGTGATGATGTGGCCCGACACCACCCCCGAGGCCCCCGCCTATGCCGCCCAGACTTTCGAGCACACTTTCGGGGCTACCCGGGTAGCCACCCGGCCCACCGCGGTGGCCACCATGAGTGTCGCCGACGCCGATGTCGCACTCTCACTCGGCGTGCAACCGGTCGCGCTCTCCGTGACCGGCGGGACAGCCCCGAGCTGGCTAGCGGCAATGATCACCGGCAAGCCCGCCATTGTGTCCACCATCGACCCCGAAGCCCTACGTTCGGCTCACCCCGATCTGATCATCGACACCGCCGAGATCACCAAACCCAACTACAACACCTTGACCAAGGTGGCCCCGACCATCACCCGCCCCGCCGACACCGACACCACCTGGAGCCGCGCACTGCAACTGTCCTGGATAGCCCAAATCCTGGGCGAACAACACAAAGTCGACGACCTCCAACAGCACGCTGCCGCAGAAGCTGCCGCTATCCGATCCCAGCACCCCGAGCTAGCTGGCAGGACTGTGAGCGTATTCACCTTTTCTGACGCCGGGATGTCCGCGGAGCTCTCGACATCACCTGCGGCGGAATACCTTTCGGGCTTGGGGATGACCTACAACCCCGCTCTGGCGGCCAACTCTGCAGCCAGCACGAGGCCGGTCGCACCCGACCAACTCATCACCCTGACGTCAGACCTGACACTGGTGATACGCACCGACGCAGCCGCCAAAGGCGGTGGCTACGCTGGCCTGCCCTCGGCGCTTCACTACGGCGGCGCCGTCGCGGTGATCGACGAACCCGACCTCATCACCGCGC
>JAHZKD010000239.1 GCA_022600605.1 Actinomycetes bacterium
CCGGCGGCGGCATCGATGTCTGCGTTGAGCTGTGTTTGTTCGGCTTCGCGGCGATGCCAGGCCACCGCGGCCAACGGCGCCGGTGAAGGCACCGGAACGCTGGGAGTCCCGGGAGCCACGAACGGCCTCAACGCCACCGCAGCGATTTCTGGGGGCTCGCTGGCAGCGGCGGGCAACATCACCACCACTTCCGGGCGCGCCGGATCCGTTGCGGTGCTCACAGCCAGGGCCGGTGCAGACACCCCGACCTCAGCAGCATCGGGGCTCTCAAGCATCGACGCGCCACGCTCAGCTTCGGCGGCCACCACGCCTGGATCAGAACCGGCCACAGCCGCCGATATCGCCGGTACCTCATCAACGGCGGCGCTAAAGCGCACCGACCCGCGAGCCCGGTCGGTGACCCTGCTGGGCCCATCAGCGCCACTACCGCTGCCCGGGTCAGCCACAACACCACCATCGAGGCCATCGGTGACCTCAACACCGCGCTGATCCCCACCGTCATCACCGACGCCGACGCCGACGTCGTCGACCTTGTCGCCGAGGCCCTCATCGAGCGCTTCGCTCTCGGCCCCAGATACGGCCTCCCCGCCCACCAAAGACTCCAAAGACTCCGAGGGCTCTGAGGGCTCCGACCCGAACGCGGCGTCTACGGAGGCGCCCTCACCCGAGGAAGAATCACCCAACGAGTCCGCCGAGTCTGCCGACCCACCCGCCGAGTCCGCCGAGTCCGACGACCCACCCGACGAGTCGGAGGACCCCGCCGTGTCTGCCGAGTCCGAGGATTCCGAGGACTTCCCGCCGGACCTGGAATCGCCCGCATCAGCCCAACCGGCCGCAGGCGTGCTCACCCCGACACCGGCGATACCCAACGCCACGGCTAACGATCCGACCCAACCGATGTACCTGGCACCGTCCATCGCGACCTCCTTGGGCGCGGTAAGAATCAAACTTCCGACAAGCCCGCTTGGTCTAGCCTTAGCACGTTGGGATCGGCCCCGAGCGCTTATTGGTCAGACGGGCAGCAATCAGTTCTGTCTATATGCCCCAACGCATCTCATAGCCCCGAACCTGCACGTCAGCTGGGAACATGCTGGGAACAACCTGGACATATTCCCGACCGTCAAACCACCGTCCGAGACCGGCGAAGCCGAAAACTAGATGTGCACAGCTCACGGCCCAGCTAACTCCGCGCCCTGACCACGCGCCCGCATGTAATCGGGCCAAGCCGACGATGAACACCGCGACGTGGCCGGCGCACCGCGGCATCGTCAGAGCCGTCGGAGAGGAGCAGGGGGTTGAAGCTCACCGGATTGCTCATCGCCTAGATTTCCAGACTCGGTCCGCCACTGCGCCGAAATGAGCCGCAACTTCGGCGCACATCCTCGATACCGAGGGCGCCATCGCGGCGAGTCGGCAAGGCACATGCCATCCACTCATTGTGGGTCCGCGATAGCCCGCTGAAGCAGTGGTTGACCATCTTCGGCTGGACAGCCGTGGCGTCTTCCTGATGCTCTGCTGAGTTCCGGAGTTGCTGTCCGGCAACGTTATTGGACATACAAGCGCCGCGCCTCGGAACGAGGCCCGCCAAAACCTGGAACTTCTCAGGCACAGGAGGCAGGGTGGTGCATGAACGTCCGCAAGTTCACCGACCGACACTGAGGCCCAAGAGGAGCGACATGACGACTGAGACCCCGATGCAACTCGGCATGGTGGGACTGGGCCGAATGGGAGCCAACCTGGTCCGTCGGCTCATGCGCGACGGGCACAGCTGCGTCGCCTACGACGTCAATTCCGCAGCGGTCGAGGAACTCGTGAAAGAGGGGGCTACCGGCGCGTCGTCATTGGCAGACTTCGTCGAGAAGCTGGACAAACCCTGCGCGATCTGGCTGATGCTGCCGGCGGCGATCGTCGATTCGACGTTGGACCAACTCGTTCCGCTGCTAGCTCCCGGCGACACGGTGATCGACGGCGGTAACTCGTACTACCGCGACGACATCACGCGCGCCCAGCGGCTGCTGACAGAGAACCTGCACTATGTGGACTGCGGAACGAGCGGCGGGGTCTGGGGTCTGGAGCGCGGCTACTGCTTGATGATCGGCGGCGAGACAGAGGTGGTCACCCGCCTGGACCCGATCTTTAAGACCATCGCGCCCGGGCAGGGCAGCGCCGAGCCCACCCCAGCCCGGACCAAAACAGACGGGACAGCACCTGACGGGTACTTGCACTGCGGTCCCAGCGGCGCCGGGCACTTCGTCAAGATGGTTCACAACGGTGTCGAGTACGGCATGATGGCCGCGAACGCCGACGGCCTCAGCATCATCAAGCACGCGGACGCCGGAAAGACGGACCGGACCGCCGACGCCGAGACCAGCCCGCTGCGTGATCCGTGGGCCTACCAGTACGACATCGACGTCGGCGAAGTCGCCGAGGTATGGCGGCGCGGATCGGTGGTGGGGTCGTGGCTGGTGGACCTGATCGCGGATGCGTTCGCGAGCTCCCCAGGGCTCGCCGACTTCAGCGGTCGAGTCTCCGACTCCGGCGAGGGCCGTTGGACAGTGCTTGCCGCGGTCGACGAGGGCGTACCCGCCCCGGTGATTACCGCCTCGCTCTATGAGCGATTTGAGTCGCGAGGGCTAGGTGAGTTCACCGACCAGATCCTGTCGGCGATGCGCAGCGAGTTCGGTGGCCACGCCGAGAAGAAGCAGTAGACAAAGCGATACGTTCGGTGGTTGACGCGACCGGGAACATTCTGACGCTTTTCGGCAAGACCAGTGATCCCGCTGCGAAGGTGCCCTTCCGGTCGATGACACGGTTGGAGCGCCGACGGCTGTTGGAGTTCCCGATCGGTCCGGGGGCTGATCGGGGCCGAACCGCTTAACCTCGACCGCTGGCGGGACGGCCGTGTCACCAATTCTGCAAGGTCGGCGCCGCGCACGGTACAATCCAAGCAGGTTGGTTCACAGCCTCACGGAAACGTCACGGTGGCGACCTGTTGTCCCTGCCGAAAGTCGGACGTCAGCCGATCATCCACGTTCTTGTCCCCACACTAAGGGTTCGGCGCTGCAAAGTTTCCTCAGCGGCTACGATCGGTCCGCGCCGGAGCGCTTGTCGGGCGCCTGACCGTTCAGCCAGTACAGTCAACACGGCTGACAAGTCGAAACTCGCGATCCGATCGGATCGCGGACCCTCTCGACTCGGCCCGAGGAGCCCACGCAGCGCCGCGGCCCCACGGTGGCCGATGACGGTCGAACTTCAGCGGTTCGCATACCAGCACCAACCCGCAGGCAGTGCCGTCCTGGCGGTCCAAGGGCACAGATCACAAGCGCCTTCGGGCCAATGCAATAGGGGCTTCCATGAGCCGATTTACCGAAACGATGTACTCCAACGCCCAACGCAGTACGAAGGGCCTGATCACCGGGGAGCCGCACGCTCCTGTCCGTCACTCCTGGGCCGAGGTGCACCAACGGGCCCGCCAAGTGGCGGGCGGATTGGCCGCCGCGGGCATCGGACCCGGCGATGCGGTCGCGGTGCTGGCTGGCTCGCCGGTGGAGATCGCACCGACCGCCCAGGGCATTTGGATGCGCGGAGCAAGCGTGACGATGCTTCACCAGCCCACACCCCGGACCGACTTGGTGCGCTGGGCTGAGGAGACCACCGCCGTCGTTCATATGATCGCGGCGAGGGCTGTGGTGATCTCGGACCCTTTCATGGCTGCCGCACCGGTGCTTGCCGAGCGGGGAATGACAGTGCTGACCATCGAGGCGCTCCTCGCCAGCGATCCGAGCGCGCCGCTGGAGATCGGTGAGGATGCCGTCGCACTGATGCAACTGACGAGTGGTTCCACTGGCTCTCCCAAGGCAGTGCAGATCACCCACGCCAACATCGTCGCCAACGCGGACGCAATGACCGTCGGCTGCAATTTCGATGCCGACAACGACGTGATCGTCAGCTGGCTGCCGTGCTTTCACGACATGGGGATGACGGGTTATCTGACGGTACCGATGTACTACGGTGCTGAGCTGGTGAAGGTCACACCGATGGACTTCCTTAGCGATATTCTGTTGTGGCCCAAGCTTATCGACAAGTACAAGGGCACCATGACGGCCGCGCCGAACTTTGCCTACAATCTGTTGGCCAAGCGCCTACGGCGGCAGGCGACGCCCGGTGAGTTCGACCTTTCCTCTCTGCGGTGGGCCTTGTCGGGTGCCGAGCAGGTGGACCCGCTCGACGTCGAGGATCTGTGCGACGCTGGCGCACCGTTCGGCTTGAAGCCCGAGTCGATCATCCCGGCCTACGGCATGGCCGAGACGACGGTAGCCGTGTCGTTCTCCGAGTGCGGCGGGGGCATGGTCGTCGACGAAGTCGACGCCGTCCTGCTCGCCGTCCTGCACCACGCAGTGCCGGCGACGAAGGGACACACCCGCCGGCTCGTCGCGCTCGGTCACCCGTTGCAGGGCTTGGAGCTGCGCGTCGTCGACGAAGACGGCGCCGAGCTACCCGCTCGCGGCGTCGGTGTGATCGAGGTGCGTGGCGAGCCGGTGACCGCAGGCTACACAACGGTGGGCGGATTCATTGCCGCACAGAACGAGCGCGGCTGGTACGACACCGGCGATCTGGGCTACCTCACCGAGACCGGCGACGTGGTCGTATGCGGGCGCCTTAAGGATGTGATCATCATGGCGGGCCGCAACATCTACCCAACCGACATCGAACGCGCGGCCGGCCGCGTCCAGGGAGTGCGGCCCGGGTGCGCGGTCGCGGTACGACTCGATGCGGACCGCTCGCGGGAAACATTCGCGGTCGCGGTGGAGTGCAGGGACTTCGCCGACGAAGTCCAGGTGCGCCGAGTCGAGCGGCAGGTCGCCCATGAGGTCTTCGCCGAAGTCGACGTGCGGCCCCGCAATGTGGTGGTGCTCGCGCCCGGGACGATCCCGAAGACGCCATCGGGTAAGTTGCGGCGCGCGCACGCGTTATCGCTGGTGAGCTGACGCAACTAGTTATCGGCTCTCGCGGGTGCGAGTAGCGTCGTAAGGAATATGGCTGATTACGACGCGCAGCCCGGTCGGGTTCCACGCGAAGATATATCGTCCGCACGGCGTGAGGCGGACGAGATCGACTTGCAAGCCGCGCTCAGCGGCGTGGCTGGGTTGGTGGCCGGCGCCCGCGGCGTGAATGACTTGCTCGGCGAGGTAGCAGCGTTCGCGACGCGCGCGATTCCAGGTGTCGATGGCGCCAGCGTCGCACTGCTGCAGCCTCAGCACGTCGCTCCGCCCATCCAGACATGCGCCGCCACGGCCGCATTCGTCGGCGAGATCGACACCGTTCAGTACCAGGGGCTGCGCGAGGGTCCATGCATCACATGCATGCAGACTGGGCGCGCGATCGTCAGCGGTTCACTGGGCAGCGACGGCCGCTGGCCGCATTTCGGGGGCAGGGTGGCCAGGATGGGTGTGCACTCCGCCCTGTCATTGCCGCTGATCGTGGACGGCGAAGTGCTCGGCGCGATCAACGCCTATGCCCGAGCCCGAGACGCGTTCGGCGAGCATGCCTTGGTGCTGGGTTCCCAATTCGCCGGTCCAGCGGCGGTATCGGTACACAACGCGCGGTTGCTGGCCAGCGCCCGGGATCAGACACAACACCTCCAGCGGGCTCTGACCAGCCGCGCGGTGATCGATCAAGCGATCGGGATCATCCGTAGTCGGACCGGAGCCAGCGCAGAAGAGGCGATCGATCGGATGAAGCGGATGAGCCAAGCCGAGAACGTCAAGCTCATCGTCCTCGCCGACCGCCTGGTCGACGAGGCGGTACGGCGCGCAAAGGCCCGGCACCGTCCCTAACTTGTTGACTACTTAGCGAATTCGGCGATTGCCGCGATCAGCACTGGACGCGAATGTCGATCGGCTATCAGCCGATGCGCGACCTCGGTCAGGTATTCCCCGTTGGCGTGGGCATAGGAACGCAGGAGCGTGAAGGCTTGCTCGACCGTAACCTCGAGAACCTGCCGCAGGAATCCCTTCGCCTGCTCCACGACGACGCGATTGGCCAGCGCCGCACGCAGCTGGGGAAGCACGTTCGACGGTGTCGGCGCACGCTCTTGCAGAATAGCCACGCACGCGATGTGCGCGAGAGTCTGGGCGACGAGGAGATCGGCCTCGTCGAGTTCGCCTGGCTGCGAACCGAACAGCCCGAGCGCACCGAGGACAAGGCCGGCGGCGCGCATCGGGACCGCGTGCACAGAACTGAAGCCGGCTTCTCTGGCCGCAGGCACGAAGCGGGACCAGCGTTCTGCCGCGGTCTCCAGGTCTGCAACCGA
>JAHZKD010000028.1 GCA_022600605.1 Actinomycetes bacterium
GTGTCGCACTTGGCGGGGTCGCCGGTCTGGTATCCCCGGGTGAACCACTTCTGTCGCTGTTCGGAGGAACCGTGGGTCCAGGACTCCGGATTGACCCGGCCCGTAGCTGCCTCCTGGATGCGGTCGTCGCCGACCGCCGAGGCCGCCGAAAGCGCATCGGCGATGTCTTTGTCGCTCAGGGGCTCCAGAAAAGGCACACCGGTGCTCTCTTGTTTGGTGATGGCGGCATAGTGCGCCCACACACCGGCGTAGCAATCGGCTTGCAGTTCGGTGCGAACCCCCGCGCCGGTGGCCCCCTGGGGATTCCGCTGCGCCCGGCCCAACACGCCTTGCAGATTTTGCACGTGGTGCCCGAACTCGTGGGCAACCACGTACTCCTGGGCCAGCGGGCCGCCGCTAGAACCGAACTGGTCGACAAGCACATCAAAGAAGCCGGTGTCGAAGTATGCCGTCTGGTCGACCGGGCAGTAGAAGGGTCCGACATCACTGGTCGCCGACCCGCACGCGGTGTCGACCCAGCCGCTGAACAATCGGACCTGAGGCCGGGTGTATCCCGGCATCAGCTGCTCCCAGACCTGGTCGACGGAGTTGCCGGTCGCCACCACCCGGCACTGCACGATGCGGTTGGCGTCCTCGCCGGTCTTGCACTGGCTCAGATCGAACGCTGGGCCCTCGACGCCGGGGTTGCTCACCTGCCCCTGCTGGGGGACAACCGAGCTGGGATCGATGCCCAGGAACAGTGCCACCACCATGATGAGCAGTCCACCCAGCCCGCCGCCGATCGCCATGCCACGGCCGGGACCTCGGCCACCGCCGCTGCTGGAGGCGGTGCTCGTATCGATCCGCATGCCCTTGTTGAAGGTCATCGCGCCACCTCATCAACTCTGCCCGGCGAGCCTGGAGCCCAGGCGGGTCAAGCTTTGCACATACGATTTCGCTGGTGGCCGTTGTTGCCGGACATTGCACCATCGTCCGGACGGCGTTTATTAGGCCCGCAACACGCCGAACCGCTCATCGGTGTACTTGCGAAGATTATGCAGAAACCGCTGGAACAGCCAGCCCATGACGGGCCGGCCGGTGAACAGGCCGAGCCGGCCGGTCAGGCCGTTGGGCTTCATGGCCATGATCCAGGTGAGGTGACAACCATTGGCGGTGGGTACGACGTGGTAGTCCTCAGCGAAGGCGGCGACGGAGCTGGTGCTCGATTCGTTGAAGCGAAACGCCATCCGGGTGAACGGTTCCCAAGCCAGGAACTCCTCGTCGCCGGTGATGCCGCCAAGCATGTCGACCGTGCGAGTGGTGCCGACCCCGCGCGGTTCCGGACTGGTCCACGTGACGTTGGTGATCACACTTGCCCAGCGAGGCCACGAAGTCGCGTCGGCCAGCACTTCAAAGAGCTGCTCGGGCGTGATCGCGAGGTCGACCGTGCTGACGAAGCGGTACGGAGCATGGTCGACGAAATCCAGGTCGACTCGCTCACAGGGGTGACGGTTGGCCATGTTCTTGTGCCTTTCGTTCCGCCGGCAGTTACTAGACAAATCACGATAGCTGTCTAGTCGGGGCTGCCGACGTTGCCCCTTACCGCCGTTGCCGCCTTACCGCCGCTGCCCATTTACACTGAGCAGTCCTTTGACATCCCTGACTTGAGGAGTAATTCGTGCTGCGCACCCGCACCGCCGGCTCGTTGCGCGCTGCCGACGCAGGCCAGACGGTGACCCTGGCCGGCTGGGTGGCGCGCCGACGCGACCACGGCGGCGTTATTTTCATCGACCTGCGCGACGCCTCTGGCGTGGCGCAGGTGGTGTTCCGCGACGGCCTGGAGGAGGGACAGGTGCTGGCCCAGGCGCATCGGTTGCGATCGGAGTTCTGCATCAACGTCACCGGGGTCGTCGAGATCCGGCCCGAGGGCAATGCCAACGCCGAGATCGCGACCGGCGACGTCGAGGTGAACGCAACCTCGCTGACGGTCCTGGGGGAGAGCGCCGCGCTGCCGTTCCAACTCGATGAGACCGCCGGCGAGGAAGCGCGCCTGAAACACCGCTATCTGGATCTGCGCCGCGACGGACCCGGTCAGGCGATTCGGTTGCGCTCCAAGGTGAATGCCGCCGCAAGGGCCGTGCTCGACGCGCACGATTTCGTGGAGATCGAGACGCCGACGCTTACCCGTTCGACGCCGGAGGGGGCCCGTGATTTCCTGGTCCCCGCCCGGCTGCAGCCCGGCTCGTTCTACGCACTGCCGCAGAGTCCACAGCTGTTCAAGCAGTTGCTGATGGTGGCCGGAATGGAGCGCTACTACCAGATCGCCCGCTGTTATCGGGATGAGGACTTCCGCGCTGACCGGCAGCCTGAGTTCACCCAATTGGACATGGAGATGAGCTTCGTCGACGCCGACGACGTCATCGCAGTGTCGGAACAAATCCTCAAGGCATTATGGGCGCTGATCGGATATGACCTTGTGCTGCCGTTACCGAGGATCAGCTATGCCGAGGCGATGCGCCGGTTCGGTTCCGACAAGCCCGACCTGCGGTTCGGCCTGGAACTCGTAGAGTGCGCCGACTACTTCTCCGGCACTGCTTTCCGGGTGTTTCAGGCGGCCTATGTCGGCGCTGTCGTCATGCCGGGCGGGGCGTCGCAGCCGCGACGCACTCTGGACGGATGGCAAGAGTTCGCCAAGCAGCGCGGCCACACGGGGCTGGCCTATGTACTGATCGGCGACGACGGTGAGCTGGGCGGGCCGGTCGCCAAGAACCTCTCCGATGCTGAAAGAGACGGACTGGCGAGCCACGTGGGTGCGCGGCCGGGGGATTGTGTGTTCTTCTCCGCGGGGCCGGCGAAGTCGGCTCGTGCGCTGCTCGGTGCCACCCGGATCGAGATCGCCAGGCGCCTCGATCTGATTGATCCTGCCGCGTGGGCGTTCACCTGGGTGGTCGACTGGCCGCTGTTCGAGGCTGCCGACGAGGCGACCGCCGCTGGGGACGTAGCCGTGGGTTCCGGGGCGTGGACCGCGCCCCACCATGCGTTCACCGCGCCCAAGCCCGAGTCGGTGGCCACATTCGACACTGATCCAGGATCCGCTGTGGCCGACGCCTACGACATCGTCTGCAACGGCAACGAAATCGGTGGCGGTTCGCTGCGCATCCACGGCCGCGACATCCAAGAGCGCGTGTTCGCGATGATGGGTATCGACAGCGATGAAGCCGAAGACAAGTTCGGATTTTTGTTGGACGCCTTTACCTTTGGCGCGCCACCGCACGGCGGCATCGCGTTCGGCTGGGATCGGATTGTGGCCCTGCTGGCCGGTGTGGACTCCATCCGGGAGGTTATTGCCTTCCCGAAGAGCGGTGGGGGTGTCGATCCGCTGACCGACGCGCCTGCACCGATCACGCCGCAGCAGCGCAAAGAATCCGGAATCGATGCCAAGCCGGAGAAGCTGGAGAGGGCATGACCGTCAAGAGCTAATAGTTTCGGCCTCGGGTGTGATGGGATTTGACGCTATGAGTATCAAGGTGGCGCTGGAGCACCGCACCAGCTACACATTCGACCGGCTCGTGGAGGTCTTTCCGCACGTCGTACGGTTGCGGCCGGCGCCGCACTCGCGCACCCCGATCGAGGCTTACTCCCTGCAGGTCGAACCTGCCGACCACTTCGTCAACTGGCAGCAGGACGCGTTCGGCAACTTCATGGCGCGACTGGTCTTCCCGACGCGTACGCGCAGCCTGACGATCACCGTGGGGCTGATCGCCGACCTGAAAGTGATCAATCCATTCGATTTCTTCATCGAAGATTACGCCGAGACCTGGCCTTCTGCTCTTCGCCCAGGCGGCTCATCGCCTGGCTTCGAGTACCCGAAGGCGCTGGCGGAGGATCTCAAGCCCTACCTGAGGCTGGTCGACGAGAACGGTGAGGGCTCGGGCCCCGGTGACCTCGCCGAGGCGTGGGTGAACAACTTCGCCGTCGCCTCGGGTACCCGCACCATCGACTTCCTGGTGGCGCTCAACAGCGCGGTCAATGCCGACGTCGGCTACAGCGTCCGAATGGAACCCGGTGTGCAGACACCGGATCTCACGCTGAGCACCGGCATCGGATCCTGCCGCGACTCCGCGTGGCTGCTCGTCTCGATTCTGCGGCAGATGGGTCTGGCGGCCCGATTCGTCTCGGGATACCTGGTCCAGCTGACCTCCGATGTTCAGGCCCTGGATGGGCCGTCGGGCCCGACGGCCGACTTCACCGATCTGCACGCATGGACCGAGGTGTACATCCCGGGCGCGGGGTGGATCGGTTTGGACCCGACCTCAGGTCTGTTCGCCGGCGAAGGCCACATCCCGCTCTCGGCAACCCCGCATCCGGAGTCTGCGGCGCCCATCACCGGCGCGACGGAGCCGTGCGAAACCTTTTTGGAATTCACCAATGTTGTGACCCGGGTACATGAGGATCCGCGTGTCACGCGGCCGTACTCCGAACAGGCGTGGGCGGAGATCAACGCGCTCGGCGCCCGCGTCGACGAAAGGTTGGTCGCCGCAGATGCGCGGCTCACCGTGGGAGGTGAGCCCACCTTCGTTGCGATCGACAACCAGGTCGATCCGGAGTGGACAACTGACGCCGACGGTGCACACAAGCGCGAACTGGCCTCCGCACTGGCGGGGCGACTCAAGCGCGCCTGGGCTCCGCAGGGTGTGGTGCAGCGCGGGCAAGGCAAGTGGTACCCCGGAGAGCCGCTGCCACGTTGGCAGATCGGGTTGTTCTGGCGGGTCGACGGTGAACCACTGTGGACTCACGACGAGCTGCTGGCCGACCCGTGGCCGGAACAACCCGATCCGGCTGCGCTGGCCCCCGACGTCGGCCGTCAGCTCCTCGACGGTGTTGCTGAAGGGCTGGGGTTGCCGGGCAGCCAGGTTCGTCCGGTATTCGAAGATCCGTTGAGCAGGCTAGCTGCGGCTGTGCGTCAACCCGCGGGTGACGCGGTCGCCGGTGAGGACGACTTGGAGGCGGACAGCTCCACGGCCCGCGCTGCGCTGCTGGCGAGCTTAGAAGCGCCGATCACCGAGCCGGCTGCATACGTGCTTCCACTGCACCGTCGCGAGGACGGGTCTGGCTGGGCCAGTGCCGACTGGAGGCTGCGCCGTGGACGCATCGTGTTGCTGGAAGGGGATTCGCCCGCGGGGCTGCGGCTGCCGTTGGACTCGATCAGCTGGGAACCGCCGCCGGTGGCCTTTGGGGCTGATCCGATGCAGGATCGGCCCCCGCTGCCGGCCGGCGATGGCGAACAACGTAAGGACGAAACGACTGACCGTGCCGTGGTCGAGGATGACAAGCCGATGCCCAGGACTGCGCTCGTGGCCGAGATACGGGAAGGACTGCTCTACGTCTATCTGCCGCCCACTGAGGAATTGGACGACTTCGTTGATCTGATCCAGCGGATCGAGCGCTCCGCAGCCACGATCGGTTGTCCGTTAGTGCTTGAGGGTTACGGTCCGCCGACGGACGCCCGCTTGCACGCAATGTCCATCACACCCGACCCGGGCGTCATTGAGGTCAACGTGGCACCGACTGCAAGCTTCGCCGAACAACGGGACCAGCTGGACACGCTCTACGAGAAAGCGCGCTTGACGCGGCTATCCACCGAGTCGTTCGAGGTGGACGGCACCCATGGTGGAACCGGTGGCGGTAACCACATCACCTTGGGCGGTATCAGCCCCGCTGATTCTCCATTGCTGCGCCGTCCGGATCTGCTTGTCTCGTTGTTGACCTACTGGCAGCGGCACCCGTCGTTGTCTTATCTGTTTGCCGGCCGGTTCGTCGGCACGACATCGCAAGCGCCGCGAGTCGACGAGGGCCGCCCGGACGCCCTCTACGAGCTGGAGATCGCGTTCGCAGAGATCGCGCGACTCGCTCCCATTTCTCGTGGCCGAAGGGCGCCGGTGACACCGGAACATGGGGGCTCTGCAAGCTCAGGTCCGTGGATCACCGACCGGGCGCTGCGGCACCTGCTCACAGACATCACGGGGAACACCCACCGTGCGGAGTTCTGCATCGACAAGCTCTACAGCCCCGACAATGCCCGTGGCCGGCTCGGGTTGCTTGAGCTACGCGGGTTCGAGATGCCGCCTCACAGCCAGATGGCGATGGTGCAGTCACTACTGGTGCGCTCTCTGGTGTCGTGGTTCTGGGAGGAGCCGCTGCGTGCCCCGTTGATCCGTCACGGGGCCAACCTCCATGGCAGGTACCTGTTGCCGCACTTCCTGATTCACGATATCGCCGAGGTAGCCGCCGACCTCCGCGCGCACGGGATCGAGTTCGAGACCAGCTGGCTGGACCCATTCACCGAGTTCCGGTTCCCGCGGATCGGGACGGCGGTCTTCGGCAGCGTCGAGATCGAACTGCGTGGCGCGATCGAGCCATGGAACGTGCTGGGTGAGGAGTCCACCGCCGGGGGCACAGCCCGCTACGTCGACTCGTCGGTGGAACGGGTTCAAGTCCGGCTTATCGGCGCCGACCGGCAACGCTTCATTGTCACCGCGAACGGCTATCCGATCCCCATGCTGGCGACCGACAACCCCGATGTTCAGGTCGGCGGGGTGCGCTACCGGGCCTGGCAGCCGCCCAGCGCGCTGCACCCCACGATCACGGTTGACGGCCCGCTGCGTTTCGAACTTGTCGACTCCGCGACCGGGGTATCCAGGGGTGGCTGCACCTACCATGTGTCGCACCCGGGTGGGCGGTCCTATGACGCCCCGCCAGTCAACGCGGTGGAGGCGGAGTCGCGGCGCAGCCGCCGCTTCGAGGCCAGTGGTTTCACACCGGGTAAGGCCGACCTGGCCAGTCTGCGGGAGAAGCAGGCACGCCAGTCCACCGATGTGGGCGCGCCGGGGATCTTGGATCTGCGACGAGTGCGTACCGTGCTGCACTGATGGCATTTCCTGCAACAGGCCCGACGCTTCCACCGGAAGCTGGGGCAGTCGAATCGGACAACCCGCTCGGCCCCTATCCCACCGTGCGACCCCAGCAAGCGCTGTTCGACGTCCAGTCTTCCGAACAAGGTCCGGCCGTTTCCTACGACGAGTTCGTCGATGAGGCCGGGGACGTTCGGCCAGCCTGGCAGGAGCTGGCCGACGGTGTGCGGGAATGGGGTCGCGGCGGCCTGGACCGTCTGCGGGCCGTGGTGCGCAGCCTCGTTGACAACGACGGCATCACCTACATCCAGGTCGATCACAATGGCGATGCAATCACCAACGGGGACGGCGCGACGGTGCCCGGCCTGTGGCAGCTCGACGCGATGCCGTTGGTCATCTCCGCTGCGGACTGGAACACCCTGGAAGCCGGTCTCGTGCAACGCTCAAGGCTGCTGGACGCCGTGCTGACTGATCTCTATGGCGAGCGACGCTCGATCACCAGCGGCCTACTGCCGCCCCAACTGCTGTTTGCCCACCCTGGCTATGTGCGTGCGGCGCGCGGTATCGAGGTGCCCGGTCGCCATCAGCTGTTCCTGCACGGATGTGATGTCAGTCGGGGCTCGTCGGGGGAATTTCAGGTCAACGCCGATTGGACGCAGGCGCCCTCCGGTGCCGGATACGCGCTCGCGGACAGGCGCGTGGTTGCGAATGCCATCCCAGATCTCTACGAGCAGATCGGGCCCCGTCCTGCCACGCCGTGGGCGCAAGCCTTGCGGTTGGCGCTCATCGATGTCGCCCCGGAATCGGGTGAGGCTCCGGTGGTGGTCGTTCTGAGCCCGGGCAGCTATTCCGAGACGGCATTTGACCAGGCGTATTTGGCCAGCGTGCTGGGGCTTCCGCTGGTCGAGAGTGCCGATTTGGTGGTCCGCGACGGCAAGCTCTGGATGCGGTCGATGGGCACCCTCAAACGGGTGGACGTGGTGCTGCGCCGGGTCGACGCTGACTACGTTGACCCCCTTGAGCTGCGCTCGGACTCCCAGCTGGGAGTTGTGGGCATGGTCGAGGTGCTGCGCCGTGGCGCGGTGACGCTGGTCAACACGCTCGGTAGCGGCGTGCTGGAAAGCCCTGGGGTGCTGCGGTTTCTGCCCGAACTCGCTGAGGAGTTGCTCGGTGAGACGCCGCTGCTGGCAACCGCGCCCATGTACTGGGGCGGCATCGACGTCGAGCGTTCACACCTGCTCGCAAACCTGTCATCGCTGTTGATCAAGCCTGTCTCCGGCGGTGCGCCGATCGTTGGCCCCGAATTGTCAGCAGGTCAGCTTGAGGATCTGGCGTCGCGCATCGAGGCCATTCCGTGGCAGTGGGTCGGGCAGGATCTGCCGCAGTTCTCTTCGGCGCCTTCCGATTTCCTTCCCGGCGGGCTGTCGTCATCCAGCGTGGGTATGCGGCTGTTCACAGTGGCTCAGCACAGTGGATACGCACCGATGACCGGCGGCCTGGGATATTTGGTGGCACCGGGGACCGCAGCTTATCGTCTTAATACTGTTGCAGCCAAAGATATTTGGGTTCGGACGCCTACACGTGTTATAGCGGAGAAGATCCCGGCGACGACGCAGGACGAGCTGACTGCTCAGGACGCCACGGCCGGCCTGCCTGCCACCCCGGTTACCTCAAGTCCGACGCGCGACGTCAGTTCACCGCGTGTGCTGTCCGATTTTTATTGGATCGGCCGATATGCAGAGCGTGCCGAGAACACGGCCAGGCTGTTGATGGTCACGCGCGAGCGGTATCACGAGTACCGCTATCGGCGCACGATGCCTGGCAGCGAGTGCGTTCCAGTGCTGCTGACAGCTCTGGGCACGATCACCGGAACTGACACCGGCCCAGGCGGCGACTACGTCGAAATGGTGGCCACCGCAGCGACCACCCTGTGGTCGCTGACCGCCGACCGGTACCGTTCCGGCTCGCTGGCGCAGTCCGTGGAGCGCCTCAGCCTGGCCGCGCGGTCGGTTCGTGATCAGATGTCCAACGACACCTGGATGGTGCTGTCAGCCCTTGAGCGGGCTCTGCTGCACGGGCCGGACACGCCGCCGGAGTCCCAGGCTGAGGGCGACGCGTTCCTGTCGTCGACGAACACCCTCACCCTGGCTGGCATGCTCGCGCTCTCCGGCGTGGTGCGGGAGTCGATGGTGCGCGACGTCGGTTGGATGATGATGGACATCGGAAAACGGATCGAACGCGGCCTTGGCTTGACAGCACTCCTGCGCGCCACTCTGACGACGGCTCGGTTGCCTGATGCCGAGGAAACTATCACGGAGTCGACCCTGACCGCCTCCGAGTCCATGGTGATCTACCGCAGGCGCAATCCGGGCGTGGTCAGCTTGGCCGGTGTGGCTGAGTTGCTGTTGTTCGACGCGGAGAACCCGCGCTCGCTCGTGTACCAGCTGGAGCGGTTGCGGACAGGCCTCAATTCGCTGCCCGGCGCGTCGGGGTCGTCGCGGCCCGA
>JAHZKD010000240.1 GCA_022600605.1 Actinomycetes bacterium
CCGCCGGCTGTGCTGGAGAAGATGCGGTTCATCCACACTGTCATCAGCGCGGTCACCGCGGCATCAAGCAGGATCACGGCCCTCGGCTAACCCCGCGAGGCTAAACCCCGCGAGCGTGCATGTCTGTACGCGCCACGCCGAAGTGCCCGTGCAAATGCGCACGTTCGCGGGGAGAGTACCTACGATCAGCGGCGTGGCGGATAGATATGGCACCGACATCCTGGCCGACGACCCACACCGCGCCCGCCGGCTGCGTTCCACCGAACTGCCGGTCGAGATTGGCATGGTCGTCGAGGATGCCCAGACCGGTTTCGTCGGCGCCGTCGTGCGCGTCGAGTACGGACGGATGGAACTTGAGGACCGGAAAGGCCGTGCAAAACCATTCCCAGTCGGGCCCGGGTACCTGATCGACGGCAGACCGGTCATCCTGATCGCTCCCAAGAAGGCGCCGGCAGTGCGGCCGGCCCGCACGGCTTCCGGCTCTGTCGCCCTCGCCGGGGCACGTGCGAAGGTGGCCATGGCTAGCCGAATCTACGTGGAGGGCCGCCATGACGCCGAACTGGTCGAGCAGGTGTGGGGTGAGGACCTGCGGATCGAGGGAGTGGTAGTCGAATACCTGGGCGGCGTCGACGACTTGGCCGCAATCGTTTCCGATTTCGCGCCCGGCCCGGGCCGTCGGCTGGGGGTGCTGGTCGATCACCTAGTTGCCGGTTCGAAGGAGGCTCGCATCGCCAAGACTGTTCGCCGCGGCCCGGGCGGTGATCACACGCTGGTCGTCGGCCATCCCTTCATCGACATCTGGCAGGCCGTCAAACCCGCACGCATCGGGGTGGCGGCCTGGCCGACCGTCCCGAAAGGCCAGGACTGGAAACATGGCGTGTGCGAGGGCCTGGGGTGGAAGCATCGCAACCAGGCCGATATCGCCACGGCCTGGCAGAAGATCAAGGGGCGGGTTCGGGACTGGAACGACCTGGAGCCAGCGCTGATCGGCCGGGTTGAGGAGCTTATCGACTTTGTCACCCAACCTGCAGATTCTTGACGGCACCGCCGTCGTGTCGCGAGGCAATGGTAAGCAGAGACTGTGTCCGACAGCCTGTTCGATGTGCCTGATTCGGAAGCCAACCGCGGCGCGGGCGGCGCGCTCGGCGGTGGTCCGGCCTCGCCGCTGGCGGTGCGGATGCGTCCGGCCGCCCTCGATGAAGTCGTAGGCCAGGAGCACCTTCTCAAGCCCAACTCCCCGCTGCGCCGCCTGGTCGAGGGCTCCGGAGCTGCCTCAGTCATCCTGTACGGCCCCCCGGGAACGGGCAAGACGACGCTGGCATCGTTGATCTCACAGGCCACCGGACGTCGGTTCGAGGCGCTGTCGGCCCTCTCGTCCGGGGTCAAAGAAGTCCGGTCGGTCATCGAGGTGGCGCGTCAGGCGTCCATCCGGGGCGGGCAGACGGTGCTGTTCATCGACGAGGTGCACCGCTTCTCGAAGACGCAGCAGGATGCGCTGCTGGCTGCAGTGGAGAACCGGATTGTGCTACTGGTGGCTGCCACCACCGAGAATCCGTCGTTCTCTGTGGTGGCTCCGCTGTTGAGTCGCTCACTGATCCTGCAGCTGCATCCGCTGACCCCGGAGGCGATCCACAGCGTTATCCAGCGGGCCATCGATGACGACCGCGGCCTGGGTGGCCGAGTGCCCGTCACCGATGAGGCCATAGACCTCCTGGTGCAGTTGTCCGCCGGCGATGCGCGCCGGGCGTTGACGGCACTGGAGGTGGCGGCCGAGACGGGCGAAGAGGTGACTATCGATGTCATCGAGCAATCGCTGGACCGGGCGGCCGTGCGCTATGACCGGGACGGCGATCAGCACTACGACGTCGTCTCCGCATTCATCAAGACCATCCGGGGATCAGACGTCGACGCCGCGCTGCACTATCTGTCCCGCATGTTGGTCGCTGGGGAGGACCCGCGCTTCGTGGCCCGACGGCTGATGATCCTCGCCAGCGAGGACATCGGGATGGCCGACCCCACTGCGCTGCAGATCGCGGTGGCGGCCGCGCAGACGGTGCAATTGATCGGTATGCCGGAGGCGCAATTGACCTTGGCGCATGCCACGGTTTACCTGGCGACGGCGCCCAAATCCAATGCCGTCACCACCGCACTTGGGGCTGCGATGGCCGACATCAAGGCCGGGAAAGCCGGGCTGGTGCCTGCCAATCTTCGCGACGGGCACTACTCGGGTGCATCGAAGCTAGGTAATGCCATCGGCTACCGCTACGCCCACGATGCACCCGAAGGGGTTGTCCCGCAGCAATATCCGCCTGACGAGTTGGTAGGGGTGGACTACTACCGGCCTACCGATCGTGGCGCCGAGCGCGAGATCTCCACCAGATTGGATAAGCTGCGCGCCATCATCCGCCGTTCGCGCTGACCGTGACAGTGGAGCTGCTCGGCGCGTCAGCCCATAGTGCCGTTAAGTCGGGTCGAACCACTCGTCGAATCTCGACGCTGCTGAACCGCGGGACGCTCCGGGCTCAGTCGAGCCGTTGCACTGTGGCGCCCTGCATCTCGCGCATTGCCGGGGCCAACAGGAATTCCTGCCGCAGCACGTGGCGGTGCAGCAAGCGAAGGATCTCGGGGTTACCCCCGGGCGGGGCCGTGAGCACCCACTCCTCGACCGCGGCGTCGGCCGCCTCCCAGTTCGCCGGCCGATAACCGAGCAACTTCGCCGCTTCTTTGAGGCTCTGGTCCTCAAGCTCTGCCCCAAAGCGATCCCCCCGTTCGAGATATTGTGCGCCCCGCAGCGCGGTATCCACCTGGTAATGCACGGTCGGATCATCGAGATTACTGATCGCGGCCTCAAGCGTCGCGGGAAGCCAGGCAGCCGCGGGAGTGTGCCGGGTCAGCGTGGCTTCCGGGAGTTCGGGCGGGTCGAGCTCGACCCCTTCGAGTTTCGCGATGACCTCGATGGGAACCCGGCCGTAGACCAGATACCAGCCCAGATACTGCGGCCAGTTGAGTGTGCTGTAGGGCCGTGCTGCCAGATGGGCCGTAACCATCGGAGTGCACATCCCGAACCGAACCGTGTGGTAGTCGACCGCACGCACATCCATCGCCGACCCCGTACACCGCTCGTAGGTCTTGAGAGCGCGCCGAAGATCACCGAGCGGTTCTGACAAATCGCGACAGAGCATGCCTGCAAAGTCGGCCGCCGGGTCGCCCACGTAGGCGAGTTCGAGATCGAGGACCGCAGTCATACGGCCCTTCTCGAAGAGGAACTGCCCAGCATCACCATGCACCAGGCTGCTGCCTGATCGTCCCTGGGGAACATTGGACCGAATCCAGCGAATAGCGAACTCGATAAGCGGCTCGGGACGCACCTTGAAGCTGCGGTACTGCCGCTCCCAGTGTTCGAAGTCGCCCAGGGCAAGCGCCTGGGGTGTCGCCGGTACCGGCATACCGAGACTGCTTAACGACGACACCGGAATCGCGTGCATGTGGGCAAGGAACTCGACGTACTGGTCGAGCACCCTGTCCCGCTCGCTCTCACTCTCTGCGGTTCCCAGGTCGGCCCGTCCCGGACAGCGCTCCATCACAATGCCGCGTGGGTCCGGACAAAAACCGTAGACGTGTGGAACCGGAAGTTCCTGCTGCTCCAGCAACCGCAGCACGCGCATTTCGTGTTCGAGTGGATAGATGCCGTGGTCCGCTTCCCCGCGGTCTCCACGGAAGTAGAGCGGGATCGTTGCGCCGTCCGCCTCCGCTTCCAGATACAAACAGGGCCGCCAGCGAGCCTGCTCCTGCAGCGACACGACCCGACCTACATTCTGATCGACCCACGAAATGGCGCGTGCCCTTTCAGGGGACAGGGAAGATCGATCGCAGGGATTCAGGGTCGTCATCTTGTTTCCTCGCTTACCGGCGGCTGGTCGCCGGCGTTCGCAGCTCGTCGCGGAATGCCTACCCGATCGAGGAGAGCTCGCGCGTTATCGAAAACTGGTGGCCCTATTCGTTGACACTGCCGAGGAGCCTCATGACCTCAGTCGGCAGCGTCATCGGGTCGAACGGCTTTGTGATGACCCCGATCGCGCCTTTTTCAATATAGGACGCGACCTCACTGGGCTGCGCCTTGGCGGTCATGAAGATTACTGGAATGTCCTCCAACTCCGGTGTGTCTCTGAGCTCGGCCAGCGCGGCAACTCCGTCCATTCCGGGCATCATCATGTCGATCAGGATGAGGTCAGGCCGATTACCCAATGCCAGATCGATGCCCTCCCGCGCCGATGCGGCGACGGCGGTCTCAATGTGGCCGACTGCTTCAAGGCTGAGCTGGCCGATCTTGCGAATGTCTTCCTCGTCGTCGATCATGAGCACCCTCATATCCGCCCCTCTTGGATTCCCGCATCACTTGAGTGGGAAGTGCTGGCCGCCATGGCGACAACTTGGTTTCGGCCCCGCTGTTTGCCCGCATAGAGTCTTTGGTCAGCGCGGCGGACCAGCGCTGAAATAGATGTGCCGTCTTCGGGATAGGCGGCCACCCCCGCGGTAAAAGTTGCGGTGAATCGCTCGCCGTCGTCGGATGTGAATGCAAGCTGGGAGAATTCCTCGAGGAGTAGTGCCGCCGCCCGTTCGGCAAACGCGGTGTCCTGCCCCGGGAATACCAGAATGAACTCCTCGCCGCCCCAGCGGCCGCGGAGGTCCTCCAGTCGAAAGCGCCTTCGCAGGAGATCTCCAAGGTGGGCGATCACCTGGTCTCCGGCCAAGTGTCCATAGGTGTCATTGACCCTCTTGAACCTATCGATGTCTAAAAGGACTAGCGATAGCGGCTTCTCGTCACGGGTGGCCACGGCCAGTGCTCTTTGGAACGCCTCGACCAGTGCCCGTCTGGTGAGCAGTCCGGAAAGTGAATCCTTGTCCGCGCGGTCGCGCAGAAGGCCCACGCGCTCAAGCTGAACCCCAACTCGGGCCAAGAGTTCTTCAGGAATCACCGGCTTTGCCACGACGTCGGACGCGCCGGCGCGAAAGGCCAAAAGGCGCGTGTGATCGTCAGTCTGCCCGGTGACGATAAAGATGGGGAGGGCCTCGTAGGTTTCTGACATCCTGAGCGCGCGACAAACATCGAGTCCGGAAATGCCAGGAAGATTGATATCAAGCAAGAGTACGTCCGGAGAAATCTGCTCCAGCTTCTCAGTGATCCCGACTGCGGAACCAAGCGTTTCCACGCTGTACCCGGCACCTCGGAGGTGAAACGCGTAGTGCTCCACCACGTCTGGATCATCGTCAACAATGAGGACCTTTTGACTGGTGGCATCCGAAAGCATGGCTAGCTGCTGGGCCAGTGCGGCAAAGCTCTCCTCGGACATCGGCTTTTCAAAGAATCGAGTTCCGCCCGCTTCGATCGCGGCGACTCGAGTCTCGATCCGGTGGTCCGCCGACGCAAAGGCAATGGGGATTTGGCCGTTGGCAGCTGTGCTACGAATTTCTCGGGCCAAAGAGAAAGAGGTCCCATCGAATAGATGGACGTCGAGTACGGCACCGACAAGTGGTGAGGTGCGGGCCCGCTGCATAGCCTCGCTTTCGTCCTGCGCGGTGACGACGTTGAGCAGCAGCTTTCTTCCGACCGCTCGGACGAATTGCAGAAACTCGGGGTCATCGTCGACGACAAGAAGTGATTTCTGCGTCGCAGCAGCAGCGGGAGAACCCTGATCGAAATCGGGCCCGCGTTCGAGGCAAAGGCGACTATCGCGAAGCGCGGTGTCGATCTCCTCCCACAGGTGCCGGCGGATAGCGGACGGATTGGCCTGCGCCTCGGCGAGCAGATCTTCGGCGCACGCAATGGCTTCGCTGAGTGCCGGGTGTCCATAGGAGCCAGCTGAGCCACGCAGCCGGTGTGCTAACCCGCGTGCATCGGCGATGCTGTCATGGTCGGTCTTGGCTCGCCCAACCGCAGTCTCGATCTCCTGCAATTTCTCGGGGAGCTTCGCGGTATATTGTGCGTTCAGCGCAGCGATTTCGGCTGCGAGATCCGGGGGAGCAGAAGGCGCAGCAGGCGCTTTGGGCATGCCGAGTAGCTGCAGGATCTGGTCGGTGAAATCCCCGATGTCGATTGGCTTGTAGATGACCAAAGAGACATCGAGTTTCTTGGTGAGGTGCTCGACGGTTGCCAGATCGCGCACGAAAGCTGAGATAAAGATGATGCGCACCTTGCGGTTATGGGCGCGTAGCGTTTCGATGAAAGCTGTGCCATCCCCGTCCGGCAAAAGGCCATCCACGACAACGAGATCAACGGCGATATGCGTGAAAGTCTTTGTGGCGGCGGCAATCGTGCTTGCCTCCACCACCTC
>JAHZKD010000241.1 GCA_022600605.1 Actinomycetes bacterium
ATCTTGGCCGGGATCAAGACCAAGACGACGCTGTTCACGATGCGGCTGTCCTACTCCGGGCGGGCGGCGCACCGTGCCTCGATCACCGCCGGCCAGGAAGCGTTCCTGGAAGGCCACGAGTACGCCTTCGGCCGGTTCGGTGGTGTGCCGACCGAAAAGATCCGCTACGACAACCTCAACAGTGCGGTCACTCAGGTGTTGTTCGGGAGATCCCGCCAGGAGAACGACCGCTGGATCGCGTTTCGCTCGCACTACGGATTCTCTGAACTTTTGCCGTGACGTGGCGTGTTGGCTGTTGACGGTCAGGAATCGGTTGTGACTGTGGGTATTCCGAGTTCGGTGCTCTTTGCGTGGCGGGCGCGCCGGTTGATCTGTGCGAGTTTGTCTTCGGCGCCGACGAGGCTGACTTGGAGTCCTTGGACCTCGCCGAGCCAGCCTTCGCGTTCAGCTTCGGCGATGCGGGCCTTGAGGTTGTCGCGGATCTCCAGCAGGCGGTGCTGTTGGGTGGGGTCGGGCCAGAGGAGCGGACATCTGACACAAGCGTGCTCGTGGACGCAGGTGCTGCCGAACGCCCGGCCGCAGGTGCCGATGGAGACCTTGCGGCGCTCGAAGTGGCCGAGGAACTCCTGCCACTCCTCATCACTGGGCGCCCGGTACTCGTCATTGGGTCGCTGGTCACGGCGGCGGGCCAGGAACGCCAGGTGGGCTTGGATGGCTTCGTCGGGGTAGACGGCCTTGTAGCCCATAGTGACGTTGATGTCGCGGTGCCCGGCGATGACTTGGGCGATGTGCGGTGGGAGACCGTTGAGGACGGCGTCGGTGATGAACAGTCGCCGAAAATCGTGCGGCGTGAAGCGTAGCGGCTCTCCGCTGGCAGGTTCGGTGAGTCCGCTCTCGGTGATGGCGTCGTCGATCATCGACCGGATCGCCGAGGACGAGAGGGCTCGCTGTTCGCTGCCGACCCGACGCTGAAACAGCAGCGGCAATGGTGGAAGCCAGAGGCGTTCGTGGTGGTCGTAGGCGGCCACCAGCGGTATCGCCCCGGTGGGGCCGCGTAGCCGGCTGATGATCGCACTGAGAACCTCGGCGAGCTCGGGGCTGACCACGAGGAGCCGCTCGGCGTCGCTCTTGGAGGGGGCGATCTGCAGCAGCGGGACGACCTCACCGGTGGTCGGCAACCGGTATTGCACCAGGCTGTGATGCGACAGTTCGGTGAGTTCCTCGATCCGTATCCCCGTGGCGCGGAGCACCTCGATGACAGCGTGAGTCCAGAAGGCGTGGCTTTCTTCTTTGACCAGATCGTGACGGGTCCCGGTGTCGTCTTGTGCCCAGACTTTGACTGCAGCCCCGCGAGGCGAGTCGATCCGCAGCAGGGTGCGGCCCGCCGCGGTGAAGGTCGCGCCGATCACGGTATTGCGGGCGGCGTCGAGCACTTCGGCGGCGTCGCGTCGGCGCCGCTCGGCGCTGCGCCGAAGTGCAGGCAGCACCGGTAGGCGATCACGGGTGCGGGCATCCATACGGGATTTACGTTGCCGCTTGTCTTTTCGGCGGTTGATCTCTTCGGTTCCGATAGGGCACGGCGCCACCCAGGCCGCCCAGCGGCCCGGATCTTCAACGGCCCAGTGCGCCAGGTCCAGATAGAAGGCCCGCACAGGGGTGAGACATTCGCGGTAGTTGATCCTGGGCACCTGGATTTGGGTGGAGCTGCCATCGGCTGCACGGACCGTCTTGGGCACCGTGCGCAGCCGCCGTTTCCAACCGTCGGCGACCTCGGTGGGGAGGTGCAGGGTGTCGATGCCGGGATGGTGTCGCTCCAGGTCCGCCCAGAACAAGCTGCCGAGGAAATTGGCGAGGCTGTCCAAGCTGGTGTAGTCCAGGGCTGGCTGGCGTTCTTTGAGGTAGTCCACCAGGAGATCGCGAATCGGTTGGCAGATCAGGCCGTAGCGATCCATCATCTGCTCCGGGGTGCGCTGGCCCAGGGTGCGCAGTTCGCGCAGAGTCGCTGGCGCCTCGGCGCCGAACACGCTCATGGTTCGCAGCACCCGGTAGAACAGGTGCGTGGCGCCAGGAGCGGTGACCAGCGTCGCGGCCTCCACCTCGAAGAGCTCGACCAAGTCGGCGATGGTGATATCGGAGACGGTGCCGCCCTTGGCGGCCAGGATCAGCGCGGTGCGGTAGGTCGTGCGGCTGGCCGCAGCTCGGGGCACATCCGGATCCGAGGAACACAGATCCTGCATCCGGGCGAACCCTTCGGGATCCCGAGCCCGGGCCATGATGTTGGTCAGAATGCCGCGCCGGAAGTTGGCTGCGACAAGCCAATTCAATGACGGCCGGATCACGTCGGCACCGAAGGCGGTGAACAATGCCCGGAAAAACCAGTCCTGCATCCATGTCTGGTCGCGTCCTCGGCGGCCCAGCCACGCCACCGGGATGTGCCGCCAGTGTCTGCCGTCGGCATCGGCGCCGCTGGCCAGCCACCGGTCCTGCCACGTCTCTCCAGGTTGGTCGTCCAGCCAGTCCAGCATCCATTTCACGGCGGTGTCGTAGGCGCCGGGGTGGCGGCGGTGACGCACCGGTGGCGCGAACGATGCCCGGGTCAATAACGCTTCGACGCGGTGGCGGTCCTGGCGCGTCAACGCCCACTCGGGACCGGGCGCCCGTGCGGCGTCGGCGGTGACCAGCGCATCTGGTCGCAGCGAGTCGGCATCGGGTTCGGCGATGCTGCTGACCGTCATTGCGGATCACCACCGAAGAGCACGCGCAGCGTCTCAGGCCGGTAGCCGGGTGCCGGTGGTGCTTGCACGCGCTGGGAGGCATTGCGGGTGTGCTGCTCATGGTGGGCCAAGACCCGGCGGATCACGTCCTGCTTGCGCGGCGTGAGGTAAATCTGAGTGGTGGTCAGCAGCGCATGCCCCAGCACGAACTGCACATCGGTCAACGGCAACTCAGGATCCTCGGCCATCCGATAGGCCGCGGTATGGCGCAGCGCATGCAACGTTGCCGTGCTCCCAGCGGCCTTTCCGGCCCGCTCGAACATCCGGTGCGCCGCGTGGTAGGTCAACGGCTGCAACGGAGTTCGAGATGTCCACCACAGCGGTTGGTGGCGCCCGCGAGGAACACGCCCCTGGATCTCGACCTGATAGAGCCGCAGCCAGACGAAGGCATCCGACGACGCCGGCAACTCCTGAACAGCCCGCGACCCCTTCCGGGTGACAGCGATGACGCTCCTGCCCGGATCGACACCACCCTGGGTGGCTGACAGCAGCTCCGAGGCCCGCGCCCCGGTGGAGACGTAGAACGCCACCAGCGCCCGGTCGCGATGCGACGGCAAGCGGGCGAAGATCTCGTTGAACTCCTCGTCGGGGATGCTGCGGGGAACCCGTGACGGCGTCGACGGACGATATAGGCCCTTGCGTTCGTTGCGGTGCGGTTCCATCGGATTGTGATGGGCCTGGGCGCGGTTTCCTCGCCGTGACCGGTCCAGCGGGAACGGGTTGATCACCGGACCGCTGCTGGCATTTCGGTGGAAGTCGTAGAACGATCGCAACACCGTCTCGCTATGGACCCGCACCGCCGCCGAGTAGGGACGCCGACGATGAGACGGCGTCGGTGTGACTTCGGGATTCCTCCAATGCGGCCGAATTGGCTTTCCTGCCAGCATCATCCATCGCGAGAAGTCGCGTGCCTCGACTCGGGTCGCCCTCTGCCACGACACATCGATCGCCCACAAGAATCGGAACCAACGCAGCAGGTCCATCCCGTAGGAGCGGATCGTTGTTTCAGGCTTTCCGGCGGCCTGCAGATCGCGGAAATACGCCGACACCGCGTCGATGACCGCTCCGTGCCCGTCGACCAACCGGAACGGCAACCAGGGATCATCGGACTGCTCTAGCCTGCCGACCCACGGCACCCGCAACGCCGCCAAGTCGCGCACCTGCTCACCATCGAAAGACACGGGCCGTGACGTTAATCCACAATCACGAGAACAGGCAGCTACCAGCAATTAAGCGTGTCGTAGTTCAGTAAATGGGTATTCGAGGCCTGGTACTGCCAGCCCGGCCGTGAAGGTAGCCACGAGAAGGGCGGGGTCGAAGGCGAGGGCGGGCGGTTTCGCCGCAACCACTGCGTGCCGATGCCGGTCGTGGATTCCATTGATGAACTCAACGCCGTGC
>JAHZKD010000242.1 GCA_022600605.1 Actinomycetes bacterium
CTATCGAGCATCAGTATCCGATCGTTGAGCACCCGCATGCTCAGGGCACGTCAAATCCATTGGCGGCCAAGAGTTTCGCCGCCGCCCCGGCGCTGCATCGGGCCAACACCACCGCACTGGTCGGTTTGGGTTTGGCCCTTGCGGTGCTGGCGTTGGGTACGTGGTGGTTCTACGTACCGCTAAGTGCAGTGCGTGGCCCGCCACGGGTTGCCGCTCTGGTTCTTTCCAATCGGGCCATTTTGACCCGGTTGTGTATCGCGCGCCGCTGATCAGGTAGCGCCAGACCAAGGCAACTTCTACGTGCCTGGTCGGTGACCGCTACCCCTGATCAGCAGCCGCGCGGATTCGTTGCGGCGTAAACAGAAACGACCGCACACCATGAACCATGTCCTATCCACCCGCACTCCCAACACAAGCGCCTGCACCCAACATCGCCCCGGCCGCAACAAGCGACCGAGCCCTATGGTCGGCAACACCCCGGTACTGCACATCGCAGCACCGTTCACCACAGATCTCGTCACAGCAAGCAGACCGCCGATGGCCGCCCTCGCCTTCAAGTCCACCAAGCTATTCCTTGTCGGCCTTGCTGTCCTCGCCGTCAGCGTGGTTACCCTGACATTAGGTGCAACAACAGCAAGCGCGAACCCTAACGATCCCTCCCCTACCGATGTGGGTCGGACTGGAACGGTGACCTCGCGGCAGGCCGACTCTACCTCCGGTGCCCGACGCTGCATGGTTAACTCTGGCACGCTGAGTACCACATCGAGAGTCACCAGCGATGTCGGTACGCCGATGCAAAGGACCAACGAGGCTGGGCCCAGCTGGGTCGGATCAGACGGCTGGCATTCCAGAAGCCAATCGCGCGCGAACCCGTGGGCGAGGGGGAGCTTTAACCGGAACAGGCGGTTTAATCAGTCCAACGCCATAAACCGGCCCGCCACGAAAACCGGTCCGCAGTGTCGCCAAGGCACGGCCAGAAGGGCCGACACTTTCTGAGCATCCGCGACGCGATTCCGCCCCGACGGTCCCGCCCGGGTCGGAATCGCGTTACGTGGGCTCAATGCGTTTCCTCGCTGGCTGGGTGTCACGGAGTTGGCCCACTGCTGTGGCGGTTCTCTGGATCCATCCCGTCGCGGTCAGATACGTGCCCGGGACGTGGAGGGTCATCGCTCTGGCGCTGAGCCTCTGGTGTATGGATGCGGCGCCTAGCTTGGGCACGTTTGCCGGCCCGCCTGTAAAACGCGGAGTCGGCCTTCGCGATCGCCTCGAAATACGCACACGAAGGAACTACGGGCGTTCTCCGTATATAGTCGCGGGTGATGCTCCGTCGAGCGCGTTTGGGGTCAGCGTTGCCCTACGCCGCGGGCTCCCCACCGAACTGGGGTCCCTCTGCGGGGTGTCACGCTAGCCGGCATCGCTACGGGTTAAGAAGGACGTGCTCCGATGGCTCCTCTCACAAGAATTCTACTCACCGTCTTCGTGGTCATCACCGCGATCGTCGGGGTGGGCGTCTATCTCTCGGCCCGCCACGACGACGCACCCGCCGCGGGGCAGGTACAGGTCGAAGACGTGGGCCAGTTGGTGCGCGACAACAGTCACCGGTTGAACACCGCGCCGAACAGCGACGTCAACTTCGTGGAGTTCCTGGACTTCGAATGCGAAGCGTGTCGCGCAGCTTTCCCGCTCGTCGAACAGCTGCGAGCCGAGTACGGGAACCGCGTCAACTTCATCGTCCGTTATTTCCCCATTCAGTCGCATTTCAACGCCGAGCGGGCGGCCCGGGCAGTAGAGGCGGCCGCGCAGCAAGGCAAGTTTGAGCAGATGTACAAAAAGATGTACGAGACGCAGGGCCACTGGGGAGAACAACAGACACCGGCCGATGCGATCTTCCGAGGTTTCGCCGCCGAACTCGGTCTGGACATGGTCGCCTTTGACACCGCCTACGACGATCCCGCCACACTCGACCGCATCAATGTCGATGTTGCCGACGGTGTGGCGCTCGGTGTGCGGGGCACTCCGACCTTCTTCCTCGACGGAACTCGCGTACAGCCCCGCAGCTACGAGGACATGTCAGCAGCGGTCGACAAAGCCTTGGGGGAGTAGCCGACCAGACGCTGCTGGGTGCTTCGTATTGGCCCGCCAGCTCGGAGACAATCTATGCGAGACGCGCTACCGGTTGTCGGGACCGTCGTGTCGCGGACGTATGCATCATGCACCTCCTGGGTGAACTCGTTGTATAGCCCAGTCGGTAAGTCGAATCCCACGACGACGGGCGGCACGCTGTTTTGGGGTGTTTCGGCGTAGCCTGCCCAACGCCGGTACCCGTAATCGCCGGTGACCGGAGTGTCGATCGCGTACTATTTAGGTACGTATGTGTTTGGTGAACTGATTGGGCGTCGGCGCCAAGCGGTCGCCGAGGGGAGGTAGACGAGACCGATGCGGCGCGCGTCGTGTAGGCGAGTTGGTGCCGTGATAGCTGCTGGTTTGGCCGTTGTTGTGCTGCTGACCGCAACGTCTGCCGCGGCCGAACCGATGACGCCTGCGCCTCCTGGATCTGGCGATCCGTTCCCGCTGCCCCCGGTGATGCTGACTGACGCCTTTGCGCCGCCCCCATTCAGCCCATTCCCTGGTGCGGCGACACACTCGCCCCCCGCCGGCGTACCGGCTGGCCAGAATCCGATGCCCTACCTTGGTGAGCCGGTCTTCGCGCCACCGACTTTCAATCCGGTGAACGGCGCGATGGTCGGTGTCGCCAAGCCCATCGTCATCAATTTTCAACGGAGGATCGTCGACCGTCCACTCGCCGAGCAGGCCGTCCATATTTCGTCTGACCCTCCGGTGCCCGGCAAGTTCTATTGGATGACCGACACCCAACTCAGATGGCGACCCATCGACTTCTGGCCCGCCAACACCACCGTTAGCATCGATGCCGGCGGGACGAAGTCGAGCTTCCGCACCGGAGACTCACTAGTGGCGACGATCGACGACTCCACCCATCAGATGGAAGTCATGCGCAACGGCACGCTCGAAAGGACGATTCCGGTGTCGCTGGGGAAGCCAGGATACGAAACCCCAAACGGCACCTACTACGTGTTGGAGAAGTTCGCCGACATGGTGATGGACTCTTCGACCTACGGCGTTCCTGTCGATTCAGCCGAGGGTTACAGACTCAAGGTTCAAGACGCAGTCCGGATTAACAACGCGGGCATCTTCGTTCACGGCGCCCCGTGGTCCGTTGCCGATCAGGGCAAGCGCAATGTCAGCCACGGTTGTCCCAATCTGAGTCCCGCCGATGCGCAGTGGTTCTAC
>JAHZKD010000243.1 GCA_022600605.1 Actinomycetes bacterium
CAATCCTGCGGGACCGTCCGCTCTGAGCTGCTGCTGGATGTCGGCTACCTGGGGGGCCCACCCCGGCACCGAATACAGCCCCCAATGGATGAAGATCCCCAACTTGGCGTCGTCATACCAACGTGGCAGCGAATGAGATGAGACAGATTCCCATTCCGGAGTGAACATGCGCTGAGGGTACGTCCCACACGTCGATTTACCTGCGCACGGTTGTGTTCCACGGTAGGCGGCCGGCTATGGAAGCTCAGGGAATTAACACCACCGAGCCGACGGTCTTGCGGCTCTGCAGATCGTGGTGGGCCTGCTCGGCGGCGCGTAACTCGTAGCGGTTGCTGACGGTCACAGTCAGCGTGCCGTCGGCGATCGCGGTGAGCAACTCACCTGCGCGCCAGGAGAATTCATCGGGCGTGCGAGTGTAGTGCGCCAGGTTTGGGCGGGTCAGAAATACTGACCCGGCGGCGTTGAGCCGTTGCGGGTCCAGTGGCGGGACCGGGCCGCTGGCGGCGCCGAACAACGCGAGTGTGCCCCGCACGGCCAGGCTGGCAAGGCTGGCTTCGAACGTCGAGGCCCCCACGCCGTCGTAGACGGCCGCAACCCCCTTGCCGTCGGTCAGCTCACGGATCCGCTCACCGAACTGCGCGGCACCCCCCTCGTCCTGGCTCGGGTAGTCGAGCACCGCCACCGCGCCGGCCCGCCGGGACAGCTCGGCCTTGTCTGGGGTCGACACCGTGGTGATCACCGCGGCCGCGAGGCTGGAAGCCCACTGCGTGAGGATCAGCCCGACACCGCCGGCTCCCGCATGCACCAGCACCGTGTCGCGCTGCTGTACCGGATAGGTCGATTTGACCAGATAGTGCGCCGTCATCCCTTTCAGCAGCGCCGAGGCCGCCACCTCCGCGGTTACCCCGTCAGGCACATAAGCAACAAAATCAGCGGGGGCCAGACAGTATTCGGCGTAGGCGCCCAGCGACTGCGCGGTCACCACCCGGTCGCCCACTGTCAGTGCCGCGACGTCCTCGCCGACGGCCTCGATGGTTCCGCACACCTCGTTGCCGACGACGAACGGTACGTCGCGGGGGTACAGGCCCGAGCGGAAGTAGGTATCGATGAAGTTCACTCCGACGGCCTCGGCCCTGATCAGTACCTGACCGGGGCCGGGGGCGGGCCGCGGCTTCTCGACGTAGGAAAGGACCTCGGGACCGCCGGTCTCGGCGACTTCAATGGCGTACATAGCGCCATCATGCCCGCTGGGCGGCATCGTCTCCCTCGGTAATGTCAGTCCAGCTATGAAACTCGCGCGTCCAGAGGTCTTTCATCCCCGGATCGTGCTCGCCGGTTGCCCCGCGCTGCCCGACGGTGACGGTGACGACGCCGGTCTCGTGCAGGCGTTGCGCCGGCGCGGCCTGCACGCTCGCTGGTTGTCCTGGGACGACCCGGCCGCCCTGAAAGCCGACCTGGTGATTCTGCGGGCGACGTGGGATTACATCGACCGACTCGACGAGTTCTTGGCCTGGACCGAGCAGGTACCGCGGCTGCTGAATTCGCCGCGGATCATCGCGTGGAACACCGACAAGCGGTACCTGGGCGACCTGGCCGCCGCTGGTGTGCCCACCGTTCCCAGCGAGTTCTTCGCCCCGGGGGAGCGGGTGGGTGTTCCTGCCGGTGAAGTCGTCGTCAAACCGGCAGTGGGTGCGGGCTCGGTTGATGCGCTGCGGTTCTCCGACCCGGCGAAGGCCGCAGCGCACGCCGAGGCGCTGCAGGCGCGCGGTCAGACGGTCCTCGTGCAACCCTATGATCGGCGGGTACTCGACGGCGAGACCGCGCTGGTGTTCATTCGCGGCGAGCAGTCCCATGCGTTCGCCAAGGGCCCGGTGCTGCCGCCATCAGGAAGGGCGCCGGCGTTCGACGCGTCGGGGACCTACGCAGAGGAGCTACTCCGGCCTGCCGAACCGGACTTCGAACTCTGGGACGTGGGCTACGCGGCACTTGCCGCCACGGCCGCCCACCTCGATGTCAGGCCGGCCGACCTGCTCTACGCTCGCGTCGACGTGCTCGGCGGTGTCGATGGGCCCAGTCTGTTGGAACTGGAACTGGTGGAACCGTCTCTGGGCTGGCGGCAGCTCGACGATGCCGCACGTGGGCGTCAGCAGCGCCGGTTTGCCCTCGGAGTCCAGTCAGCGCTGCACGAGTTCGGGCTCGGCCCCCTCTCTCATCGAGGCCCCCCGTTCTCTCATGGAGGCCCATAGGGCCGCGGTAGCTGCTGTGCAGGCGGCTGCGCCCCCCACGTGCAGGACCACCAACGCCGCGGGCACGCCGGTGTAGAACTGGATCGTCCCGAGCACACCCTGGGCCACCACCAACGCCACCACCGCCCCCAGACGCGTCAGCACTACCCTCGGTGCGCGCACGGCCAGGAGCGCGAACCCAAGGCCGACCAGCAGCGATAAATACGCCACCAGCAAGGACGAGTGCATGTGCACCAAGGCGGTGATCTCCACCTGCAGGCGGGGCACCGGCTCCTCGACGCCCTTGTCGCCGGCATGGGGGCCCGCGCCCGTGACCAGTGTGCCCGTCACCAGCACCGCAGATAGCGCGAGAGCGCTGAGAAAGGTTAGCTGCCGCAGCGGTTTCGGAACGCGCTGTATGACGACCACGGTTCCGTCGTTTCCGTCGGGTTCGCCGATCTTGACGTAAAGCAGCACCGCCACCCAGACCATCGTCATCGACGCCAAGAGATGGATGGCGACCGTCCACCACAGCAGCCCGGTCAGCACGGTGATGC
>JAHZKD010000244.1 GCA_022600605.1 Actinomycetes bacterium
CCAAGCGGACTTCTTCGCTCTGGGCGGCGGATCGCTGGCCGCGGCGCAGTTGATCGCCGCTCTGCGGCACCGGTACCCGCAGATGACGGTCGCCGAACTCTACGATCATCCGCGGCTGGGCTCACTGGCCGGCTACCTCGACGAACTCAAGGCGCCGCCGACTGTGCAGGCCCGGACTGTGAAACCGGTGTCGCGCCTGACGCAGGCGCTGCAAACGGCTCTGGCAGTGCCGCTGGCCACGCTGACCGGCATGCAGTGGGTGATCTGGCTGGCGATCGCTAACAACATCGCCGCCTCGATGTCACTGGTGGCTTGGACCAGGCCAGTCAGCTGGTGGTGGATCCTCGCGGGTTTCCTGCTGTTCGTCACCCCGGTAGGACGGATGGGCATCGCCGTCGTCGGTGCCCGAGCCCTGGCCGGCAATCTGGCGCCGGGCACGTATCCCCGCGGCGGCTCGGCGCACTTACGGGTCTGGCTGGCCGAGCGACTCGCCGAAGCCAGCGGCGCGGAGAACATGGCGGGCGCCCCGTGGCTGGTCTATTACGCCCGCGCACTGGGTAACAGCGTCGGCAAGGGAGTCGATCTGCATTCGGCTCCCCCGGTGACCGGGATGCTAACCCTGGGTCACCGCTGTTCCATCGAGCCCGAGGTCGACCTGACCGGCCATTGGATCGACGGCGACCTGTTCCACATTGGTCCCATCACCGTCGGCAAAGACGCCACAGTGGGCGCCAGGACGACGCTGTTACCGGGCGCGGTCGTGGGCAGCAACGCTGATGTCGCGCCCGGCTCAGGTGTGGTCGGAAGGGTGAAGAACCGGCAATACTGGAAGGGTTCACCGGCAGTGAAGTCCGGCAAAGCCAGGCATCCGTGGCCCGACCACCGACCCGCCAGGGCGCCGGTGTGGGTAGCGATATACGGCCTGACGTCAGTGCTGCTAGGGGCGCTACCGCTGGCCGCGCTCGCGACAGGGCTAGGAGTGATCGGCTGGAGCGTACGCGGCACGGCCTCGGTGGGCGACGCGCTGGCGCCGGCTCTTGCGTGGGTCGTGCCTGCCACCCTGGCCGCGGTGCTCGCCTACGCGGTGCTGACGGTGTTGTCTGTACGCCTGCTCGCGGTCGGCCTGCACGAGGGCTATCACCCGGTCCGCAGCCGTTCAGGCTGGCAGCTGTGGGCCACCGAAAGGCTCATGGACGCCGCCCGCAACTACATTTTCCCTATCTACGCAAGCCTGCTCACCCCATGGTGGCTTCGCCTGCTCGGGGCGAAAGTGGGTAAGGGCACCGAAATCTCGACGGCGCTGTTGATCCCCAAGTTCACCGTCGTCGAGGACAGCGCGTTCCTGGCAGACGACACCATGATCGCCTCCTACGAGCTGGGCGGAGGATGGATACACGTGGCCCGAACAACGATCGGAAAGCGGGCGTTTTTAGGCAACTCCGGCATCACCCAACCGGGACGCCGCGTGCCCGATGACGGCTTAGTCGCGGTGCTCTCGGCAGCTCCGCACAAGGCCAAAGCCGGCTCATCCTGGCTTGGCAGCCCGCCAGTACGGCTGCGCCGCGAGCCCACCGCCGCCGACGCCCTCCGCACCTTCCACCCCTCCGGGCGACTGAAGGCGCTGCGCGCCACGGTTGAGACCTTTCGGCTCGTCCCCCTCGTTGTGACGTTCAGTATCGGCGTGGCAGTGCTCCTGGCAGCTCAGTCCTTGGCCGTGACAGTCGGTTGGCTGTGGGCCGCCTTGGCCATGGGACTCATCCTGCTGACCGCGGGAGCGGTGGCCGGAGCGATGGCGGTGATGGCCAAATGGCTTGTGGTCGGACGGATCACCGCAATCGAACACCCGCTGTGGTCGTCATTCGTCTGGCGCAATGAGGTCTCGGACACATTCGTCGAAACAGTGGCCGCGCCGTGGTTCGCGCGGGCCGCGGCCGGCACACCGGTGATGAATCTATGGTTGCGAGCATTGGGCGCAAAGATCGGGCGAGGTGTGTGGTGTGAAACCTACTGGCTTCCCGAAGCCGACCTAGTGACCCTCGGCGAGGGCTCCACCGTCAGTCGCGGATGCGTCGTGCAGACCCACTTGTTCCACGACCGCATCATGCGAATGGACACCGTCGTACTCGGGCGGGGCGCGACGCTCGGACCACATTGCGTCGCATTGCCCGCCGCACGCATCGGCGCGGGCGCAACCATCGGGCCTGCCTCGCTGGTGATGCGCGGCGACGAAGTGCCGCCGTCGACGCGATGGCAAGGCAATCCCATTGCCCACTGGAATCCGCCCCGCAAGAAACGGGGAGACTCAGTCTCGCAAGGTCCTGAGCCGAAGAATCCAGCAGTCGCGTGACCGGACGCGCACGGGTAGCCAAGAAGAGCGGACAACCGCTCATCGACCCATACCTACCCACCACCGGTAATTACGGCTACCGGGTGTCTCGCTACGAACTCGAGCTTGAGTACAAGGTCGCCATCAACCGGCTGGCCGGGTCGGCGACCATCAATGCCGTCACACTGGCCGAACTGAAAGCGTTCACCCTCGACCTGTCGGCTGCCCTTGCCGTGTCCAAGGTGACCGTAAACGGCAAGCGGCCCTCGCAGTTCCGCACTTCCGCAGGGAAACTGCACATCACTCTTGCCGACCGGTTACCCGCCGGCGCCGCTATGACGGTGACGGTGCGCTACGGTGGCAATCCCCGTCCGATCCGTTCCCATTGGGGCGAAGTCGGTTTCGAGGAGTTAACCGAAGGCGCGCTCGTCGCCGGGCAACCAAATGGGGCGTCCTCATGGTTCCCGTGCGATGACCATCCCAGCACCAAGTCCAGCTTCCGCATCCAGATCAGCACGGAGAGCCCGTATTTCGCCATCGCCAACGGCACGCTCGTTGCCCGCCGGGCCCGCGCCGGAATGACCACCTGGACTTACGAACAGGCCGAACCCACATCGACATATCTGGTCACACTGCAGATCGGCGTATACGACAGACACCGAATGTCGAAGAACGGCGTGGAAACTTTCGCGGTCCTACCCGACCGCCTCCGTACGAACTTCGAGAACGATTTCGGGCGGCAACCGCAGATGATGGAATTGTTTGTGAAGCTGTTTGGCCCCTATCCGCTGGCGGGGGGCTACACCGTTGTAGTGACCGACGATGATCTCGAAATTCCCCTTGAGGCGCAGGGAATTTCGATCTTCGGCGCCAACCATTGTGACGGCCAGAGCAGCTCAGAACGGCTGATAGCGCACGAACTGGCCCACCAGTGGTTCGGAAACTCGGTCACCGTGCAACGCTGGCGCCACATCTGGTTGCATGAAGGCTTCGCCTGCTACGCGGAGTGGCTGTGGTCAGAGCACTGCGGTGAGCGCAGCGCCGAGGAGCTCGCCCGCCACTACCACCACCGGTTGCGCAGCTGCGCGAAGAACCTGCTGCTCGTCGACCCCGGTCCGCGTGACATGTTCGATGACCAGGTGTACAAGCGGGGAGCACTGACCCTGCATGCACTGCGCAAGCAGATCGGCGACACGTCATTCTTCGCTCTACTCCAGGATTGGACGACGCGCTACCGGCACGGCAATGTGGTGACCGACGACTTCACCACTCTGGCCGCGCAGTATTCCCAAGGTTCTCTACAGGCCCTGTGGGACGACTGGCTGTACTCGACGAAGGTCCCCCCTCTGGACGGGCGGGCGTGACCGACCCGATCGCGGGACCCTCGGGAGCGGTCAGCCGGGGCAGCGTGGTCCGCGTCGGGGCGGCGACCGCACTCTCAGCACTCTGTGGATATGCGGTGTTATACCTGGCCGCCCGCGATCTCGAGCCCGCCGGATTCTCCGTGTTCGGTGTGTTCTGGGGCGCGTTCGGGCTAGCCAGCGGAGCCGCCTTCGGACTATTGCAGGAGACAACACGCGAGGTTCGGTCCGCGGCGCGCATCGAGGGCCTAGCGGATCCGGACGAGGAACGCACCCACCCGATGCGTGTGGCGGCCGGGGTCGGCCTTGCCGCCGCGGTCGTGATCGCCGCAACCTCACCGCTGTGGTCAGCACAGATTTTCGTCGAAGATCGCCTGCTCAGCGTCATACTGTTGTGCGCTGGATTGGCAGGGTTCTGTCTCCACACGACGCTGCTCGGCGCGCTCGCCGGTGCCAACCGGTGGTCCGAGTACGGCGCCCTGATGGTTGCCGACGCGGCACTGCGGGTCACGGTGGCAGCGGCTACCTTCGCGGTGGGCTGGGGGCTCGGCGGATATCTATGGGCAACAGTCGCCGGCTCCATCGCGTGGCTGTTCATGCTTTGTGCCTCCTCGGCGACCCGATCGGCTGCGCGGCTGCTCACGTCGGGCCCACCGGTCACATTCCTGCGCGGCGCGGGCCACTCGGTCGCCGCGGCCGGTGCCAGCGCGGTACTGGTGATGGGCTTTCCGGTGCTGCTGAAAGTAACGTCGGGAGGCGACCTCGGCGCAGCAGGCGGGGTCGTGATCCTCGCGGTGACGTTGACCCGCGCACCGCTGATGGTGCCGCTCACCGCCATGCAGGGCAATCTGATCGCGCATTTCGTCGATCAGCGCGCGCATCGGATGAGGGCACTGGTGGTGCCCGCGGCGATGATCGGTGGGCTTGGCGCGATCGGCGTCACACTCGCGGGCGCATTCGGGCCCTGGCTGCTCCAAGAAGCCTTCGGCGCAGAGTACGTCGCTGACCGCGCGCTGCTGGCCTGGTTCACCGCCGCAGCCGTGGCGATCGCCTTGCTGACGCTCACCGGCGCCGCAACGGTAGCCGCCGCCCTTCAACGGGCCTATGCGGCAGGTTGGTTGAGCGCCACCGTGGTTTCGACGTTGCTGTTGCTGCTACCGCTGGAACTCGAGGTGCGCACGGTGATCGCACTGCTGTGCGGGCCACTGCTGGGGATAGCTATGCACCTGGCCGCACTGGCCCGACCGTCGGCTGCGCTGCACTCGTGAGGTCCTGGGTCGCCCGCGCAGCTCTGTTGCTGATTGCGCTGCAGTTGGTCATCCGGTCGATTCTGGCGTTCAACGGCTACTTCTACTGGGACGACTTGATCCTCGTCGGCCGCGTAGGTACCCAGAGCCTGCTGTCACCGACGTACCTCTTCGACGACCACGACGGTCATGTCATGCCGGGCGCGTTCCTGGCAGCCGGCGCGGTTACCCTGCTTGCCCCGCTTAATTGGACGGGTCCGGCCGTCAGCCTGGTGGTGCTGGCGCTATTGGCCTCACTGGCCCTGCTACGGGCCCTGTATGTGATCCTCGGCTGGCGGCCGGTTCTTCTGGTCCCTTTGACGTTCGCCTTGTTCACACCGCTGGCGGTACCCGGGTTCGCCTGGTGGGCAGCGGCGTTGAACTCGCTACCGATGCTGGCCGCGATGGCATGGGTCTGCGCCGACGCGATTCTGCTTGTGCGCACCGGAAATCAACGCTATGCGCTCACCGGTGCCCTCGCCTACCTCGGGGGGCTGCTGTTCTTCGAGAAGTCGGCGATTATTCCGTTCGTCGCGTTCACTGTTGCGACGCTCTACTATCACGTCACCGGAAGCGGCTCGGCCCGTTCAGTATGGCGACGAGGGGCACGGCTGTGGGTGGCCTGTCTGACACTTACAGCGGCCTGGGTCGGCGTGTATCTGGTGGTCGTCGATCAGCAGCGCTGGAGTTTCGATCTGTCGATGACGTGGGATCTGTTGTGGCGCTCATTTACTCACGGAATCGTGCCAGGACTCGTTGGTGGGCCGTGGGATTGGCAGCGATGGGCGCCGGCGTCGCCGTGGGCGACGCCATCGGTAACCGTGATGGCTCTGGGCTGGGTGGCGCTGGCAATGGTCGTCGCGGTGACCCTGCTGCGCAAGCAGCGACTCGGACCGGTGTGGCTGGCAGCACTTGGGTACGCGGTGGCCTGCCAGGTACCGATCTACCTCATGCGGTCCTCGCGGTTCACCGCCCTGGAGCTAGCGCAGACCCTGCGCTATCTACCCGATCTTGTTGTGGTGTTAGCACTGCTGGCTGCTGTCGGGTTGTGCGCGCCCAACCGACAACGATCGGGATGGCTGGATTCGTCGTGGATGAGATCGGCTTTGACCGCATGCCTTTCGACGGCCTTCGTGATCAGCTCTGTGTACTCGACAGCGACGTTCCTGACTAGTTGGCGCGACAACCCCACACAGCAGTACCTACAAAATGCGCGGGCCGCACTGGCCAGCGCGCGAGCCTCATCGGAGGCACCGATGTTGGATCAGGAGGTCGATCCGCTGGTTCTGCAGCGAGTCGCCTGGCCGGAGAATCTTGCCAGTCACATGTTCGGCCTCCTACGGGACCGACCAGAATTCTCTTCTGCTACAACCGAATTACGTATGCTCGACTCCGCGGGGCGATTGGTGGACGCGGAAGTGACTTGGGTACGCTCCATCAGCCCGGGACCTGCTCCGCAGTGCGGGTACCTCGTGCAGCCCGACATTCCGGTGCTTATGCCGCTGGACGGACCATTGCTCCCCGCCGAGTGGACCGTCGAGCTGAACTACCTGGCCAACAGTGACGGCTCGATAATGTTGTCGCTGACCGAGGGAAAGGAAGTCAAGGTCCCGGTCCGACCGGGCCTCAACCGCGTCTATGTACGACTGCCCGGGGCGGGGAATGCGATCACCGTGCGGGCCAACACCTCGGCGCTGTCGGTCTGCATTGCCTCAGGCCCGATCGGGTTCCTAGCGCCGCAATCCGTGGCACCGCAATAGTGATGTGTGCGGGTACCACCGTGTGGACACCGTGGAGCCGCCTAGGAGAATCGAACTCCTGACCTATTC
>JAHZKD010000245.1 GCA_022600605.1 Actinomycetes bacterium
GAAATTCCATGCCCCCGAGAGTTCCCCGGACTCTTGCCCACCGGCCGATACCACTAGCCCGTCACCGCCGCGGCGAAGGCGCCTTTCTCTCGGCCCAACTCGGCGCGGGCGATGCTGCGCATATGCACCTCGTCGGGCCCGTCGAACAACCGCATCGCGCGGTGCCAGCCGTAGAGCCGCGCCAGCGGGGTGTCATCGCTGACCCCGGCGGCGCCATGAACCTGGATAGCGCGGTCGATCACGTTGCACGCCATCTGAGGTGCGACTGCCTTGATCATCGCTACCTCGTTGCGGGCAGCCTTGTTGCCGTGCTGGTCGATCGTCCATGCCGCTTTGTGACATAGCAGCCTGGCCTGGTCGATCTCGTTGCGCGAGAGGGCAACCTGCTGCTGGACCACGCCCTGCTCGGCCAGGGGCTTGCCGAAGGCGATGCGCTTGTTCACCCGGTCGACCATCAGTGCCAACGCCCGCTCGGCCACCCCGATCGCACGCATGCAGTGGTGAATGCGGCCGGGCCCGAGGCGGGCCTGGGCGATGGCGAATCCGCTGCCCTCCTCGTCGAGCAGATTTGTCGCCGGAACCCGGACGTTGTCGAAGCTGATCTCGCAGTGCCCGTGCTGATCCTGCCAACCGAAGACCGGCAGAGACCGCTCGACTGAAACCCCCGGAGTATCGATGGGCACCAGGATCATCGACTGCTGTTGGTGGCTCGCGGCTTCGGGGTTGGTGCGCCCCATCACGATCAGGATCTTGCACCGCGGGTCGGCCGCGCCGGAGATCCACCACTTGCGACCGTTGATGACGTAGTCGCCACCGTCGCGCGAAATAGTCGTCTCGATGTTGCGTGCATCGCTGGAGGCCACCGCGGGCTCGGTCATCGCGAATGCGCTGCGAATCTCACCTTTGAGCAGTGGCTCCAGCCACTGCGTGCGCTGTTGCTCGGTGGCAAACAGATGCAGCGTTTCCATGTTGCCGGTGTCAGGTGCCGCGCAATTCAACGCCTCGGGCGCCAACTCCATGCTCCACCCGGACAGTTCGGCCAGTGGCGCGTACTCCAGGTTGGTCAGCCCCGACTCCGAGGGCAGGAACAGGTTCCACAACCCGCGCGCCTTGGCCAGCGACTTGAGCTCCTCGACGACGGGCGGAACGGTGTGATCGTCGGGACCTGCCTCGTGGCGGTAGCGCTCGTAGGCCTCCTCGCCCGGGAACACGAATTCGGTCATGAAGTCCACGAGTCGGCCGTGGTAGTCCTGGCCCTTGGCCGACATCTCGAAGTCCATACCAGTCACGATATGACACCCGCAGAGAAACCAAGAATGACCTGCCCACCGTGGCGGTCGTCACAGTCTGATGCTGCCGTCGGATAACTGCGCGATGACGCGATTCGGCGCCACTGCCTTTGATGATGCCGGTCCGGCCGGGTGCCGCACGAGTCGAAGGTCCGGCTTTCGGCCGCTGAACTGTGCAGATGCTCAAGGTGCGGAATCGGCTCTGCACGGGCTCAACGGTTATGGTGTCTGATCGATCACCTATCCCACGGCGCACCCGCGTCGGAGCACCGTGGGGCGAAACACGTAAAACGACAGAAGAGATCTAAGTCGCCATGACAGAAGTCGAATCCGCCGCTCCGGACCAGGAGACGAAGACGGTGACGGTAGGCGTTGTCGCCGAGTCCGGCGCCGACGAACGGCGCGTTGCCTTGGTCCCCAAGGCGGTGGCCACGCTGCTGAAGAACGGGGTGGCCGTCATCGTGGAATCCGGCGCCGGGGAACGCGCCCTGCTGCCCGATGACCTCTATACCGCCGCGGGCGCGACCGTCGGCGATGCAGGGTCGGCCGATGTGGTGGTCAAGGTGGCTCCGCCCACCAGCGAGGAGATCGCCAAGCTGCGCAGCGGCCAGACCCTGGTCGGCTTCCTGGCGCCGCGCAGCTCGGACAACCAGATCGCCGCGCTGAAATCGGCAGGGGTACGGGCTTTCGCGGTAGAAGCGATCCCACGGATCTCCCGGGCCCAGGCGATGGACGCGCTCTCCTCGCAGGCCAACGTGGCCGGCTACAAGGCCGTGGTGTTGGCGGCCTCAGAGTCGACGCGGTTCTTCCCGATGCTGACCACCGCTGCGGGCACCGTGAAGCCGGCGACGGTGCTGGTGCTCGGTGTAGGGGTGGCCGGCCTGCAGGCGCTGGCCACCGCCAAGCGCCTGGGTGCGCGCACCAGCGGGTATGACGTGCGTCCGGAGGTCGCCGATCAGGTCCGATCGGTGGGCGCGCAATGGTTGAGATTGGGTGAGGAAGACGTGGTTGCCGCAGGTGAGGGCGGATACGCCCGAGAGCTGTCCGAGGACGAACGGGCCCAGCAGCAGAAGCAGTTGGAGAAGGCGATCACCGGATTCGATGTGGTGATCACCACGGCGCTGGTTCCTGGCCGCCCGGCGCCGCGGCTGGTGACTGCCGAGGCGGTGCAGGGGATGAGAGCGGGCAGCGTGGTGGTCGATCTGGCCGGCGAGACCGGCGGTAACTGTGAACTGACCGAGCCGGGCCGGACCGTCGTCAAGCACGGCGTCACCATCGCCTCGCCACTGAACTTGCCGGCCACGATGCCCGAGCACGCCAGCGAGCTGTACTCGAAAAACCTCACCGCTCTGCTGGAGTTGTTGATCACCGATGGCGCTCTCCTCCCGGATTTCGAGGACGAGGTGCTGGTTGCCTCCTGCGTCACACACGCCGCGAGCGGCACAGAGAACTAGAGCGGGGGTTCATAGACCATGTATGACCAATTGCTGGCCAACCTTGCGATCCTGGTGCTGGCCGGGTTCGTCGGGTTCGCGGTCATCTCCAAGGTGCCCAACACGTTGCACACACCGCTGATGTCGGGCACGAACGCCATCCACGGCATTGTCGTGCTCGGCGCGTTGATCGTGCTCGGAGGCCTGCCTGCCGACGCAGGCTGGGGCGTTCGCGCGATCGCCTTCGTGGCGCTGATCTTCGGCACGCTCAACGTCATCGGCGGCTTCCTGGTCACCGACCGGATGCTGGGCATGTTCAAGGGCAAGA
>JAHZKD010000246.1 GCA_022600605.1 Actinomycetes bacterium
GCGACCACCGTCTGCAGCGCCGCTTCGACGGCTTCCAGCAGCGCGTCCTGCATGACGATGTCTTCGATCGAATAGCCCGAGAGTGTCAGCTCGGGGAATACCGCCAGCGCCACATTGTCGTCGTGGCATTCGCGGGCCATCCGCAGCACCGCCTCGGCGTTGGCCACGGGATCGCCGATCGCGGTGTGCTGCGTGCAGGCCGCGACACGTACGAATCCCTGGTGGTAGGCCGAGTAAAAGTTCATCCGCACCATTGTCGCCCGTCGATGGTGCGGATTTGGTCACCGGGTGCGAATTGGCCCCTCGGGCGCGTGGCCGGATCACCTACATTCGGTGAGGTGGAGTCCCCCGAACTTGTCGCCGTGCTGCGTGGCAGGCGTGTCGCGGTGGTGACCGGTGCCGGGATATCCACCGATTCGGGGATCCCCGACTACCGGGGGCCGGATTCCCCGCCCAGCAACCCGATGACGATCCGACAGTTCACCTCAGACCCGGTGTTCCGGCAGCGCTACTGGGCACGCAACCACCTCGGGTGGCGGCATATGGACCAGAGAATTCCCAATGCTGGTCACCGGGCGCTCGCCACGCTGGAACGCGTCGGCGTGGTGACGGGCCTGATCACCCAGAACGTGGACCTGCTGCACACCAAGGCCGGCAGCCAAGCCGTGGTGAACCTGCACGGCACCTTCGTGCAGGTAGCGTGTCTTGACTGCGGCCACAGCATGTCCCGCACGGCACTGGCCGCGCTACTGGAAGCCGCCAACCCAGTTTTCTCCGAGCGGTCGCAGTCGGTCGGCAGCATCGCGGTCGCTCCCGACGCCGACGCCGAGGTGGCCGACACCGCCGGATTTCGCATCGTCGACTGCCCGGCCTGCGGCGGCATGCTGAAACCCGACATCGTCTACTTCGGCGAAAGTGTGCCGAAGACCCGCGTCGAGAAGGCCTACTCGATGGTCGACAGGGCAGACGCGCTACTGGTCGCCGGTTCGTCGCTGACGGTGTATTCCGGCTACCGGTTCGTGCGCCACGCCGCTGCCCGCGGTATCCCCGTCGCGATCGTCAACCGCGGACGCACCCGCGGCGACGACCTGGCGACGGTGAAAGTCGACAACGGCTGTTCGCCGATACTGGCCTTACTGGCAGGCGAATTGCCCGCGCTTACGGCAACCAGGTCCTTACACCGCGACGAGGTCATCGGCATGCACGGCGGGGCGACGCATCTCGGCGGGTAGGTCTGCGCTAGAGCGGCCCAGCATCGTGGCGAGTTCGGTCGCGTCGTAGGCGACGACCCCGCGGGCGATCACCATGGAGTCCTGCGCCCGCAACTCGACGACATCACCGCCATAGAACCGACCGGAGAGCGCGGTGATGCCCGCCGCAAGCAGGGAACGTCGCTGCCGCACAACGGCGTTGACCGCCCCGTCATCCAGCATCAAGGTCCCGGCCACCTCCGCGGCGTAGCGTACCCAGAACCGGCGCGCCGACATGCGTCCGTCACGTGGCGCGAACACGGTGCCCACCGACGCGTCGGCCAGCGCTGCTTCCGCATCCGCTGCGGCAGCAAGCAACACCGGCACCCCCGCATCGGCAGCCAGCTGCGCTGACGAGAGTTTCGAGACCATCCCTCCGGTCCCCAGGTGACTACCGCGTCCGGCCGTCACGCTGACCAGATCATCGGGACCGCCGACCTCACGGATGAAGCGCGCGTTCCCTTTTCTGGGGTCGCTGTCGTAGAGACCGTCGACATCGCTCAGCAGCACCAACGCATCCGCGCCGACCAGATGGGCCACCAGCGCTGAAAGCCGGTCGTTGTCGCCGAACCTGATCTCGTTAGTCGCCACCGTGTCGTTCTCGTTGACGATGCCGACGGCGTGAAGAGCTCGCAGCCGGTCCAGAGTGCGTTGGGCGTTGGTGTGCTGCACCCGCATCGAGATGTCGTGCGCCGTCAGCAGCACCTGCCCCACGGTTCGGTCATAGCGCCCGAATGCCGTACTCCACGAGTTGACCAGGGCCACCTGGCCGACGCTAGCCGCCGCCTGCTTAGTGGCCAGATCCGTGGGCCGCCGGCTCAATCCGAGCGGCTCAATTCCCGCAGCAATCGCACCAGAGGACACAATCACGACATCGGATCCGGACTTCATCCGCGCTTCGATCGCATCGGCGAGGTACTGCAACCGGCTGGCGTCGAACACCCCAGAAGGGGTGGTCAGCGCCGTCGTCCCCACCTTGACGACGATCGACCGCGCGGTGCGAACCGCTTCCCGGTGAACGGATTTCGCCGACTCGGCACTGCGTCGGCTCATTGGTCGGCGCCACTTTCCCGGCGCGCCTTACGCGCGGCTTTTCGTTCGTCGGCCGACACCCGGTCGGTCTGCTCGAGCCGGACATCCGTGCCGCGACCGGACAACGGCAGGTCCACACCGGCCGGGGTCTGCGGCTCCCAGTCGAACGTCATGTCGCCGATTGTCACCGCACAGCCGGGCTGGGCACCGAGCTTGAGTAACTTGTCCTCGACACCGAGCCGGGCCAGTCGATCCCCCAGATAGCCCACCGCCTCATCGTTGTCGAAGTTGGTCTGCGCCACCCACCGCTGCGGCCGGGCGCCGCGTACGACGAATCCACCCCCGCCGTCCGCCGTGACGGTGAAACCGCTGTCATCGACGGCAACCGGTCGGATCACCGGTCGGCGCGGCACCACCTCGGGTTGCGCGCTGCGATATGTCGACACCAGCTCCCACAGCGCGAAGGTCAAGGGCCGCAGACCGTCTCGGGTTACTGTCGATACCTCGAAGACCGGCCAGCCGAACCTGTCAGTGATGTCTTCGCGAACGAAGTCGGCGAGTTCACGGGCATCGGGTACGTCGATCTTGTTGAGCACCACCGCACGTGGACGTTCGGCGAGATCGCCCAGCGTTGCATCGCCCTGCAGTGTCGGCGTGTAAGCGGCTAGCTCGGCCTCGAGCGCCTCGATGTCGGAGACGGGGTCGCGGCCGGGTTCCATTGTGGCGCAATCGACGATGTGCACCAGCACTGCGCACCGTTCGAGATGACGCAGGAAGTCCAACCCCAGGCCGCGCCCCTGGGAGGCGCCGGGGATCAGGCCGGGCACGTCGGCGACCGTGAACGTGTGATCTCCAGCTGAAACCACCCCGAGGTTCGGTGCCAGCGTGGTGAACGGGTAATCGGCAATTTTCGGCTTCGCCGCCGAGATCGCCGACACCAGCGATGACTTGCCGGCCGAAGGGAATCCGACTAATCCGACGTCGGCGACTGTCTTGAGCTCAAGCGTGAGATCGCGGACCTCACCCCTCTCACCCAGCAGCGCAAAGCCGGGCGCCCGGCGGGCACGCGAGGCCAAGGCGGCGTTGCCCAGCCCGCCCCGCCCGCCGGCGGCAGCATCGATCCGGGTGCCCGCGCCGACCAGGACGGCGAGCAGGCGGCCGCGAGCATCAAGAACGACGGTGCCATCAGGTACCTTGACCTCCAGGTCCGCGCCGGCGGCTCCGTCACGATTATTTCCGGCGCCCTGTTTGCCCGACGGGGCCACCACGTGCGGGTGAAAATGGAAGTCCAGCAGGGTGTGTACCTGTGGGTCCACGACGAATACCACGCTGCCGCCACGCCCGCCGTTGCCGCCGTCAGGACCACCGAGGGGTTTGAACTTCTCGCGGTGCACCGACGCGCAACCGTTTCCGCCGTTACCCGCCCGCGCGTGAACGACGACGCGGTCGATGAACCGAGTCATCGGACATCCTTTCCATCACGAAATCTACGTTGTGCAGGCGAAGCGCCAGGGCTGCTCTGCACAACGTCGACCTCGACGGTGGAAGAGGGAACTACGCGTCGGTTCGCGCGACACGCACGATATTGACGAACTTGCGACCGCGCTTCTTGCCAAACTCGACCGCGCCCGGCGCCGTGGCAAACAGTGTGTCGTCACCACCGCGGCCGACGTTGACTCCGGGGTGGAAGTGGGTGCCGCGCTGGCGGACCAGAATCTCGCCAGCCTTGACGATCTGCCCACCGAATCGTTTGACGCCGAGGCGCTGCGCGTTCGAGTCGCGACCGTTGCGTGAGCTGGAAGCGCCCTTTTTGTGTGCCATTGTCTCTCGCTCCAGTCGTTACTTGATGCCGGTGACCTTGAGCACCGTCAGCGGCTGGCGGTGGCCTTGGCGCTTGTGGTAGCCGGTCTTGTTCTTGAATTTGTGGATCCGGATCTTCGGGCCCTTGATGTGCTCGAGTACCTCACCGGTGACGGCAGCCTTTTCCAGTGCCTTTGCGTCTGTGGTCACCTTCGAGCCCTCGACGACCAGGGCGACAGGCAGCGAGACTTTGGCGCCGGGCTCGGCGTCGAGCTTCTCCACTTTGAGCACGTCACCGGTCGCGACCTTGTACTGCTTGCCACCGGTCTTCACGATCGCGTACGTGGCGGATTGGGCTGCCATCGTTGGTCTTCCTCTGCTTCGCGTGCGGGCGCGCAGCACCCGGGGGTGTGCGCGCGGGTCTTGGGTGCGGGGGCCCGGGGCTGTGCGTGCAAGAACTATCTGCACAGACACAAGCCCCGAGGCTTCCCGCTGCCTCCCGCCAGCCGTGAGCAGGCCCTGGAGACAACTGCTCAAGGTTACGTGACCAGCGGGTAGAGGGTCAAACCGCTCAGTCGCAGACGGGCGGGCCTGCGGGTCGAGCTGCGGCACGCCTGCGGTGCCGACCCCCTCCGGCCACGAGGGCGGCGGACTCGGCGAGCTCATCGGACTCATCCGACTCATCCGACTCATCCGACTCATCGTCGAGGATTTCGATGTCGTCGATGTCGTCGTCATCATCGTCATCGTCGTCCAGGTCAAGCTCGTCTTCGTCTGTGTCGTCTTCGTCGGTGTCGTCTTCCTCTGAGTCGTCTTCGTCCGAGTCGTCATCCCCCGAGTCGTCATCAGAGTCTTCGTCGAAGTCATCGTCCGAGTCATCAGAGTCATCGTCCGAGTCGGAGTCGGAGTCGTCGGCATCCGCATCGTCGACGGCGGCGCGAATCGTGTCCCGATCCAGCTCAGCGACCTCCTCGGCGGCTGCGGCCACATCGCTGTCACCTGTGGGGTCCACATCGCTGTCGCCTGTGCCGACATCGTCATCATGCTTGTCGTTGGCTGCGGCCATCGCTTTGAACATTGGGTGATCGCCCGGCGTATGGGCGGGTACCTTGACGACCGGCACGCTCTGCTGTTCTCGACCGGCGCGCTTGCCGCGCTTGCCGCGCCGGCCACCACCGCCGCCGGATTCAGATTTGCGGCCCGCGGAAGAGGCGGAGTCGACAGGATCCCCCTGCAGCAGAATGCCGCGGCCGCTGCAGTGCGTACACGTAGTGGAGAACGCCTCGATCAGTCCGGTGCCCAGACGCTTCCTGGTCAGCTGGACCAGCCCCAGCGACGTCACCTCCGAGACCTGGTGGCGCGTACGATCTCGGGCCAACGCCTCAGTCAGCCGGCGAAGCACCAGATCTCGGTTGTTCTCCAGAACCATGTCGATGAAGTCGATGACGATGATTCCGCCGATGTCACGCAGCCTCAACTGCCTGACAATCTCCTCGGCAGCTTCCAGGTTATTGCGGGTTACGGTCTGTTCGAGGTTGCCGCCGGATCCGGTGAACTTGCCGGTGTTGACATCGACAACGGTCATCGCCTCAGTGCGGTCGATGACCAGTGTGCCGCCAGAGGGCAGCCACACCTTGCGGTCCATAGCCTTGGCGAGTTGTTCGTCGATCCGATGCACGGCAAAGACGTCGGGGCCCGTAGCGACTCCCGACGAATCAGCGTCCTCGTACTTCGTCATGCGCGATGCCAACTCTGGCGCGACGGCATTGACATAGTCGTTGATCGTCTTCCAGGAGTCCTCGCCAGACACGATCAGACCAGCGAAGTCCTCGTTGAAGAGGTCACGGATGACTTTGACCAGCACATCGGGCTCTTCGTAGAGCGGGATCGCTGCTCCTGCAGCCTTTTTCCTGGTCTCGTCGGCTTTCGCCTCGACCTGGTTCCAACGCTCCTGCAGACGGTCGACGTCGGTGCGGATGTCGGATTCCTTAACCCCCTCGGAGGCGGTCCGAATGATCACGCCCGCATCGGAGGGAACGACCTCGCGCAGAATCTCCTTGAGCCGCTGGCGTTCAGTGTCGGGCAGCTTTCGACTGATGCCGGTGGACGACGCGCCGGGCACATACACCAGATAGCGGCCAGCCAGCGAAACCTGCGTCGTCAGCCGTGCACCCTTATGGCCGACCGGATCCTTGCTGACCTGGACGACGACGTAGTCGCCGGGCTTGAGGGCTTGCTCGATCTTGCGTTGAGCGCCCCCGAGGCCGGCGGCCTCCCAGTTGACCTCACCGGCGTAGAGCACGCCGTTGCGGCCACGGCCGATGTCCACGAAGGCCGCTTCCATCGACGGCAGAACGTTCTGCACGATGCCGAGGTAAATATTGCCGACCAGGGACGCCGAGGCCGCCGAGGTGACGAAGTGTTCGACGACCACGCCATCCTCGAGCACCGCTATCTGCGTATAGCTGGCACCCTCGTGCGGCGGTTCGGTGCGTACTTTGTCGCGGACGACCATTGTCCTCTCGACCGCTTCGCGCCGTGCCAGGAACTCAGCCTCGCTCAGGATTGGCGGCCGGCGACGCCCGGCATCACGGCCATCCCTGCGCCGCTGACGCTTGGCTTCCAACCGAGTCGACCCGCTGATCCCTTGGATCTCGTTGCCCGACGAGTCACCGTTTCCGCCCTTCGAACGCCGTGCGGGGCGCTCATGGACGACGGTATTGGGCGGATCGTCAGATGACGTGCCGCCGTCATTGTCAGCTCCGGAGCCGGACTTGCGGCGTCGGCGCCGACGCCGACGGGTTTTGCCGCCATCGGCACCCGGCCCATCGTCGCCGCCGTCGTTGTCGTCGTCGTCGTCGGCATCCTCACCAGAGCCGGTCTGATCACTGCTGCTCTGAGCGTCGGTGTCGGCGTCGGCCTCCGGGGACGAATCGTCACCGTTCTGCTCGCCGCGCCCGCGCCCGCGGCCGCGACGTCCACGTCTGCGGCGCTTGGCGGTCGGAGGATCGGGCCCGTCATCATCGGAATCCTGGGGGTCGTCATCACCCTCGGCGTCGTCATCCTCGTAGACGCCACCTTCGCTGCCTTTGCCGCCTTTCGACTCCATGGGCTGCGGAGCCACAAACAACGGCAAGTAATCGGCGGGTTCGGCCGGGCTGGAGCCGCGGGTTTCCAGGATCAGCCCGGACTCCGGTTCCTCCTCAGCCACCGCGTTCGTGATAGGCGGCTCTGCCACCGGGTCGGTGATTGGCGGCTCTGCCACTGGGTCGGTAATTGGCGGCTCTGCCACTGGGTCGGTAATTGGCGCCTCAGCCACTGGGTCGGTAATCGCCGCGGATTCCGCTTCCGAGAGGGCTTCGGGCTGGGGTGTAGAACCGGGACCGGAGAGGGCTTCACGCACTCGGTCGGCCTCATCACGGCCCAACGTGGAGTGGGCGCTGCGGGTACGGCCGTCGAGCTCGACTAGCGCTTCGATGATCCGCTTGCTGGTGGTGCCCAGGGTCCGGGCCAGCGAATGAACCCTCAGCCGTTCAGCCGACAGTGCGTCCTTGGCTTCACCGGACGAGACCGCCTCACCGGACGAGACAGCTTCACCGGACGAGACCGCGATGTGCTCGGTCTCTTCCGGGAGGTTGTGGCTAGGGGCTTCAAGGTTCTCATTGTCGGCCACGTACTCTCCTCAAGCCCCCGGGCGCGTCATTGGTGCTGACGCGGCCACGCGAGGGCTTCGATTTTTTGTCCGGGCCAACAACTCCCGCACTTGTTATGGTCTCGCCCCAAGCGATCCACGGGGGAACAATCTCGGTGCCGGTCTGAATGATGGCTGGACGGTCTGCGCCGCACCGCGGTTGCGGTGGTCGCGTCGTCGAAGTCTTCATCCGGGTAGCCAACCTTGGTTGTAAGGCTGGTCACCCGGGGCCAGTATCCCACATCACGAGGGCAATACGGATCAGGCTGCGCCGTTCCGTTACCGGCCGGGGAACCAAAGGTCGATCTCCCGGGCAGCCGAATCCGGCGAATCGGAGCCGTGAACGAGGTTGAATTGGGTCTCCAACCCCAGGTCACCGCGGATCGTGCCGGGTGTGGCCTTTTCGACGGGATCGGTCCCGCCGGCCAGCTGCCGGAACGCCGCGACGGCGCGTGGCCCCTCCAATATCGCGGCCACCACCGGACCCGAAGTGATGAACTCCAGCAATGAGGCAAAGAACGGTTTGTCCTCGTGCTCAGCGTAGTGCGCACGTGCCAGCTCATCGCCGACGTTCTTCAGTTCCAGGGCTGCGATGGTGAGGCCTTTGCCTTCAATTCGGTTGAGGATCTCTCCGATGACGCGGCGCTGAACGCCGTCGGGCTTGATCAGTACGAGGGTGCGCTCATTCACGGCCGACAGCCTAGACGACGGCGAAGCGGCGAGGAACGGGCCCGCGCCCAGTGCATCAAGTCATGAAATTCAGTCGCCCGGGGGCTGTTGGCCGGGAAGCAGGCCGCGCTTCTGCCTACGGAGCACTTCGGCCCGCAAGTAGGCGATGAGCAGCCAAACGACGGTGAACAGCAGCCCGATGAAGCCGACACCCGGGTAAATCACCCACCCGATGACCGGCAGCACCTGCACGCCAAGGTTGGCCCAGATGGCCCACGACCGGCCCTGGAGACCAGTCATAAGCACCAGCAGCACTGCCAGACCGATGAGGAATGCCGTCGAACCGGTCGACAGACCGCCCCCGACGGCACCGACGACGGGCAGCGCCAGCAGAACGACGATGGCTTCCAGAATCAACGTGCCGGCCATGACGCCGCGAAAGCTCTTCCACGGATCCGGGCCCATATCCGCGGGGCTCGATGGTGGTGACTGCTCGCTCAATCGGGGTCCTTTCCGAACAGGCTCCGCGCCACGCCGGCGGTGACCACTGATCCAGTGATCACGACGCCGACCCCACCCATACCGCCGAGACCGTCGGCCTCGTTGCCGGCCTCTTCAACCAATGCGGTTGCCGTCTCGATGGCATCGGGCAGTGCTTCGGCGGCGATGACGCGCTCCGGGCCGAAGCGCTCCTCGGCTTCGAGGGTCAGTGTTTGGACGTCGAGCGCCCGGGGCGACCCGTTGTGGGTGACCACGATCTGGTCCAGCACCGGCTCGAGCTCCGCCAGTATGCCGGCGGCGTCCTTGTCGGCCATGATCGAGACGACGCCGACGAGATACCGGAAGTCGAACTCCTCCTCCAGCCCTCGAGCCAGCGCGGCGGCTCCGGCCGGATTATGTGCTGCATCGATGAAAACTGTTGGAGCGCTACGCATCCGCTCCAGCCTGCCCGGTGCGGCGACGGCGGCGAAGCCGGCCCGAACGGCGTCGATGTCGAGCTGGCGCTCTGCGCCGGCCCCGAAGAACGCCTCGACGGCCGCCAGCGCTACGGCGGCGTTATGAGCCTGGTGCTCGCCGTGCAAGGGAAGGAATACATCGGAGTACAACCCGCCGAGCCCCTGCAGCTCAAGCAGTTGCCCGCCGACGGCCAGCTGCCTGCTGAGCACGGCGAACTCCGAGTCCTCACGGGCGACCGCGGCGTCGGCACGCACCGCCTGGGCCAGCAGTACCTCCATCGCCTCCGGTGGCTGACGGGCGATCACCGCGACTGTGCTCGGATCTGTGCCCAAGGGCACCAGTTCTTCAGATTGTTTCGTGATGATCCCGGCCTTCTCGCCGGCGATCTCGGCGAGGGTCTCGCCGAGATAAGCCACGTGGTCAATGCCGATGGGCGTGATGACCGCCACGGGGGCGTTGATGACGTTGGTGGCATCCCATCGGCCGCCGAGCCCTACCTCGACGACTGCTACGTCGATCGGGGCGTCGGCGAACGCAGCGAACGCCATCGCGGTCACCACCTCGAACTTGCTCAGCCGGGGACCTATGTCGCCGAGAGCACCTGCCTGCGACTGTTGGTCGACAAGCTCGACGAAAGGCTCGATCTCGCGATAGGTATTGACGTATGTCGCCGGGCTGACCGGCGAACCGTCGATGGAGATCCGTTCCACCGCAGACTGTAGGTGCGGGCTCGTGGTGCGGCCGGTGCGACGGGACAGGGCGGTCAGCAGCGCGTCAATCATTCTGGCCACCGATGTCTTGCCGTTAGTTCCGCCGATGTGAATCGAGGGATACCCAAGCTGCGGCGACCCGAGCATCTCCATCAGCGCCGAGATCCGCACGGTGCTCGGTTCGATCATGGTCTCTTGCCAGCGCTGGTCCAGCAGGTGCTCGACCTGAAGCAACGAAGCGATCTCGTCCGGGGTCGGTTCGGGTTCGTCGGTCATTGGGGGTACGACTCAAGCCTGGCGGTGATGCGGTCCACTTCTTCACCAGCAACCTGTTGGCGGGCTCGAATGTTGTCGACGACCTCGGCGGGCGCCTTGGCGAGGAACCCCGCGTTGGCGAGCTTGCCGGCGGTGCCCGCCAGTTCCTTCTGCGCAGCGGCCAGCTCCTTCTCCAACCGTCGTCGTTCGGCCGCCACGTCGACGGTGCCCGATGTGTCGAGTTCGACAACGACCGTGGCCGCCGACAACCGCACCTCCAGCGACGCCGACGGGGCGAAAATATCGGCCGGTGGGGTCAACCAGGCCAGGGCAGCGACCGGCTGAACTTGCGCGTCGAGCCCTGCAGAAGTGATGCCGGACAATCGGGCGGGCACCTTCTGCCGGTCGGCAAGGCCCTGGTCGCTACGGAACCGGCGCACCTCGGTGATCAACTTCTGCATGTCGGCTACACGTTGTGCCGCAGCATGATCCACGGCGAATCCAGAGGGCGTAGGCCAGTCGGCGATGACCAGTGACTCACCGCCGGTCAGGGCTTTCCACAGTACCTCGGTCACGAACGGCATCACCGGATGCAGCAGCTTGAGCAGGGTGTCCAGCACCGCCGCCAAAACTACGGTGGTATTCGAGACGCGCTGGGCCTCTTGGGATCCCAACTGCACCTTCGCTAACTCTAAATACCAGTCACAGAACTCATCCCACGCGAAGTGGTAGAGCGCCTCACACGCCTTGCTGAACTCGTAGCTATCCAACGCCGAATCCACCTCGGCGCGAACTTCTTCCAGCCTACCGAGAATCCAACGGTCAGCATCGGTGAGATCGTGGGACATCAGGCTGTCGGCCTGCGCCTTTTGCTCTTCGGCCAACGGGCTCATCGCGGCCCCGTTGAGTAACGCGAAACGGGTTGCATTGAAAAGTTTTGTGGCGAAGTTGCGCGCCGCTCGGGCGTGGTCCTCGCCGATGGCCAGATCGCCCCCTGGGCTCGCGCCCCGGGCCAGGGTGAACCGCAGCGCGTCGGCGCCGAAGGTCTGCACCCATTCGAGTGGGTCGATGCCGTTTCCGCGGGATTTGCTCATCTTGCGGCCGAACTCGTCACGGATCAGGCCGTGTAGGAACACGTTTTGGAAGGGCACCTGCGGAGCGCGAGTGCCCCCCTGAGTGATCGCGGGATCGTCTGCGACGAACGTCCCGAACATCATCATCCGCGCAACCCAGAAGAAAAGGATGTCGTAGCCGGTCACCAACACCGTGGTCGGATAGAACTTCGCCAACTCGGCGGTGTGATCTGGCCAACCCATCGTGGAGAACGGCCACAGTGCTGAGCTGAACCATGTGTCGAGTACGTCGGCGTCCTGCTCCCAACCGGGCGGCGGCGTCTCATCGGGCCCCACACAGACAGTTTCGCCGTGGGGCCCGTGCCAGATTGGGATGCGGTGACCCCACCACAGCTGACGAGAGATGCACCAATCGTGCATGTTGTCGACCCAGGCGAACCAGCGGGGTTCCAGGCTCGCCGGATGAATCACGGTGTCACCGTTGCGAACTGCGTCGCCAGCCGCTTTGGCCAAGGATTCGACCTTAACCCACCACTGAAGGCTCAGGCGCGGCTCAATCGGCTCCCCGCTGCGCTCGGAGTGGCCCACGCTGTGCAGGTAGGGGCGTTTCTCGGCGACGATGCGACCCTGTCCTGCCAGTGCTTCGCGGACTGCCACCCGCGCATCGAACCGGTCCATGCCGTCGAATGGCGTTCCGGTGTCGGCGATCCGGCCTTTGGTGTCCAGCATCGATGGCATCGGCAACTGGTGTCGCATGCCGATCTCGAAGTCGTTCGGGTCATGGGCGGGCGTGACTTTGACTGCGCCCGTACCGAACTCCGGGTCGACATGGCCGTCGGCAACGATAACGATGTCACGAGTCAGAAACGGATGGGGCAGCGTGCGGCCGACCAGATGGCGGTATCGCTCATCGTCTGGATGCACAGCAATGGCGGTATCACCGAGCATCGTCTCCAGGCGGGTGGTCGCCACCACGACATGGGGCTCCTCGTCGTCCATCGACCCGTACCTGAACGACACCAGTTCGCCCTCGACGTCCTCGTATTTGACCTCGAGGTCGGAGATCGCGGTCTCAAGCACCGGCGACCAGTTGACAAGCCGCTCAGCTTGGTAGATCAGCCCCGCGTCGAAGAGCTTCTTGAAGATTGTGCGCACCGCGCGCGACAGGCCGTCATCCATGGTGAAGCGATCGCGGCTCCAGTCGACACCGTCACCCAGGGCGCGCATCTGGGACCCGATGGTGCCGCCGGACTCCCGTTTCCAGTCCCAGATCTTGTCGATGAATAGCTCGCGACCGAAATCTTCTTTGGTCTTGCCGTCGACTGCGAGCTGCTTCTCCACCAGCGATTGGGTGGCGATTCCGGCGTGGTCCATACCGGGGAGCCAGAGAGCCTCATAACCCTGCATGCGCTTGCGCCTCGTCAGCGCGTCCATCAGCGTGTGGTCGAGTGCGTGACCCATGTGCAGATTGCCGGTGACATTGGGTGGCGGCAAGACGATCGCGTAGGCGGGCTTCTCACTGGCGGGATCGGCGCCGAAGTAGCCGGCGTTGACCCACCCCTCGTACAGCGAGCTCTCCACCGCCCCGGGATCCCACGATTTGGGGAGGGCCTGCGCCCCTTCGATGCCATTGTTGGCGGCGGGTTGGGAACTCGGGGTCACCGAGCCATTCTAGGAAGGCGCCGCGGGCGCCTCGCCGCCACCCGACGGGACGGACGACATCTCGCCCGTGGGAACCCGCCCAAGGTGTCCCCCGGGGGCCCGCCCCGGTTGCCGCCAGGACGCTGCCCGACGACCGAAGATCGGTCAATGCAGCCCGGAGACCTCTAACGACACCCCTGCGGCGGGGAACCGATTGAGCAATGCGTCCCCCATCGCTGCTGCGGGTGTCAGCACTCCCCGCAGTTCACAGAGCTGTTCGCGGTCCAGCGCAAGCGCCAGTCCGCTTTCACCCAACAACACTGATGTCGCTTTGTAGCCGGGGTCACCCTGCTGGGACATGCGCGCGACGTAGCGGGCGCCACTGGAGGTGGTGGTATAGGTCTCGACGGTGTAGTGCCCCTTCTCCCGTGTGTGTTCGCTGGGCCCGGTACCGGGCTTGGGCAACACCCGCTCAAGCAGCCTGCGCGGCACGCGATCAAGGAATCGGCTTCCGAGCCTGACTGTCGCGACGTTGCCGCCGGTTGCCATCGCCGCGGCCAGCGGGGCGACGATCGAGCGGCCGAGGCTCATCTGCTCGGCGTACTCGAATCGCCTGCCGTAGGCGTATTCCAGTAGCGCATTGGTACGACGGACGATGCGCGTGTTGGGAATCGCCATCGCGAAGGCGCCAACCCAGTAGCCGTCGAGCTCGGGGGCGATGTCGCGCCCGCGGCGCCACCGCGCGTCGGGTTGGGCGCCGAGCCCCGGCTCCGCCGAACGGTCCGGCGTCAGTGTGTAGGGGTCGTTGAGCAACTGACGTGCGTCGGGGTCCGCGGATGCTTGTCGGGCGAGCTCGGTCATGGACGCGACCGTGCCACCGGAGACACCGCCGGCGAATCGGCGCACCACGAAGTTGGTGTCGGCCAGCTGGCCGGCCCGGTCCCGTTCGGCCTGTCGGTAGAGCGCGAACACCGTCAGATCCGAAGGGATGGAGTCGAACCCGCACGCATGAACGATCCGTGCGCCGGTGTCGACGGCCTGCTTGTGGTACAGGTCGATGCATTCCCGGACGAACAACGGTTCGCCCGTCAGGTCGGCATAGTCGGTACCGGCGGCCGCGCAGGCGGCGACCAGGGGCAAGCCGTAGCGCAGATAGGGCCCGACGGTGCTGATCACCACCCGCGTGCGGGCCGCCATCGCGTCGAGGGTTGCGGGCTGTGAGGCGTCGGCGGCGAACAACGGCCAGGAGTGCGCCGTATCGCCGAGCGACTCGCGCACGGCTCGCAGGCGGTCGGTGGAACGGCCGGCCAGGGCAATGCGGGCCCCGCCTCCTGCGGAGGCGAGGTACTCAGCAGTCAGCTTGCCGACGAACCCGGTGGCCCCGTAGACGACGATGTCGAACTCGCGATCGGCTTCATTTCCCGGATGCCCCATGCCGTCTGACGCTACCCGAGCGTGTCGGGGCCGCCAGGGCTGACGACGGGTATCGGCGAGATACTGTCAGCTCTGATGGCCGCGCAGATCACCGTGATTGGTGCCGGTATCGCCGGTTTGGCTACCGCGGTCGCCCTGCGCCGAGCTGGACATCATGTGGCGGTGGTTGAGCAGCGCACCGATACCACCACGGGCGCGGGCATCAGCATCTGGCCCAACGCGCTGGCCGCCTTGGATGAGATCGGACTGGGCGACGCAGTCCGACGCTCAGGCGCCAGGGTGACCGGCGGAGCGATCCGCCGGCGCAGTGGTAGGTGGCTGCGCCACCTATCGGATCAGCGGATCGTCGAAGCGCTCGGCGAGCCTCTGGTGGTGGTGCGCCGGTCTGCGCTGACCGACATTCTGCGTAGTGCATTGCCTGCCGACGCGGTCCAGGCCGGATTGACGGCGAGCCGACTGACGATCACCGGTTCCACGGCTCGGGTCACATTGGCGGATTCACAGAGTCGCGAAGCCGACGCAGTAATCGGCGCCGATGGCGTCAACTCGATGGTGGCGCGCACCCTTAACGGTCCGCTGCCGCACCGCTACGTCGGGTACACAGCCTGGCGCGGCGTGGCCACCTACCCTCTCGATCCCGCACTGGCCGGCACGACCATGGGGAACGGGACCGAGGTCGGCCACGTGCCACTGGGGCCCGACCACACCTACTGGTTCGCCACCGAACGCGCCCCGGAGGGCAGCAGCGCCGCTGGCGGCGACCACGCCTATCTGAGAGGAAAGCTGGCTTCGTGGGCTGCGCCGATACCTGAGCTGATCGACTCGACCGACCCCGCGGATCTGCTGCGCAATGACATTTTCGATCGTGTCCAGCCCAAGCACTGGTCCCGCGGGACTGCTGTGCTCGTCGGTGACGCCGCCCACCCGATGCGGCCCCATCTCGGGCAGGGCGGGTGTCAAGGGCTCGAAGACGCGGCGATTCTGGCCCGTTTTATCGAGCTGGCACCCGACCTGCCCACCGCCGTTGCGGCATACGGGAGCTTCCGAAGACGCCGTGTCGGAAGGGTGGTGCGGGAATCAGCGACGATCGGCAGGATCGTCAACATGCGGCCGCCGTTTCTCGGCGGTATCGCCAGCCAGGCCACCGCCCTGATCCCCGAACGCGCGGTGACATCTCACCTGTCGTCCATCGCGGGGCGTTCGGCGTTCATCCTGCCTACCGCCACCGACGCCGCAGGCTGAGTTCTGCTGGTCGTCAGCGCGCGGCGCGCGGAGTCAGCAGCGCCGTGCACATCTTGCGCAGGTCGAGGAAGCCGCCGAAGACGGAGTTCGGCATCGCCGCACACCCGCTCACCTTCGCGGGAACCACTGCGGCGGGTGCAGCCGTGGGGGTCGCGGGGGCGGCCGGGGCAGAGCCCCACACCTGAGCAGCCAAGCCCTTCGCGCCGCACGTAGGCCAGGCTTTGATCCCCTGGGTCTGCAGCACGTTCTCGGCCACCCGGATCTGCTCGGCGCGCGATGCGGCCGCGGGGTGGCCCACGCCGCCATTGGAGGCCCAGGTCGCCTGCTTGAACTGCAGGCCGCCGTAGTGGCCGTTGCCTGTGTTGATCGACCAGTTTCCGCCAGACTCGCACTGCGCGATCGCGTCCCAGTTGACGGAGTAGGCCTGCGCGGTAGCCATCGGGCTGACTGCGTCGTCGAGGGCCATCGGGACGGCGGCGAGCGCTCCGGAAATCGCGGTGGCCATGAGGCCGGTGGTGACAACCTTACGAATGTTCATCTCTGCGGTCCTTCCCCGACCGTTGTAACTCAAGGCCCGCGAGTGAAGTGTTCGTGGTGCGTTCTCACTCTGCGGCTATCAAGTCTGTCGAACGACAGGCCTGGCCTGTTACACATGAGACAAAAGTTTTAGGAGTTACTTATCTGACGTAAGAGGCTCATGAGAAGGCCGGGGCTGGGGTGGACCGGCATACCAAAGAGGCGGCGCCGGCATCAGCCGGCGCC
>JAHZKD010000247.1 GCA_022600605.1 Actinomycetes bacterium
CGGACTTGGCCTCAGCCTCGGCCAGCCGTTGATGCAGACGGGCCCGGATGTCGTCCGGGGTGTAGGAATTTCGACGACGTTGATCGCGCGCGACGAGCACACCGCCTGCTACGACACCGGCGACACCGGCAAGTCCAACCCACTTCCAGATTCCACGCATGGACTCAGTCTGCCTAAGCTGCGGGGGTGAATCCAAGCACGGTGTCACTGCAGCGCGCACTGGACGAGACCCGCACCGGCGACATCTGGTTGTTCCGCGGACACTCCCGCCCCGACCGCGCCATCCAGTCGATGACAAACAGCCCGGTCAACCATGTTGGGATGACGGTCGCACTCGACGATTTGCCGCCACTGATCTGGCATGCCGAGCTTGGCGACAAGCTCGTCGATATGTGGACAGGTACCAATCATCGTGGAGTTCAGCTCAACGACCTGCGTCAAGCTGTGGAGCGCTGGACCGGGACCTATGACCAACGCTGCTGGCTGCGTCAGCTCACACCCTATGCCAGTCGCGATCAGGAAGATCGGGCGCTGCGGGTGATAGCGAGGATGGACGGCACTGCGTTCCCGACCACAGCCCGGTTGACTGGCCGCTGGATCCGCGGCCGTGTTCCCAACACCGCCGACTTCACCCGTGGGATCCCGTTCGTGCACAAAAAAGTTCGCCAATCCGTGGAACGCCGGAAGGCGGAGAAGTTCAGTGCCGGACTGGAAACCGCGTACTGCGCCGAGGTAGTCGCCATCACCTACGAGGAGATGGGTTTGTTGAGGACCGAGAAGCAATACAATTGGTTTGATCCAGGATCTTTCTGGAGTGGAGATACGTTGCCGATAGCGACCGGGTACCAGCTCGGCGAGGAACTATCCGTCCTCCCCTAAGCTGAGTGGCGCCCATCTCGGCGGCGAAACGCCGACAGAGGTGGCGCGACGCCCGCAATGCAGGTGGTTTGCTATTCACCAGCACATTCATTCGGCACCGCAACGAGGGAGCGCAGGCATGCCGACGCAGACCGAACCCGCCCCGCCACTCGAGGCCCCGGTGCGTGGGGTGCGCAAAGCTAGGGGTTCGGCCATCTCCATCGTGTTGGCGTCGATCGCGACACTTGGCATCGTCTTCGGAATGCTGCACTCCGCCGATGAGGAACCCCCGCAGACGCAATCCCTTCCCGCCCAACCGAATACCGCACCCAAGCAGGTTGTCCCGCCGGCCAAGCCGACAACTGTGGCGCCGGCGCCTGAACCTGTGGCGCCGCTGCCTGAACCTGCCGGGCTCGCGATGGACGATCACGGTTTCATCGACAGCACCGCGCGTTGCGACGCCCGTCAACACGCCGTCGCTATCGCGCACACCACACGCTCGGCGATGGTGATCTGTCGCGAAGCCGACGGAACCTATGAATACACCGGAACCCGGTTACAGGACGGGGCCGTCCTGCGGTTAGACGATGTGCGGGTGATCCCGGCAGGCTTCGAGGCCCGCAACGCCAGCACCACCTATCGGCTGTCGCCGACCGAATTGGTGGTGATCACCGGTGAGGACCTACTCAGCCGTGACGCAATTGTGGAGTACCGGGCCGGCTGACCCGGGCTTCGCATCCGCCCACTAGAACGTCGCGGAATACGGACCGAGCAGTTGGCAATCCCCCGCTGGCGGCTGTCCGATCCAAGCGCCGCATCCCCTGCCTGTCGCGACATAGGTGGCACCGGCAACGTACGGATCGGAGTAAACCTGCGCGCTACCCGTGCTGTCGCTCGGGTAGCAGCGAATGGGCTGATCACCCTGTATCTGCAAACAGGCGACGCTTTGCGCCGGAGTAGCTGGGGGCCCGCACACATCAGGTGCCACGGTCGCGGTGACCACCTCGACGCCGTCGACCTGCACGATTTGTGGCGGGGAGAGGGTGAAGGAACAAGGAGGAGGGAGGGGAGGCGGCCCCGCATGAGCGACGTCCGCCCCCGACACCCCGGCCAATGCCAATACGGTGGTGACCGCTGCCGCGAGAACATGGCCGACCCTAGTCATACCCCATGATAAGTCGGCGGCGGCTGCCCCCGGAGGGTAAACGGCTCTACACGTTGAACCGGAACTCGACCACATCGCCGTCGACCATCACGTAGTCCTTGCCCTCCATCCGCACCTTGCCCGCGGCTTTCGCGGCGGCCATGGAGCCGGCAGCGAAGAGGTCGTCGTAGGACACAATCTCGGCCTTGATGAAGCCCTTCTCAAAATCTGTATGGATGACGCCCGCGGCCTTGGGCGCGGTATCGCCCTGGTGAATCGTCCAGGCGCGCGCCTCTTTCGGGCCCGCCGTCAGGTAAGTCTGCAACTTCAGTGTATGAAAACCGGCCCTCGCCAACGCATCTAGGCCGCGCTCGGTCTGACCGATCGACTCGAGAAGCTCGGCAGCCGACTCCTCATCGAGTTCCTGGAGCTCCGCCTCGATCTTGGCGTCCAGAAAGACCGCGTCAGCCGGTGCGACCAAGTCACCCAACTCGGCCAGCCGTGCTGAATCGGTGAGCACCGACTCGTCGGCGTTGAACACGTACAGGAATGGTTTGGAGGTCATCAGATTCAGCTCCCGAAGCAGCGACACGTCCACACTGCCCGAGAAGAGTGTCTTGCCGCTGTCTAGCACTTGCTGTGCCACAGTGGCCGCGTCGAGCACAGGCTTGCGGTCCTTGTGAGTCCGGGCCTCTTTCTCCAGCCGCGGCAGCGCCCGCTCAAGCGTCTGCAGGTCAGCGAGGATCAACTCGGTCTCGATGATCTCGATATCGGATTTGGGATCCACCCGACCATCGACGTGCACGACGTCGTCGTCGGCGAATACCCGCACTACCTGGCAGATTGCGTCGCTCTCGCGGATGTTGGCCAGGAATTTATTGCCTAGGCCGGCGCCCTCGGACGCTCCTTTGACGATGCCGGCGATGTCGACAAACGTTACCGGCGCGGGCACCACTTTCTCGGAGGCAAAGATTCTGGCCAGCTCGCCGAGTCGTGGATCTGGGAGCGCCACCACACCTTCGTTCGGCTCGATCGTGGCGAAGGGATAGTTGGCGGCCAGCACATTGTTGCGCGTCAGCGCATTGAACAAGGTCGACTTTCCGACGTTTGGCAGTCCGACGATTCCCAGATTCAGGCCCACGGCCTCCAGAGTCTAGGAGAAGTCATCGGCACGCCATCACGCGCTGGCGGCGTCTTGGGATGCGAGCCGGTACGGTCGACCTGTGTCAGGACAGAGCGCGCGGCCGTCGATACCGGCCGATCACCGCTCCATGCACCCCGACTTCCCGGGTGTTCCATGGTGGGGTGCGGTCCTCATTGCAGTCGTCGCATCGGCGATCGGCTTCGCCTTCGACCTCGGCTCCGGCGGCAAGGAGCTGACCGGAATATTCGCCGTGCTGTATGCGCTCGGCTGCCTGGCGGCGGTGCTGGCAGTACGGCAGGCCGCGGTGTTCACCGCGGTTATCCAGCCGCCCCTGATCCTGTTCGTGATGGTGCCCGGCGCCTATTACTTGATGTACTTCTCCGAGATCGACGGCATCAAGGACATCCTGATCAACTGCGGGTACCCGTTGATCGAGCGGTTTCCGCTGATGTTCTTCACCTCGGCGGCCGTGCTGCTGATCGGCGCAATCCGCTGGTACCTGGGCGCCTCGGCTCAAGACGGCCAGCAGGTCGCAGACGACGCAGACGCCACCCCCGGCTGGCTCGCGACGAAGTTGTCCTCACTGCTGGGCAGGGAGTCGGCCTCTGATTCCGCCACGCGAGAGCCACGACGTCGTCATTCGGTCGACCGGCGCCCCAGCGGCGCACCCAAAACCAACCCCGGCCGGTCCTCCCGGGCGGGGGGCGGCCGCCAGCGCGCCGGGACCCCGTCCCGTTCGCGGCATGCGCGCCCGCCCAACGCAGAGGTCACCGACCCGGCCATGGATGCACAGCGTTCCCGCCCACGCCGCCCCCGACCCGACGCAGCCCCCGCTGCCGAGCCGCACCGTCGGTCTCGTGCATCCTCGGAACGAGACCCTCGTCGAGGCGTCCCGCCAAGCGAACGCCGGGCAACCCGCGACCGGTCCGAGCGTCGCGAGCGTCGGCAACCGCGCGGCCGCTACGAGGGTTACGAGCCGCTGGAACCGCATACTCCAGTGGGAAACGGATCGCACCACCCAATCTCACGGGCGCGTTACCGCAGTGCAGACGACGCCGACGACCAGCCGGAATACCAGACCCGGCGACGCGGCCAGCGAAATCCCGAGGCCGACCGGTGGGACTACGACGTCTAACCGCGGACGTCTAACCGCGGACGTCTAACCGCGGACGTCTAACCGCTTGGTAAGTGAGCCGCGGGACTAACGCCGTGCCGGCCGGATCTCTCGAGGCAAGGCGAATACCAACGTCTCGTTGGCCGTGGTGACTGGCTGCACGACGTCAAAGCCGTACTCGGCCAACCGCTCCAGCACGCCGCGCACCAGCACCTCGGGGACCGACGCACCGGAGGTGACGCCCACCGTCGTCACGCCCTCCAGCCACTGCGGCTCGATGTCCTCGGCGTAGTCCACCAAGTACGAAGCATCGGACCCCGCGCCCAGGGCGACCTCAACCAGGCGGACGGAATTGGAGGAGTTGCGCGAGCCGACCACGATCACCAGTTGGCATTCTGGTGCCATCGCCTTGACCGCGACCTGACGGTTCTGAGTGGCATAGCAGATGTCGTCGCTGGGCGGGTCCTGCAACGTCGGGAAGCGCTCACGCAGCCGCCGCACGGTCTCCATCGTCTCGTCAACGCTCAGAGTGGTCTGGGATAGCCAGATGATCTTGCTGGGGTCGCGGACGACGACGTCCTCGACAGCATCAGGGCCATCCACGATCTGCACGTGATCCGGGGCTTCCCCAGCGGTACCAACAACCTCTTCGTGGCCCTCGTGGCCGATCAGCAGAATGTCGTAGTCGTCGCGAGCAAACCGCTTGGCCTCGTTGTGAACCTTGGTGACCAACGGACAGGTGGCGTCGATGACGTTGAGGTCACGCTCGGCCGCGGTCTGGTGCACAGTCGGTGCCACACCATGGGCGGAGAATACGACTATCGCGCCCTCGGGCACCTCGTCGGTCTCTTCAACGAACACCGCACCCGCGTTGGCCAGCGTCTCGACGACATGGCGGTTGTGGACGATCTCGTGGCGCACATACACCGGCGCGCCGTGCTTCTCCAGCGTGCGCTCGACGGTCTCCACCGCGCGGTCGACGCCAGCGCAGTATCCACGGGGTTCGGCCAGCAGCACCCGCTTACCGGGATCTGCACCGGCAACCGAGTTCAGAGCACTGTGGCTGGCACCCGGAACACCCATGTTGACAGTCGACGACATGCCTACGAGGGTACTGACCTCGCCCCAAACCGCCCAGCCGTAGGCTATAGGTCATGGCAACAGCACCGTATGGGGTCCGTCTGCTGGTAGGTGCGGCGGTGACCGCTCTTGAGGAAACCCGCAAGCTTCCCCAGACCATCCTCATGTACCCGATGACCGTGGCAAGCCAGATCGCCCAGCTGGTGATGAAGATGCAGCAGGATGTGGCTGACCTGGTCAACCGGGGCGACGAGACACTCGGGTCGCTATTCCCGGTCAAAGAGGGGCAACCCGAGTGGGCGACCTTCGACGACGAGCTCGACACCGAGGACGACAGCGGCGGCGAGGTGTTGGACTTGCCCGTCCGAGACGGCGAGCGGCTGACCGAAGGGCGCTTTGCGCTATTCAGTGAGGAACCGGAGAAGCCTGCCTCCGCGCCTTCCGGAGAGTCGGTATCCGCTGTTGGCACCGCTACCCTCCCGCAGATCGTCGCCGAGCTCGGTTACGAAGAGTTGACCCTCGCCCAACTGCGTGCCCGCTTGACGTCGATGCGGATCGTAGAGCTGGAGGCGTTGCTCACCTACGAGGAGTCCAGCAAGGCGCGCGCTCCGTTTCAGACACTGCTTGCCAACAGGATCACCCGCGCGTCGGCCAAGTGAGCGCCGTCGCGCCGGGACAGTCGGCGGACAACCCGTTCCCCGTTCGCGCGGTGGCCATCCGCGTCGCAGGGTGGATCGACAGGCTCGGCGCCGTCTGGGTGGAAGGCCAAATCGCACAGCTGACAATGCGACCAAGCTCGAACACGGCCTTCATCACGCTGCGTGACCCGGCAGCCGACATGTCGCTGTCACTGACCTGCCCGCGCGACCTTGTGGTCAACGCCCCGGTGAAGATGGCCGAGGGTACCCAGGTAATCGTCTTCGGCAAGCCCAACTTCTACACCGGACGAGGCACCTTCTCGCTGCGCGTCACCGAAATCAGGGCGGTCGGAATCGGTGAGCTGTTGGCCCGAATCGAGCGACTGCGCCGGCTACTCGACGCCGAGGGCCTGTTCGATCCCCGCCTGAAGCGGCCGATCCCGTTCCTGCCCAGAACCATAGGGCTGATCACCGGACGGGCGTCGGCCGCCGAACATGACATCACCGCCGTCGCGAGAAGTCGCTGGCCCGCAGTGCATTTCGCGGTACGCAACGCGGTGGTGCAGGGGCCCAACGCCGTACCCCAGATCGTCGAGGCTCTGCGGGCACTGGACGCCGATACGGAAGTCGACGTCATCGTGCTCGCCCGCGGAGGTGGCAGTGTGGAGGATCTGTTGCCGTTCTCCGACGAGACGCTGTGCCGCGAGATCGCCAGGTGCACGACGCCGATTATCAGCGCGGTCGGACACGAGCCGGACAACCCGCTGTGCGACCTTGTCGCCGACGTGCGTGCAGCCACGCCGACAGACGCCGCTAAGCGGGTCGTGCCCGACGCTTCCTCAGAGCAGTCCCTGGTAGTCGATCTGCGCCGGCGCAGCGCACGCGCGCTGCGCAGCTGGGTGCACCGCGAACAGAGCACCCTTTCCCAGCTCCGCAGTAGGCCAGTGCTGGCCAGGCCGCTTGATGCAATCCACGCGCGCGCCGAGGAGGTCCACCGCGCGCAGACAGCCGCCTACCGAGACATCACCAGACTGTTGGCCAGCGAATCACAACGCACCGGGCACCTGTCGGCGCGATTGTCGACGCTGGGACCGGCAGCGACGCTGGCCCGCGGCTACGCGGTGGTGCAGAGGCAGCCAGCAGCATCTTCCGAGGACGCGGCGGCACACGTGTTGCAGTCTGTTGCCGACGCACCGGCGGGCACCCGGCTACGGGTGCGACTGGCCGACGGAACCCTCATGGCGACCAGCGACGGTCTCGAGGCTGGGTGATATCGGTGATGAAGCCTATTGCTGAACTCGGGTACGAAGCCGCGCGTGACGAACTCATCGATGTCGTACAACAGCTAGAGCATGGCGGGCTGGATCTTGATACATCGCTGAAGCTGTGGGAGCGGGGCGAACAACTTGCGAAACGTTGCGAGGAGCATTTAGCGGGAGCCCGCAAACGGGTGGAGCAGGCGCTGACCGCCCGCGACGACGACAACGGATGATTCGCCACATCATCTCAGCGAACGCCTATCGAAATTGAAACACGTTTCAGTTACGCTCGCCCCCATGGGCGATGCATCGTTGACGACTGAGCTTGGCCGAGTCCTCGTGACCGGAGGCTCCGGTTTCGTCGGAGCCAACCTGGTGTCCGAACTACTGGACCGCGGCCACGACGTACGCTCCTTCGACCGTGCCCCCTCACCGCTACCCGCACATCCGCGGCTCGAAATATTCCAGGGCGATATCACCGACGCCGATGATGTCGCCGCCGTGGTTGACGGCGTCGACACGATCTTTCACACCGCGGCGATCATCGACCTGATGGGCGGCGCCTCGGTCACCGAGGAGTACCGCCAGCGCAGCTTCGCCGTCAATGTCAGCGGCACTGAGAACCTGGTACACGCCGCGCAGAAGAGTGGGGTCAAAAGATTCGTCTACACCGCGTCCAACAGTGTGGTGATGGGCGGCCAGCGGATCTCGGGCGGCGACGAAACCCTGCCATACACCGAACGTTTCAATGATCTCTATACCGAGACCAAGGTGGTGGCCGAAAAGTTCGTACTGTCCCAGAACGGGGTAGAGGGCTTGTTGACTTGCTCCATCCGGCCCAGTGGCATCTGGGGGCGTGGCGATCAGACGATGTTCCGCAAGCTGTTCGAGAGTGTGCTGGCCGGGCATGTCAAAATGCTGGTCGGAAACAAGAAAACCAAGCTCGACAATTCCTACGTGCACAATCTGATCCACGGGTTCATCCTCGCCGCACAACACCTGGTGCCGGGCGGCACAGCCCCCGGACAGGCGTACTTCATCAATGACGGCGAGCCGATCAACATGTTCGACTTCGCACGTCCGGTGGTTGAGGCGTGCGGCCAGCCGTGGCCGAAGCTGCGGGTGCCCGGCCGCCCGGTGTGGCTTCTCATGTCGGCCTGGGAGTGGCTGCATTTTCGATTCGGACTGCCCAAGCCGATGCTGGAGCCGACCGCAGTAGAACGGCTCTACCTGGACAACTATTTCTCGATCGCCAAAGCGCAACGCGATCTCGGCTACGAGCCGCCATTCACCACGGAGGAAGCGGTGCAGCAATGCCTGCCCTACTACGTCGATCTGTTCCATCAGATGAAGGCCGAGTCAGCCTAACCATCGATGGCTGCGACAGCTCCTATACCAGCGCCTAGTTGAGCCGTTGGATTAGCCGGACACTACTATGCGGCCAGTGGTGGCACCATCGAAGCCAGTGGTGGCACCATCGAAGCCAGTGGTGGCACCATCGAATCTGTCGGAGGCTGAATTGGGAACCCTGGACTCCTGGACCGACGGGCCCACGAAGAAGGCGATCGTGGATTTCGTGGGCCGGGTCACCAGTGAAGGCCCGGATTTCGTCGCACCCGAGGCGCGTATCGCCGTATTCGACAACGACGGCACCCTGTGGTGCGAGAAACCGGCGTACATCCAGCTGGACTTCCTGGTCCGGCGACTGGCCGAGCAGGCTGCCCAGGACCCGCCGCTGAAGGACAAGCAACCGTACCAAGCCGCCGCCGCGGGCGACCTGGGATGGTTCGGCGACGCCGTGACCGAGCATTACCAGGGTGACGATTCGGCGCTCAAAGTGCTTGCCGGAGGCATACTTTCGGCTTACGCAGGCCTCACGGTCGACGAACACGCTGAGCAAGTGAAGTCGTTCTTCGACACTGCCACCCACCCGACACTCCGGCGTCCCTACACCGCGTGCGGCTATTCCCCGATGATCGAGCTGCTGCGTTTCCTGGAGGCATACGGCTTCACCAATTACATCGCCTCCGGCGGCGGACGAGACTTCATGCGGCCGATCACGTCTCAGATGTACGCGGTACCGCCGGAACGGGTGATCGGCAGTTCAGTGGGGCTGCACTTCGAGGATGGCCAACTGAAGACCACCTCGAAGCCGGAATTCCTCAACGATGGTCCGGCCAAACCCGTACGAATTTGGGGACGCACCGGCCGACGCCCGATCCTGGCTGCGGGCAACTCCAACGGCGACATCGAGATGCTGGAGTACACCCACGCCGGGCCCGGACTGTCACTGCCGATCCTGGTGCGCCATGATGACTCCGAGCGTGAATTCGATTACGTCGCAGGGGCCGAGAGATCACTTGAGCTGGCCAAGATCAATGGCTGGACGGTCGCCAGTATCCGTCATGACTGGACCACTGTCTTCAGTGATTGACCGCCCTTCGCTTACACGACACTGGAGGGGGAAATATGACGAGCTCCGGCCACGACGACAGCCTTGACCGAAGCTGGGCGTGGATTCCGCCCCAGACCACCTGGGTGGGATCTGACAGCCACTACCCCGACGA
>JAHZKD010000029.1 GCA_022600605.1 Actinomycetes bacterium
CCAGCAGCGGGCCAAGAAGCGGCTTCCCAAGTCGGTGTACTCGTCGCTGATCTCGGCCAGCGAGAAGGGTGTTACCGTCGCAGACAACGTCGAGTCCTTCGCTCAACTCGGCTTCGCTCCGCACGTCATCGGCGCCACCGAGAGCCGCGATATGGCGACAACGGTTATGGGCCAGGATATTTCGCTACCTGTGATCATTTCCCCGACTGGCGTGCAGGCGGTCAATCCCGACGGGGAAGTGGCCGTGGCGCGGGCCGCCGCAGCAAGGGGCACCGCGATGGGTTTGTCGTCATTTGCCAGCAAGCCCATGGAAGAGGTCGCCGCCGCTAACGACAAGATCTTCTTCCAGATCTACTGGCTGGGCGGCCGTGACCAGATCGCCGAAAGGGTGCAGCGCGCCAGAGAAGCTGGAGTTGCCGGGTTGATAGTCACCACCGACTGGAGCTTTGCGCACGGCCGCGACTGGGGCAGCCCCAAGATTCCCGAGCAAATGAACCTGGCCACCATGTTGCGGATGTCTCCCGAGGTGATCACCAAGCCGCGGTGGTTATGGAGCTTCGGCAAAGGTCTGCGCCCCCCGGACCTGCGGGTGCCCAACCAGGGCAGGCGCGGTGAGGCCGGTCCAACGTTCTTCCAGGCTTACGGAGAGTGGATGGGCACCCCGCCGCCGACCTGGGAAGACATCGCCTGGCTGCGCGAACTGTGGGGCGGTCCGCTCCTGCTCAAGGGTATGGTGCGCGTCGACGACGCCAAACGCGCTGTCGATGCTGGTGTTTCGGCGATCACCGTGTCTAACCACGGCGGCAATAACCTCGACGGCACGCCGGCGGCCATCCGTTGTCTGCCGGCAATCGCCGATGCGGTGGGCGAACAGGTCGAAGTTTTGCTCGATGGCGGGGTCCGCCGCGGTAGCGATGTGGTCAAGGCCGTCGCACTGGGCGCTCGGGCGGTCATGATCGGCCGGGCCTATCTGTGGGGTTTGGCCGCCAACGGACAGGCCGGAGTCGAGAACGTACTTGACATAATGCGCAGTGGCATCGACTCCGCGCTGATGGGCCTCGGCAAATCTTCGATCCAGGAGTTGACTAGCGAGGATGTCCTTATCCCCGATGGCTTCACCCGAGCCCTAGGGGTGTGATTCGGCCTCAGCCTGCACTGCTGTGCCGAACCGTCTGCTGATACTGACGTGGCGCAGGGGGCTGGCGTGATTCCTGATCGATGGCTGGGGGCCGTTCGCGGAAAATCAATTGGCACGCATGCACGAACAATTGGTGCATGCCAGGTGAATTCGGCCTACCATCGTCGCGTGGCTTTCCCCAGCGAGCTCGGGAACTCAACGTCGAGACAGGTGCACAACACGTCGCCCGCGCTGGTCGTCCCCGTAGGTTCCACCGAGCAGCATGGACCTCACCTGCCTTTGGACACCGATACTCGCATCGCGACGGCAGTGGCGCATGCGCTTACCCTGCGCCTTTGCGCCGGGGTTGAATCCAACTGGCTGGTCGCCCCAGCTATCAGCTACGGTGCCAGCGGTGAGCACGAAGGCTTCGCCGGGACCGTCTCGATTGGGACATCGGTGCTGGTAGAAGTCCTCATGGAATTCGCACGATCCGCCTGCAAATGGGCCTCTCGTCTCGTCTTCGTCAATGGTCACGGCGGGAATGTCGAGGCACTGGGCCGCGCGGTGGCCCTAATGCGGTCTGAGGGGCGGGACGCGGGCTGGTGTGCATGCAGCGCCAACGACGCCGACGCCCACGCAGGCAATACAGAAACATCTGTATTGCTGCATATCGCACCGGAAGCGGTCAGGCAGGAGCAGCGAGTCGCAGGAAACCTGGCTCCCCTGACCGAGCTGATGCCGCAAATGCGCCGCGGGGGAGTCGCGGCCGTGAGTTCGCTGGGAGTGCTCGGGGATCCCACCACAGCAACTGCCGACGAAGGCCGCAGAGTTTTCGCCGAGATGGTTGACACGTGTCTAGAGCGAGTCATTCGGTGGGCGCCCGATCGCCAGGGGATGTTGAGATGAGCGGGCTGCGCCTGCCCGACGGGTTTGCTGTTCAGGTGGACCGGCGGGTGCGGGTCCTCGGAGAGGGTGCTGCCCTGCTCGGCGGGTCACCCACCCGGCTGCTTCGACTGGCGCCTGCCGCACAGACCATGCTCAACGGCGGCAGGCTCGAGGTGCGTGACGCCGTTAGCGCCCAGCTGGCCCGCACCCTGCTAGACGCCACGGTCGCCCATCCGCGCCCCCTGAGTGGACCCTCACACCGGGATGTCACCGTCGTTATCCCTGTGCGGGACAACCCTTCCGGGCTCGCGCGGCTGGTTTCTTCCTTGCGAGGGCTGCGCGTGGTCGTCGTGGACGACGGCTCGGTGACGCCGGTGCTCGACTCTGACTTCGAGGGAATGCACTGCGATGTAAAGGTTTTGAGAAATTCCCGCAGCAAGGGTCCGTCAGCCGCCCGCAATGCCGGGCTGCGGGCTTCTGAGACGGAACTCGTCGCTTTCCTGGACTCCGATGTGCTGCCCCGCCGCGGATGGCTAGAGGCCCTGCTTGGGCACTTCTGCGACCCCGCGGTGGCCCTCGTAGCACCACGGATCGTTGCACTGAACCCCTCTGACAGCGCGGTGGCACGCTACGAGGCGGTGCGGTCTTCACTTGACCTCGGTCTGCGGGAGGCGCCGGTCGTTCCGCTGGGGACGGTGTCCTACGTGCCCAGCGCCGCGATCATCTGCCGCCGCCGCGCCCTTATCGAGATCGGGGGCTTCGACGAGTCACTGGTATCCGGCGAGGACGTCGACCTGTGCTGGCGCCTCAGCGAAGCCGGCGCGCGACTGCGCTACGAACCGATAGCGATGGTCGCCCACGATCACCGCGCTGAGCTGCGAAAGTGGTTTGCACGTAAGACTTTCTACGGTCGGTCAGCAGCGCCGCTGGCGATCCGGCACCCTGGTAAGACAGCCCCATTGGTGATTTCGGGGTGGACGTTGGTGGTGTGGATCCTCGCGGCCATCGGCTCGCGTCTGGGCAACCTGGGGTCGTTCCTGGTCGCAGCGATCACCGGGCGCCGGATCGCCAGGTCGCTGTCCACCGTGCCGACCGAGCCTATGGAGGTCGCGGTCGTCGCCGCTCAGGGGCTGTGGTCGGCGGTGCCGCTGTTGGCATCGGCGATCTGTCGGCACTACTGGCCGATAGCACTTGTCGCTGCGGTGCTGTCGCGACGTTGTCGCCGCGTGGTGCTGGTGGCCGCCGTACTGGACGGGGTGTTCGACTGGATCACCCGCAGCGGCAAATACAACGGCAACGCCGACGACGATGACGTCAAGCGTGTCGGGCTGTTCACCTACGTTCTGCTCAAACGTCTGGACGACATCGCCTACGGCCTGGGGCTGTGGAGCGGGGTCATACGTGAGCGCCACGCCGGAGCGCTCAAGCCGCGGTTTCAGCCCTGAACGCTGCCCGCGTGCACAGTGATGTTCTGATCGTCGGCGCAGGAAGCGCGGGATCGGTGCTTGCTGAGCGGCTTTCCACTGACGAACGGTGCCAGGTGACCGTCGTCGAATCGGGGCCCGGGCCTGCCGATCCGCGAGTGCTCAGCCAGATCACCGATGGTCTGCGGCTTCCGATCGGGTCGGCTAGCTCTGTGGTAAGCCGCTACCTGACCACCTTGACCGATGCGCCGAAACGGCACGCCCAGCTCGTGCGTGGCGCGGTGGTCGGCGGGTCGGGTGCGATCAATGGCGGATACTTCTGCCGCGCTCTGCCCTCGGATATCGATGGCTGGGGTTACGACGGCTGGGCGTGGGCCGATGTCCTGCCGCACTTCAAAGCCATTGAGAACGACCTCGACTTCGACAACCCGCTACACGGATCCGATGGGCCGATCACCGTGCGCCGGGTTGCCGAATTCGGAGGCTGTACAGAGTCGTTCGTCGCGTCCGCCCTGCGAGCGGGCTTCGACTGGATCAGCGATCTCAACGGCTCGACGCCGGAGTCGCCAGTTCAGTGGGGTGTGGGTGCGGTGCCCTTGAACATCAACGGCGGCAACCGCGTCGGCCCCGGGGCCGCGTTCCTGCTGCCGGCGCTGGGACGTCGAAACCTCACAATGCTGACCGGCACCAGGGTCGGACGGATTCAGATCGAAAAGGGACGGGTAGCCGCCGTTGAGTGCCGCGGGCCGCACGGAAAGCTTGTCCTGACCGCTGACCAGATTGTGCTGTGCGCAGGAGCTATCGGCTCAGCGCATCTGCTGATGCTGTCCGGCATCGGACCAGAGCCGGTGCTGCGCGCTGCAGGCGTACCCGTCGAAGCCGCCCTTCCCGTCGGTGGCAGCACCGTTGACCACCCGGAATGGGTGCTGCCGGTGAGCTGGCCTCCGGCCGACGGCAGTCCACCACTAGAGGCCATATTGGCCACGCGGGACGGCCTGGAGATTAGGGCGTACACGGCGGGCTTCAGCGCCCTGACAAGCGGCCGTCGCGAAGGCCTTGCCGATCAGCCGCATCTCGGGGTGGCGTTGATGCGTCCCCGATCTAGGGGCCGGATCACGTTGGCTTCGGCTGACCCGGATGTCGCCCCGGTGATCGAGCATCGCTATGACAGCGAGGCCGCAGACATCCAGTTGCTGCGCGCAGGAACTCAGCTGGCATACGAAATCGCTTGTTCGACAGTGCAACCCGAGGAACTGTGGGCTACGTCCCAACATCTATGCGGTAGCGCTCAGATGGGCGCCGCCGGTGACCGGGCAGCTGTGGTCGACAATCGGTGCCGGGTCTTCGGGGTGGACGGGCTATGGGTGGTCGACGGATCGATACTGCCGGCGATCCCCAGCCGCGGGCCGCACGCAACCATCGTCATGGTTGGCCACCGCGCGGCTGAGTTCATTACCTCAGTGAGTAGCGAAGTTCATTACCTCAGCGAGTAGCGCACAGGCAGGTGCTTGAGACCGCCGACGAACGTGGTGGCCGACAGTTCGGGTTCGCCGGCCAGCTCGATCGACTCCAATCGCGGCAGCAGTTCGCTGAACAGGCTGTTCATCTCCATCCGTGCCAGGGCGGCGCCGAGGCAGAAATGCACGCCGTATCCGAAGGCCAAATGCTTGTTCGGATCCCGGCCCACGTCGAATCGGAACGGTTCGTTGAAGATCTCTTCGTCCCGGTTGGCCGAGACGTAGGCCAAGTACACCGACTCGCCCGTGGCGATCGGTACTCCACGGATCTCGGTGTCGGCGGTGGCTGTCCGCATGAACTCTTTTACCGGCGTGGTCCAGCGGATCATCTCTTCGACGGCGGTTCCCATCAGGCCCAGATCGCCGCGGAGACGAGCGAGTTGATCCGGGTTGTCGATGAGCGCGCGCAATCCGCCGGAGATGGCGTCTTTGGTGGTGTCGTGGCCCGCGCTGGCAACGATCACATAGTAGGAGACGGTATCCATGTCCGAGAGCGGCTTGCCGTCAATCGTGCCGTTGGCGATCGCAGAAGCCAGATCGTCTGTGGGACGGTCGCGACGTGCGGCGGTCAGCGCCGAGAAATAGGCGAAGAAGTCCATCAACACCGCGAGCAGGTCTTCGGTGGTGCCCTTACCGCGCTTGTGTTCGGCATCATCCCCGCCGAACATCTCCTGGGTGAGCGTGAGCATCCGTGGGAAGTCATCCTCAGGCAGGCCGAGTAGCGAAAGTATCACGTAGAGTGGGTAATTGATCGCGATGTCGGTGACGAAATCACATTCAGGACCGATGTCGCGCATCCGGTCGACATACCGTTTGGCCAGTTCGTCCACCCGGACCTTGAGGTCGCGCATCGCCTTCGGCCGGAACCAGTCCGCACCGATCTTGCGGACGTCGCGGTGGTGCGGGTCGTCCATGTGTATGAGGGTCCGAAGGCCGATCCCGGCATCTTGGTGCTGTTTCATCACGTCGTCGCCCTCAGCGGGCATCAAGAGCGGCCGCGGGCCACTGATGAACAACTCGTTGTCACGCTCAATGGTCATGATGTCGCTGTGTTTGGTGATCGCCCAGAACGGGCGATAAGGCGGGTGGTCCACCCAAGCGACGGGTTCGTTGGCCCGCAGGTGGGCAAGCGCTGCGTGCAGGCGGGCGTCGTCGGCATAGGCAGTTGGATCGGCCAG
>JAHZKD010000248.1 GCA_022600605.1 Actinomycetes bacterium
GATGGCCCGCGAATGCCACGACGACAATGTGGCGCTGGCGGTATTCCCCGAGCTGACACTCTCGGGCTATTCGATCGAAGACATCGTCATGCAGGACGCGCTGCTGGAAGCCGTCGAAGCGGCGCTGCAGACGGTGGTCGCCGGGTCAGTGGACCTGTTGCCGGTGCTGGTGGTAGGTGCACCGCAGCGACGCGGGCACCGGATCTAGAACACCGCGGTCGTCGTGCACCGGTGCCGTGTTGTGGGCGTCGTGCCGAAGTCCTATCTGCCGACCTACCGCGAGTTTCACGAGAAGCGTCAGATGGCTGCCGGCGAGGACGAGCGCGGCGAGCTCAGGCTGGGCGACGAGGACGTGCCGTTCGGGCCCGACCTGCTGTTCGCCGCCGCCGACCTGCCCGGGTTGGTGCTGCACGTGGAGATCTGTGAGGACATGTTCGTCCCGGTGCCGCCGAGCGCCGAGGCCGCCCTAGCCGGGGCCACCGTGCTGGCGAATCTGTCCGGCAGCCCGATCACGATAGGCCGGGCCGAGGACCGTGGCCTGTTGGCGCGGTCGGCGTCGTCGCGGTGTCTGGCCGCCTACGTCTATGCCGCGGCCGGTGAAGGTGAATCCACGACGGACCTCGCCTGGGACGGCCAGACCATGATCTGGGAGAACGGATTGTGCCTGGCACAGTCCGAACGCTTCCCGAGGGGCGCGCGCCGCTCGACCGCCGATGTCGACCTCGAACTGTTGCGCAATGAGCGGCTGCGGATCGGCACCTTCGATGACAACCGGCGCCACCACCTGATCGACGAAGACTCCTTCCGGCGCATCGAGTTCGTGCTGGACCCGCCGGGCGGTGACATCGGCCTGCTACGTGACGTGGAGCGGTTTCCGTTCGTGCCCGCCGATCCGGCGCGGCTTGAGTGGGACTGCTACGAGGCCTACAACATTCAGGTGTCCGGTCTGGAGCAGCGGCTGCGCGTGCTCGACTATCCCAAGGTGGTGCTGGGCTTGTCCGGTGGGCTGGACTCGACGCACGCGTTGATCGTCGCCGCCAAGGCAATGGATCGAGAGGGGCGCCCGCGCAGCGACATCCTGGCGTTCACCCTCCCGGGCTTCGCCACCGGTGAGCGCACGAAGAACAACGCGACCCGGCTGGCCGCCGCGCTCGGCGTGACCTTCGAGACCATCGACATCACGTCGACGGCCGAGTTGATGCTCAGCGAGATGGATCATCCGTTTTCCCGCGGCGAGAAGGTCTACGACGTCACGTTCGAGAACGTGCAGGCCGGCCTGCGCACCGACTACCTGTTCCGGCTGGCCAATCAGCGCGGCGGCATCGTCCTGGGCACCGGGGATCTCTCGGAACTGGCGCTGGGCTGGTCGACTTACGGTGTGGGCGACCAGATGTCGCACTACAACGTCAACGGCGGAGTGCCCAAAACGTTGATCCAGCACCTGATCCGTTGGGTGATCTCGTCCCGGCAGTTCGACCCCGCGGTAGCCGAGGTGCTGCAGTCGGTGCTGGCCACCGAGATCAGCCCCGAGCTGGTGCCGACCGGCGAGGACGAGGAGATCCAGAGCAGCGAGGGCAAGGTCGGTCCGTATGTGCTGCAGGATTTCTCCCTCTTCCAGGTGCTGCACCACGGCTTTCGGCCGTCGAAGGTGGCGTTCCTGGCCTGGCATGCGTGGAGTGATGCCGAGCGCGGCAACTGGCCCCCCGGCATTCCGGAGCATGAGCGTTCGTCGTACACGCTGGGCGAGATCAGGCGCTGGCTGCAGGTGTTCGCGCAGCGCTTTTACTCGTTCTCGCAATTCAAGCGATCAGCGATGCCCAATGGCCCCAAAGTGTCCCACGGTGGGTCCCTGTCGCCCAGGGGAGATTGGCGTGCGCCGTCGGACATGTCGGCACGCATCTGGCTCGAGGAGATCGAGCGCTCGATTCCCAGCGATTAGGGTGTTGATACTGCACTCGCGGCGGGATGCCCTCGGCGTGCCGTCACCCTGGTCGCAATCTCAACGGCTCACCCGTCCGACGCCGGGAATGAAGCGGCCCACGGTGGCGAGGTAGTCGCGGTAGGCGTCGCCGTGCGTAGCCTTCAGGTAGGGCTCCTCGACGGTGCGGACCTGGAGTTCGATCGTCGTGATGACCAGCGCGAAACCAATCAGCGCGAAGAGGTTCGGAGTTACCAGCATGATGCCGAATGCAAAGACGACCATCGCGGTGAAGATCGGGTTGCGGACAACGGCGAATGCTCCGCTGTGAATGAGCGTCGTGGTCTCGGTGTGGTCGACACCGATGCGCCACGAGTCGCCCATGTCGAGTTGCGAGTAGAGGGTCCCCGCGATGCCTACACCCGCGAGAAAGACGCCGAGAATCTGAATCCACGCAGCCTGCAACGCGCCTAGTGGCGCCACCCCACCGAACAACTGCAGTACCGGGGCGAGGGCGACGATCGCGAACGCGACGACGAACCCGGCACCGGCGATCCACTCGACTGATCCCGGCCGTCCGCTGATACCCCGGAAGCCGGTCGATCCTGTTCGTCGCCGTTGTACCCAACTCCGCCAACCGAATCCGAGCACGGCGAAGACCGCGAGCAATACGAGCGCGATGATGGGCATGTCAGCTCCTGTTCTTCCGGTGTTCTAGCGGCAGCACGGATCGCCCCGCCAGGCATTGAGGCCTTCGCGCACCGCCAGCGCGGCGATGCCCAATGCGGCAACCGGATCGGCCCACGACCAGCCGAGAACCCCGTTGAGCACCAGGCCGCCGAGCAGGACCGCAGACAGATAGGTGCACAGCAGCGTTTGTTTGGCATCGGCCACCGCCGACGCTGAGCCGAGTTCGCGACCGGTGTGTCGCTGAGCAAGTGACAGCGTGGGCATGATCACCAGGCTCGCCGCCGCGAGGGCGATGCCGATGCCCGATGGCTGGGGCTCTCGTAGCCCGGCCAACGCAATGACGGCCTCGATGCTGACGTAGCAGGCCAGCGCGAAGAAGCAGAAAGCGATGAAACGCAGAGCGGTCTTCTCCCGCGTTTCGGGGTCCTTGGCCGAGAACTGCCACGCCACCGCTGCTGCCGAGGAGATTTCGACGACGGAATCAAGCCCGAATCCGATCAGCGCCGACGACGACGCTCGGGTGCCCTCGATGAGTGCGATCGTCGCTTCGATGACGTTGTAGGTGATCGTCGCGGCCACCAGCAGCCGAACCCGGCGGGTCAGCACAGCGCGACGTGTCGCCGTCGTCGGCATCAGCAGCATGCAGGGTCGACGTCCAGCACGAGGCCGACGAGGTCGGTGAGGGCGTGAGCGATTCGCGGGTCTGATAGGTCGTAGCGGCTGCGGCGACCCTCGGGGGACACGGTGACCAGGCCGCAGCCCCGCAGGCAGGCCAGGTGGTTGGACAGGATCTGGCGCGACACCCCGATGCGCTCGGCGAGCTCGGACGGGTAGCCGGGGCCCTCTCGCAGGATCAGCAGGATCTTCGTGCGCGTGGGGTCTGACAGGGCACAGCCGAATCGAGAGAGGGCGTCGATACCGATTGCAGCGTGCATCAGGCAAACAGTACACAGGATTCTGTATTCAGAAAAGGGTGAACTATCTGGATCGAGAACCCCTGAGACCCGCGGCCATGGCGCCATCGCTAGTTCCCAGCACTTGGTTGCCTAGGCAAGTCCGATAAGCTGCGCTAATGACCCTGCACGCTCCGGAGCGCCGCCAGGTGAGTGAGGATCTGCGCGAGCAGGTACTCAGCTCCGCACGGCGATCGCGCGCTGCCGCTCGCGGGTTGGCGACGCTGAGTACAGCGGTCAAAGACCGGGCGCTGGCGACTGCGGCCGACCACGTGTTGATGAACACCCGCGCGATCATGGATGCCAACAAGGCCGATCTTGACGTCGCCCGAGCGGCGGGAACCTCGCCTGCGATGCTCGACCGCCTAGCGCTGGACCCGGGCCGCATTGAGGGCATTGCCGACGGGTTGCGGCAGGTAGCCGCCCTACCGGACCCGGTCGGTGAGGTACTGCGGGGCCGCACGCTGCCCAACGGGCTGCAGCTACGTCAGCAGCGCGTTCCACTCGGCGTGATCGGAATCGTTTACGAGGGCCGCCCCAACGTGACCGTCGACGCGTTCGGATTGACGCTGAAGTCGGGCAATGCCGTGCTGCTGCGCGGTAGTTCCTCGGCGGCGAACTCTAACGCCGCGCTGGTCACCGCGCTTCGCGAGGCGCTGGAAGCCGAGAACCTCGACAGCGACGCCGTGCAGCTGCTGCCCAGCGCGAATCGGGACAGTGTTACGCATCTGATTCAGGCCCGCGGTCTGGTCGATGTGGTGATCCCACGAGGCGGAGCCGGGCTGATCGATGCTGTCGTGCGCGACGCTCAGGTGCCGACGATCGAGACCGGTGTCGGCAATTGTCATGTCTACGTGCATGAGTCGGCAGACCTTGAGATGGCCGAGCGCATCCTGCTCAACGCCAAGACGCGGCGGCCCAGTGTGTGCAACGCCGCCGAGTCGCTGTTGATCGACGCGGCTATCGCCGATTTCGCGGTGCCCAGGCTGGTTGGGGCGCTGCAGGACGCGGGTGTGACGGTGCACGCCAATCCGACCGAGGAGGAGTTGCGCGCGGAGTTCCTCTCGATGGACATCGCGCTGGCGATCGTTGATGATCTCGACGCCGCGATCGCGCACGTCAACGAGTACGGAAGCGGCCACACTGAGGTGATTGTTGCGGCGAACCTTGCTGCTGCACAACGGTTTGTCGACCACGTGGATGCCGCAGCGGTGATGGTGAATGCCTCCAGCGCGTTCACCGACGGAGAGCAGTTCGGTTTCGGTGCAGAGATCGGAATCTCGACCCAGAAGCTGCACGCCAGAGGTCCGATGGGCCTGCCAGAATTGACGTCGACCAAGTGGATTGTGTGGGGCTCGCCCGTTACTGGCCACACCCGACCGGCTTGAGTCAGGAGACCTGATGAGTGTCCCCGCACGCGCGGTGCCGATGTTCGCCGATATCCCCGACGTCGCGCGACGGCTGGCCCAGACGGGTTACCTGCCCGACACCGCGACGGCCACCGCGGTGTTCCTCGCCGACCGGCTGGGCAAGCCGTTGCTGGTCGAGGGGCCTGCGGGCGTAGGCAAGACCGAGTTGGCCCGTGCCGTTGCCGAGTCGACCGGCTCGGAGCTAGTGCGGTTGCAGTGCTACGAGGGTGTCGACGAGGCCCGCGCACTCTACGAGTGGAACCACGCCAAGCAGATCCTGCGTATCCAGGCCGGAAACGTGGGTGCGGGGGGCGACGGTGAAGACTGGGAC
>JAHZKD010000249.1 GCA_022600605.1 Actinomycetes bacterium
ACCCCGCCTGACGACGAAGTCGGCGAGGGACGAGCCGACGAGGAGCCAGGCAATCAACCCCGCCTGACGACGAAGTCGGCGAGGGACGAGCCGACGAGGAGCCAGGCAATCAAACCCGCCTGACGACGAAGTCGGCGAGGGACGAGCCGACGAGGAGCCAGGCACCGTAGGGTCGACCAACGATGAAGATCACGATCGCCTTCGCTGCAACGACGTTCGCGGCAGTTGCTCTGGCAACTGCGCCTGCGGCCTTCGCGGACCCGGAGGATGATTTCCTGGCTCTGATCGCCAAAGGCGGCATCACTTGGCCGTCGGAGAAAACCGCTCAGGTCATCGAAACCGGCAAGGCCGTATGCGGAGACTTTGCGAGGGGTGCCTCCTTTGAGCAGGAGGTCACCGACCTGACGAGCGCGACCTCCTGGTCGGACGATCGGGCCGGCTACTTCATCGGCGCCGCCACAGCTGCGTTCTGCCCCGAGTACGGAGACAAGGTCACTTGACCTCTCAGACCTCTCCACGTCGAGCCTCCCGGCGGCTAGACTCCGTGCCGTGGTCCTGTTCTTCGAGATAATGCTCGTCGCGGCCGTGGTGGTCATCACGTGGTTCGCGCTGTACGCGGTTTACCGTCTCATCACCGACGAGTCGTGACCTCCGGCGGGCTGGGGGTACCTCCCGCTGGCGGGGGAGAGCGCAGCGACCCGGAGTTGAGATCCGGCGGGGGAGAGCGCAGCGACCCGGAGTTGAGATCCGGTGACGAGGCCATCGCCGCAGCTGCCCAGCGTGCCAGGGAAACTGCCGCGCGCAATATCCCAGTTTTCACAGACCTTCCCGGGTCCGCCGATACGGCAAATCTGCGAGACGGCGCGAACCTCGCCGATGCCCTACTGGCGCTGCTGCCGCTGGTAGGTGTGTGGCGCGGTGACGGTGAAGGCCACGACGCCCAGGGTGACTACCGCTTCGGCCAGCAGATCGTCGTGTCCCATGACGGCGGCGAGTATCTCAACTGGGAGGCTCGCTCCTGGCGGTTGAACCCGGACGGCGAGTACGACCGGCCTGCACTGCGCGAATCTGGATTTTGGCGTTTCGTCGACGATCCCAACGATCCAGGCGAGTCGCAAGCGATCGAGTTGTTGTTGGCGCACTCGGCCGGCTACGTCGAGCTGTTCTACGGTGCTCCACTCAACCAGTCGTCCTGGGAGCTGGCCACCGATGCGCTTGCCCGCAGTAAGTCGGGCGTGCTCGTCGGCGGAGCCAAACGGCTCTACGGCATCGTCGAAGGCGGCGACCTCGCCTATGTCGAAGAACGTGTCGATGCCGATGGCGGGCTGGTACCCCACTTGTCCGCGCGCCTGTCAAGGTTCGTTGGCTGATGAGGCGGTGGGCGATAGCGGCGCTACTGGCTGCGGCGGCCTGCGCGGGCGGGTGTTCGCCGCCGGGTGAGCGCCCGTCGGAGGCGCCGCAGCCGACGGCGCCCACGTCGACTTCTGTGGCGCCCAGCACCGATCACGGCTCACTCGCGCAATGCTTGGCCCAGCATGGGGTGCCCGCACCACCGGGACCGGCGACCGGGCCTCCCCCCGGCGTCGACCCCGCGAACTGGGAGAAGGCCATGGCGGAGTGCTCGACACTGGCGCCCGGACCGGTGGGCCCGTGAGCCGCTCCAGACATGGAGCGGCCCCCGAACCTATGTACCCGGTCGGACAAGACCGAAGGGCTCGGGGGCCGGGTGGCTGCGGGGATTTCGCCAGCGCGCACAGGTGCGTCAACGTATCCCGGCGCTGCTAGCTCGCAGCCACCTCACATGTCCATGAACTAATCAAGTTGTCGGACCACCTCCTTCCTTGTGTATCCGCGAACCTACTCGCGCTTCGTCAGCGCGACAACCGATTTAACATCTCAGCGGTCACTCACGATCGCGGTGTCGATCAGGCCGACGACGTCGGACGCCAACGGTGCCGGGGCGAGCGCAGCGCCGTCGAGCGTATGCACCCGCGCCGCCAGCGTGATGCTCGACACGAGCCAGACGCCTTGGGCAGCCGCCAGATCCGCGGGCCGCAGAGCGCGATAATCGCAGCTATAGCCCTTGTCCCTGGCCACCTCGAACAAGGCTTGTTGAGTCGTGCCGCGCAGGATCGGATACCAGGGCGGCGGCGTCAACAGACAGGGGCTGCCATCTGGTGACGTTGTCGCGATGACGACGGTGGACCGCGGCCCCTCCAGGATGTAACCGTCGGTGCTGACGAAGACCACGTCTCCGGCACCGCGGCGCTCCGCGTGCCGCAGCGCTGCCATGTTCACCGCGTACGACAGGGTCTTGGCGCCGGCGAGCAGCCATGGCATCTTGTCGATCCCGTCGGCAGCAAGGCCGCGATCCAGGGTCAGCGCTGCCACCCCGCTGCGGCGGACGTCGGCCACTCTGGGCGGCACGGGGCCGATCGTGACATAGGCAGTGCCGTTCCCAGCCGAGCCAGCTTCCCGGCCGCGGCTGCACACCAACCTGAGCACGCCCTCGTCACCACCGTCGGCGAGCCAGTGGTCCACTGCGGCCGCCACCGAGGAACGCCACCTTGGTAGGTCCGGGGCGGGCAGGTCGAGCAGCTGCGCAGAGTGCGTTAATCGCGCCAGGTGCGGTTCGAGTAGACACGGCCGGCCGTCGCGGACGAGCAGGGTCTCGAAGATTCCGTCGCCGCGCACGGCCGCCAGGTCGTCAGCGTGAAGTAACGGTGCGCGCGGATCATGCTGCTGCCCGTCGAGCGTGACCACAACCCCCATGAGCCGCAAGGGTAGCCCGAGCTACGAGCGCAACGACCGTAGAGTTGAGCTATGTCCTCGATGTCTTCGACCGCTTCCGGGGTACCGGCTCCCACCACCGGACCCGACGCCGGCGCCATCTGGCATTTCGGCGACCCGCTCGGCGAGCAACGGGCTGCCGCCGAAGGCGCGGTCGTGATCGACCGCTCGCATCGGGCCGTGCTGTCGCTGACCGGCAGCGAGCGCAAGTCCTGGCTGCATAGCCTCACAACCCAGCATGTCAGCGAACGCCCCGAAGGTGCGGTAACCGAGAATTTGAGCCTCGACGGTCAGGGCCGGGTCGAGGATCACTGGCTGCAGACTCAGCTGGACGGTCTGACAATTCTCGATACCGAACCGTGGCGTGGCCAGGAGCTGCTGGCGTACCTGCGCCGGATGGTGTTCTGGGCCGATGTCGCCGTCGAGCCCGCCGATCTGGCGGTCTTGTCACTGCTTGGGCCGCAACTGACCCAGCCGCCCGTCCTCGACGTACTCGGTATGTCTGCGCTACCGGCCGAAGGAACTGCTGAAGCCCTCGCAGAGGGCGGTTTTGTTCGACGATTGCCGGGCGCGGACGTCGAGGTTGACGTGGTCGTGCCACGGACCAGCGCCACCACCTGGAAGGACAGCCTGGCCGCGGCCGGAGTTCGGCCTGCCGGTGTGTGGGCCTACGAAGCCCACCGGGTCGCGCAGCGTCGTCCCCGCCTCGGCGTCGACACCGATGAACGCACGATCCCCCACGAAGTCGGCTGGATCGGGCCTGCCGTGCATCTGGACAAGGGGTGCTACCGCGGCCAGGAGACGGTGGCACGAGTCCACAACCTGGGTAAACCGCCGCGGATGCTTGTCCTGCTACACCTGGACGGTGATGGTGGCCGGCCCGCGCCCGGGGACCCGCTGCAATTCGGTGGACGTACTGTCGGTCGGCTGGGCACCGTGGTGGACCACGTCGACGAAGGAGTGATCACCCTGGCCCTGCTCAAACGCGGCGTGCCGGCAGACACGGCGTTGACTTCCGGAGGCGAGGTCAAGGTGGCAGCGGTCATCGACCGGGACTCAATGCCGCTGGATACAGCGGTCGGGGCGGGCCGCCTGGCTGTGCAGCGACTGCGCGGCGGCACCGATTGAAAACGACAGACGAACAGGGCCTGCCAGCGCCCCGGCGACGGGCACGGTAAAGTGTTGACAGGATAATAAACACACTCAGATCGGAGCCGCCTGCTAGTTGGGCCGCTCCGTCATTGCGCGAGGGGGTTCCCCCATGGGCCGCGGCCGGGCAAAGGCGAAGCAGACCAAGGTTGCTCGTGAGTTGAAGTACAGCTCACCGCAGACCGATTTCGAGCGGCTTCAGCGCGAGCTGTCGAACGCTCCCGACGATGACCGCCTCAACGGCGGCGACGTGCCATCCGACGATGGCAGGTCGGATGAGGACGAGTGGCGGCCGTAGCCCGGATCGACGCCGCGCTCAGAACCTGGGGTGCTGGCTGACCAGCGCGGCCCGTGCAGCGCGCTTGCTGCCCTTCTTGATTGTGCCCAGGGTCCAGCAGTTCAAGTGGCGCGCGGTAAGCACTGCCAGCGCACGATCGGTGTCCTCCCGGGCGACGACAGCGACCATGCCCACACCCATATTGAACGTCTTCTCCATCTCGGCACGCTCGATGCGGCCGCGCTGGGCGATCATGCCGAACACCGGTGCCGGCGTCCACGTGCCCCGGTCCAGCTCGGCTACCAGCCCGTGGGGTATGACCCGCTCAAGGTTACCGACCAGCCCGCCACCGGTGATATGGCAGAAGGTCCGCACCTGTGTCTCGGCGGCCAACGCCAGACAGTCCCTGGCGTAGATGCGGGTCGGTTCCAGCAGCTCCTCGCCCAGGGTGCGCCCGAACTCTTCGACATGCCCGGCGAGGTTCATGTGATCGATCTCGAGTAGCACGTGGCGCGCCAACGAGTATCCGTTGGAGTGCAGCCCGGTAGACGACATAGCGATGATGACATCGCCGGGCCTCACTCGGTCGGGGCCCAGGACGGCGTCGGCCTCGACGACGCCGATGCCGGTGGCGGAGATGTCGTAGTGGTCGGGAGCCATCAGCCCGGGATGCTCGGCCGTCTCACCACCGAGCAGAGCACACCCGGCGAGAACGCAGCCGTCGGCGATGCCGGACACGATCTGGGCGACCCGTTCAGGGACCGTTCGCCCGACCGCGATGTAGTCCTGCAGGAACAACGGCTCCGCGCCGCACACCACGAGGTCGTCGACCACCATCGCGACGAGGTCGATGCCGACGGTGTCGTGCTTCTCCATGGCCTGCGCAATCGCGAGCTTGGTGCCCACGCCGTCAGTCGAGGAGGCCAGCAGCGGTTCGCGGTAGCCCCCGCGAAGCTCGAACAGCCCGGCGAACCCTCCTAGGCCACCGCGCACCTCGGGCCTGGTGGCCTTCTTGGCTAGCGGTTTGAAGAGTTCGACGGCACGGTCACCAGCCTGGATGTCCACACCTGCCGACGCGTAGGAAATGCCGTGTTGTTCGGCGCGCTCGGTCATCGACTGCAAGGCTACTCCGCCGTTTCCCGGCGAACTGCGCCCACTATCTGTTGGCTTATGACAACGTACCCAGCATGAATTCTCTGCGCCGATACACGGTAAGCGCGCTGGTGGCGTCGCTGGCCGTCGCGGCTGCTTCGCTTACCGGTACAGCGACCGCGTCGGCCACACCGTCGACCGGCGTGCAGGCCGAGGTCCTGTCGCAGAACACCGTCGACGGTATCGACTACATCACCCGCGAAATCACTATCGCCCCCGGTGGCAGTACCGGGTGGCACTATCACGATCCGACCGTATACGGCGTTATCCGGGCGGGGACCCTGACATGGACACCGGCGAGCTGCCTGGCCGAGGACATCTATCCAACCGGTTCTGCGATCGCCGAGCACAGCGGGGACGACCATGTTCACCTCGGCCGCAATCTCGGCAACGAGCCGTTGGTGTTGTGGGTGAGTTACGTCGCACCGGCCGGGACACCGGCCGCAGTGAGCGTCCCAGATCCCGGTTGCGGATTCGCCTGAGCCGAGGGGCCTTCCTCCAGCTTCAGATTCCCGCGGCACAGCTCGTCTGCCCGATGAGCGCCGAACGCCGCGCAAGTGGGTCGGTATGGTTGGTTCGGTTTATCCGTTCTATACCCGGGGTCCAACGGTAGGAGAAGGTTCGGCGTGATCGACAGGCGAGGCTTCCTGGTGCTGGCGGCTGGGGTGGCGGCGGCGTGTTCGTCCCGCCCGGCGGATCCGGCGGTATCTACCCGGGCACCGGCCAACACTGTCAACTTCGATTTCAAGCCCGTGGCAACTGAACTAGACCTGGGCGGCGTGACGGTTAACACCTGGGCTTATGGCGATCGGCTCCCTGGCCAGGAGATCCGCATCCGCAAGGGCCAAACGGTACGGGCGACCGTGACGAACGGGCTTCCCGACGTAGGCACCACCATCCACTGGCATGGCCTGGCAATCCCCAACGGGATGGACGGTGTTCCCGTCCTGACCCAGCCTGAAATCGAGCCGGGCGAGAGCTTCATCTACGAGTTCGTCCCGCCCGATGCGGGAACTTACTACTATCACTCGCACGTCGGCCTGCAATTGGACCGTGGCCTCTACGGCCCGCTGATCATCGAAGATCCCACGGAGGGAACCGATTACGACGAGGAACTCGTTGTGGTGCTCGATGACTGGATCGACGGTGTCGGCACCAATGTCGACGAGGTCTTCGCCAACCTGGTGAAAACCGGCATGCCCAGTATGGGGGACATGGGACCCGACGCGGGCGTTACCCCGTCCCAGCCACTAGGCGATGACGGCGGCGACGTGAAGGACCCCTACTTTCTGATCAACGGCAGGGTCACCACCGACCCGCAAGTGATGGATTACCGCGCCGGACAGCGCATCCGGCTGCGCATCATCAATGCCGGATCCGACTCAGCGTTCCGGGTCGGCGTGCCCAACCACACCATGACGGTTACCCATACCGACGGATACCCGGTGGTCCCCAGCCAGACTGAGTCTGTGATCCTGGGCCAAGGCGAGCGGGTGGATGCCACGATCACGCTGACCTCCTCGGTGCCGCTGGTTGCCGCGGCTTACCGCAAGGACGGATACGCGCAGATCAACATGCGGGTAAATGGTGCTGCCAGCTCGGTGAAGGTCGACGAATACCTCGCGGCGTTGCGGAATCAGGTCCCCTTGGATACGGCCACCCTGGCGGCCGCGCCGGAAGTCGACCTACCACCAGCCGATCCAGACCAAATCATCGACATGCGACTCGGCGGGCCTGGAAAAAACTACGTCTGGACAATCAACGGCAAGTCCTACGATCCGCCCAACGACGGCTACGCCGTGAAACCAAATCAACGAGTACGCATCCGCTACATCAACGAAACGGACATGTTCCACCCGATGCATCTGCACGGAGTGACGTTCCAGGTGATGCGCTCGGGCGGCGGGCAGGGGAACGCAGGCCGATTAACCCCGGCAGCGCGAAAGGACACCGTTCTTGTCGCACCGCTGGAAACGGTGGACATCGACTTCGACACACACAACCCCGGCCGGTGGATCACCCACTGCCACAACACTTACCACTTGGATTCCGGTATGGCGACCTTCATCTACTACGACTAGTAGGCGAGAAACTCAGATTGCCACGAAGTCATCAGCCCACGGGCCGTCTGGCAGGTTGAACGCTATTGGGACAACGAAGCCGGGCAGGCCCCCTTGTGATCAGGTTCAGGGGCGACGAATCGCCGAGGCATTGTCGTTGTCGACCTGAATCGGGATGCCCGTTCGGGCGGCGGTCTCCAGCATGTGCTCGATGACGTTCTTGCCCAGCGCAGTCTCCCCGGGCAGCTCGATGGGATAGTTGCCATCGAAGCAGGCCGAGCACAGCCGCGATGCGGGTTGCTCGGTGGCAGCGATCATGCCCTGTCTGCTGATGTAGCCCAGTGAGTCGGCGCCGATAGCGCGGCGGACCCCGTCGAGCATCTCGTGCTCGTCGGCCGAGTTGCTGGCCGCGTTGGCAATGAGCTCCGCGGGGGTAGCGAAGTCGATGCCGTAGAAGCAGGGCCACTTGACTGGCGGCGAGGCGATCCGCACATGCACCTCCACGGCACCGGCCTCACGCAGCATCCGGATCAATGCCCGCTGGGTGTTGCCACGGACGATCGAATCGTCGACGACGATCAGGCGCTTGCCGCGGATCACTTCCTTGAGCGGGTTGAGCTTCAGTCGAATACCCAGTTGCCGAATCGTCTGGGAGGGCTGGATGAAGGTGCGCCCGACGTAGGCGTTCTTCATCAGACCTTGCCCATAGGGGATTCCCGAACCCTGCGCGTAGCCGACCGCGGCCGGAGTGCCCGACTCGGGGACCCCGATCACCAAGTCAGCGTCAATCGGCATCTCTGTGGCCAGCCTGCGACCGATCTCTACCCGGGTGGCGTGCACCGAGCGGCCCGCCAGCACGCTGTCCGGCCGGGCGAGGTAGACGTACTCGAAGACGCAACCCTTGGGCGTCGGGTTGGCGAAGCGGGTGGAGCGCACACCGTCGGCATCGATGGCAAGCAGTTCGCCTGGCTCGATATCGCGGACGAACGCCGCACCGACGATGTCGAGTGCCGCGGTTTCGGATGCGACGACCCAGCCGCGGTCTAGCCGGCCCAGCGACAGCGGCCGCACACCGTAGGGGTCGCGCGCGGCGTAGAGGGTGTTCTCGTCCATGAAGGTCAGGCAGAAGGCCCCGCGGACGGTCGGCAACAGTTCAAGAGCGGCCTGCTCAAGGGTGGAGTCCGCAGCGCCGTGGGCGAGCAAAGCACCCAAAATGTCGGAATCAGTAGTGGCGGTGGCGGCGCCGCGATTGCCTATCAATCCCGCCTCGCGCGCATGCGCGGTCAGTTCGGCGGTGTTGACTAGATTTCCGTTGTGGCCGAGTGCCACACCGGTGCCCGCGGCGGTGTTGCGGAACACCGGCTGAGTGTTCTCCCAGGTAGTGGATCCGGTCGTGGAATAGCGGCAATGTCCGACGGCGACGTGACCCGGCATCGCAGCCAGTGTCTGCTCGTCGAATACCTGGCTCACCAGCCCCAGATCCTTGAACACCAGAACCTGCGACCCGTCGGCGACGGCGATGCCCGCAGCTTCTTGCCCTCTGTGCTGCAGGGCATACAGGCCGTAATAAGTGAGCTTCGCCACTTCTTCGCCGGGCGCCCAGACCGCGAATACGCCGCATTCTTCCTTCGGCTCGTGTTCGTCCTGTGCTGGCTGCTCGGCGGTCACGATCAGGCTGCTCCCTAGGGGCTGTGGCTGACGCGGCCCAGTGTACGGTCCAGGGCTGCGAAACGCTGAATCAACTGCCGGTGTCGCCTCGAAAACGAGGCTACCGGGCGATTCACCGTCGCTGCCGGTCAAATCCCTTGATGGGATGTCGTTTTCAACGCACCAGGTCGGCCACGGATCAGGCTGGGTCGGGTAGTACGACCAGCGGGAATGTCCGGCCGACCTCGGCTGCCCGCGCGCCTGATACCTGTACCGCGCCGTCGGCGACGGCGTCTGCGAAGGAGCGCAGGCCGGTCGCCACAAGAAGCCAGGTACGCGGATCGGTCTGGACCACGTTGGGCGGGTTACCGCGCGTGTGCTTCGGCCCCGGGATGCATTGCACGGCAACGAAGGGCGCGATACGCACCTCGACGGCCGCTCCTGGCACCAGAGTCGCCAGCGTTCTGGCGGTGGAACGCACGGCATCACCCAGCGCTGCGCGGCCGGGATGCGGCCGGGAGTCGTCGTGCAGCCACTCCGCTACCGCCGCCACCGCGGCACGGGTCTTCACCGGATCGGCTCTACGGCGGGCGGTCATAATCTAGGGTCTCAAAGCGTCCTGCGGTCGCGACGACCCGCTTCCTCGCACCCTTGACATCCCCCCGCCCTCTTCATACATTCATACGAAACATGGGTGAATGTATGAAAAGGATCGACGATGACACTAGGTAAGTCCGCGGTGGTCCTGGGAGGCAGCATTGCCGGCCTCTGCGCTGCCGGCGCCCTAGCCGACTACTTCGACCACGTAGTTGTGCTTGAACGCGACGTACTGCCCTCCGATGCCGAGCATCGACGCGGCGTGCCGCAAAGCAAGCACCCACACTGGCTGCTGAACTCGGGACGCCGAGCCATCGACTCGCTGTTCCCTGGCTTCGTCGATGACATCCTCGCCGCGGGTGGACTACTTCTCACGCCCACGTTCGACTCGGCGTACCTGGATCAAACCGGATGGTCTGCTCGCAAGAAGTCCACAATGGACACGATCTATAGCTCGCGCATCCTGATCGAGCGAGTCATGCGCGACAAGGTGCGGGCACTGCCGAACGTCACGATTCGCGAAGACGTAGCCGTGCAGGGGTTCGAATACCAGAACCCGGGCAAGCCGGGAGGCGGCGTCACCGGCGTCCGCTTCCAGGTAGGCCAGGCTCCGCCAGAAGTGATTCGCACCGACCTCGTCATCGATGCCATGGGGCGAGGCTCGTCGGTGATCAGCTGGCTCGAGGGGGCCGGTTGGCCGACAGTGCCGGTCAAGACCCTGGACGCCAAGGTCACCTACATCTCGCGCTGGTATGACCTTCCGCCAGAGCAGGAGCGCCCCGACTCATGGTGGTGGCGCCATATCGTGGTCATGCCTGCGCAAGACTCCGACACCAGCAGGCCCGCAGAGCATGCCTTCCTCTCCAACTTCTTCCCCATCGAAAACAATCGAGCACTCGCCTGCATGGGATCTTGGGGGCTGGAGATGCCCCGCACGACCGATGATTTCGTAGCCTCGGCCGAACGACTCCGAACGCCCGTGTTCGCCGCAGCCATGAAGCAGTGCGAGCCCACCTCTGAAGTGCATCTCACTCGCGCAACCGGCAACAAATGGCGTCGCTACGACCAACTACCCACGCCGCCGCTGGGGTTGGTGTTCGTCGGCGACTCGATCTGCGGCTTCAACCCGTTCTATGCGCAGGGCATCAGTGCAGCCTCGGCATCGGCCGTGCTCCTCAAGTCAGCCCTGGCACGGGCCAGCGCAACCGACCAGGCACTGGATGAGGCCTTCATCCGTGGCTTCCTGCAGGAGCAAGTCAAGGAACTGCAAGTCCCCTGGAACCTCGCCATGGCTCGAGATCGGGGCTATGAGTGCGCCACTGGCACCGAAGCGCTGCCGAAGTGGCAACAAAAGATCATTGCCGCGGTCACCTGGCCCGCCTTCAACGCCATCACCGGGGCAGCACGAGAAGACGAAGTCGTCGACGATCACTTCGCACAGGTCTTCAACCTCGACGAGTCCCTCGCAGACATGCTCAAGAATCCACGGGTGCTTTTCGGTCTTCTTCGGTACCAGGTCAAGAGGGTTCTGGGCCGGTCCACGGTTCCGTACGGTTTCGATCCGCTGCTCGACCCGCCCGGGACCGACTACACGCCGGCCACGGCAACTGTGCGGCTACCGGCATGAGCGTCACCTGCGATTCGGCCGCCGAAGCTGTCACCGGTTTCCTGGGCTTCAGTTGCCACGAGGTCAACCCGGTCCTGTCGGTGAACAATCCCGCGGACCTCTACAGCGCGACGATGCCCATCTTGGAGCTGCTGATCATCGGCGGCGCCATTTTCGCGCTAGTGCACGCGATACGGCGACTGCGACGTGAGTCTGACCCGACCAACCTGGCGTTGTGGTTCGGTTCGTTGGTCTACCTGGCCATCACCGAGCCGCCCTTGTATTTCCCCGAGTGGTTCGGCCTGGACAAGATCTACGGATTCATCTTCGCGCACAATGAGTTCACCGTGCAGTTCATGTACGACCGGCTGCCGCTCTACATCGTGGCGTTCTATCCGGCGATCACGGCACTGGCCTACGAGATAGTTCGCGTCATCGGCGTCTTCCGCCGTCGTGGTCCGCTCATCGGAGCTGTATGCGTGGCTTTCGTTTGTCAGGTCTTCTACGAGATCTTCGACCAGCTCGGCCCGCAACTGAAGTGGTGGGCATGGAACGACGATAACTACGAGGTCAACCACCCCATGTTGGCGTCGGTGCCGATGACCAGCATGCTGCTGTTCGCCTCCGTTTCGTTCGGCTTCCTGACCTATCTGGTCGTCCGCTGGGTCGGCGTTGACGGACGAGAGGGCCCCCCGCGATCCGGACTGGCGGTTACCGGGCGGACGATCGCGGCGGGAGTGCTGACGCCATTGGGGATGGTTGTCGCGGCAATCCCGTTCACTTTGTTCGGCGGAGATTCCCCCAACACCACGGCTCAAGCCTGGATTCTGGGACTTGAGTTGGGCCTGGTGTGGCTAGCGGGCGCATGGTTCCTCGTTCGCGAGGCACGCTCGGCACCGACAGACGACCCGGTACCGCTGAACCCCTTCGTTGTGATATTTCCGGCGGCCTACCTGGTAACCCTTGCCGCGCTCTGGCTGGCGTCACTACCGGAATTCTTCGCCGCCGAGAACGGCCTCACCAATGCGGGAACCCCTATCGGCAGTGGGCTCTACGTCCTGGCCTGCTTCCTCGCCGCGTCTGCGGTACTGGCGCTGCTCTACAAGCCTCGGCGTTCTGAGCTGGTCGAGGTCTAAACCATGGGCTACCACGGCTGGAATGGAGATCCGCCCCGGACCGAGGAACTCGCCCGCGAACGCATCATCGCAGCGGCCACCCGCTGTATCGGCCGGATGGGAGTGCCCAAGACGACGCTGTCCAACGTCGCCGAAGAGGTTGGGGTGACTCGACAAACTGTCTACCGCTACTTCCCCAGCCTGGCTGAACTGCTTTCTGCGGTTGCCGAGACCGGTACAGCAGACTTCATCGAACGGATGCGTGCCCATCTGGCTTCGGCGGAAACACCGATCGACGCGGTGATCGAGTCGTTCGTGTTCACCATGCACGAGATTCCCCGCGAGCCACGGATCGGGCTCCTGCTGGAAGCCGACGAACAGGACCTCTTTGGCCGTGGCGTCACCTCATCGACAGCGTTCGACCTCGGGGCACGCGTACTGCGCAGCGTTCCAGTCGACTGGCAGGCCATCGATGTCCAGGGCGCGGACTTCGAAGGCCTAGCCGAGATCATGATGCGGCTGATGGTGTCATTCTTGCAGCACCCCCCTGCGACACCCCGGTCTCCTGACGAGTTGCGCGCCTTCATACGGCGCTGGCTCGGGCCCGCCCTCATCGCTCCGCCCGCCTGAGGGGCCGCAGGCACCGGCGAGCCCACCATCAACCCGTGAGCTCGCGGCGCTGAACTGCCAGCGCCGCGACCGCTCCGGCCTCATTGACAGCCAGGTGGACGAGCATGGGCGCCGCCAGACTGCCCGACTTCGCGTAGAGCCATCCAAAGATCCACCCCGCAACTCCGGTGACCAGCACCGTACCGGTCACCGACTCACCGGTTGCGCGCGCATCTGGCACGTGTGACACCCCAAATGCCGCCGCAGCGAACAGTCGCCCACCGGCCGCACCGAACGCCCGCTCAGCGACGGTGCCCAATGCTGCCCGGTAGGACGCCTCCTCCATCCACACCGTGCCTATCGGGATACCCAGAAGCAGCCAGCGCCCCGCCGGCACTGGCACTTCGCGCCTGGCCATCCCCTCGCGCACACGCGGGATGGCCGTCGCCGCAGCGACGGTGATGAGCACGGGGACGGCCGCAGCCGCACCGCAACGCAGGCCCGCCCACAGCGTCGGGGGTCGTAAGCCCAACGATGCGCGGGCCATCACCGACAGGAGGGCACCGAACACGGCGTGTGGAATCGGATGCCACTGCGGCGAAATGCGGGGCGTGGCCACGCTCCATCCGAGGAGCACGGACCCCAGCACCACCGCCCGCAGTTTGTCGCGCACTATTTCACGCCATCGGCGGACTCGTGCTGGTGCAGGACAGCTCGGATCCGCTCGGTGTCGGCCGGGGTCCAACCCGGCGGCGCAGCGACGCCCACCCACCCGTCGAGAATGAAGTCGCCGTAGTTGTGCCCGTGCCCGGCAGGAACCGAGATGGCGTTGGTCAGGTCGGCCGCCACCTGCCAGAACGTGATTATCGGGTACCAGCGCATCGATGCTGTCCGGTCGTGGCCGGGAGGCTCGGCAAGCCAGTCGGGACGGGCGAACAACAAGTCCGGCGACCACCACACGATCGGGTCTGAGGAATGTTGAAGGAACAGCACTTTGGGGTCTTCCCACGGGGCCGCGGTGTCCGCGGCGATCTGACTTGCGTCATTACCCTGGGAGAACCGCACCGTTCGGCCGTCGTCATAGCGCGGCTGCACCTCAGGGGTATGCGGATCGCGGCGCATCGTGAGCCCGCGCCACAGCGGGCTGGCGTTAGGTGGCCCCACCCAGAGCACCGAGGAGAATCCCATTCTGGCGATGTCGGGCAGCCAATCGAACGCGCCTTGGCCGGCCATCGAGCCAAGGCTTTCGCCGTAGAGCAGCAGCCGCGGGCGTTGGTCAGGCGGCAGCTGTGCCCACCTGTGCTGCACGGCGTCGATCATCATCCGGCCCGCGACCATCGACTTCTGTTGGTCGCCCAGAAACGAGATCCAGCTCGGCAGATAGGAATACTGCGAGGAGACGATTGCGGTGTCGCCGTTGTACATCAACTCCAGAGAGCTACTCGCGATCGGATTGATCCACCCGGTGCCGGTCGTCGGCGCAATGACAAGCACCTCGCGCTCGAAAGCACGGCTGCGTTCGAGTTCGCTGAGCAGCAAGGCCATTCGGGCCTCGTCGGTGTCGGCTGACTGCAAACCCACATACACCCGGATCGGCTCCTTGGCGGGCCGTCCGTTGATCCGGGTCAGCTCGTCCGCGCGCGGTCCGGTGGCGACGAAGTTGCGCCCTTCATATCCCAACGAGTCCCATGCCACGAAAGACTCTGGGCTGCCGGACCTCTCGGGCATCTGGGGTTGGAATACGGCTTCCCCGGTCGTGTAGTTCTGCGGTTGGAACACTCGGTTGGCGCCGGCCAGGAAACCCCGCAGCAGCACACCGTTGGTCAGGGTGACCACCAGCACCACCACGATCGCGGTGCCTATGAACAGCGCCACTTCGTCGGACAGACGCCAGCGGCGGATGAAGTAGCGCGCCAACGTCTTGATGATGTCCAGCAGCACCCGGGACACCGCCACACAGGCTCCGCCGGCCACCACCGCGACGACCAGTGTGCGCAGATAGCCCGCCGTGCTGGGACCTTCTACACCCATCAGTGCAGAGACCTGGCGCTGCCATGCGGCCGCCGGAACCAGCATCAGCACGCAAGCCGCAGTCGACGCGACGACGGCAACCGTTTTCAGCACGTAGGCCACCCACGCCCTCGGAGGCCACCACGGACGGCGCGCCAACACGAACCGGCGCACCAACTTGGAAACGAACACTCCGATGCCGTATCCGATAGCGGCGCTCAGGCCGCCGATGAGCCCCTGGAACAGCCAATCCCTGGGCAGCAGCGACGGCGTCAGCGACACACAGAAGAACAGTGCGCCAAGTACGACCCCGGTGAAATCCAGGCGCAGCAGGCTCCAGGCCCAAAGATAGACGGGACTCTTCTCGGGTACCTGCGAGGTCACCCGAACAACCCGGGTAGCACGCCCTCCGACGTGCGCCGCAACTCCTCAAGGGACACCGTGAACAGGCCCTGCACCTCGACGGCAGCCTCGCCCCCCTGCGGCCCCTGGTCGACAACGCCGATCCGGGTCGAAGGCAGTCCGCGGGCCTGGCACATCGCGGTGAACCGACTCTCTTCGGTGCGGGGCACCGCGACGAGCACGCGACCTGCCGACTCGCTGAAGAGAAAGACGAACGCCGCCGCACCGTCCTCGCAAACTTCGGGAAGCACTATGCGGCAGCCAGTTTCGCCAGCCAGTGCGGCCTCGATGACCGCCTGGATCAGGCCGCCCTCGGATAGATCGTGGGCGGCCGACACCAGACCATCGCGAGATGCCGCAGTGAGGACCTCGGCCAGTCACCGCTCGCGCTCCCGGTTGACCGCGGGCGGCAGGCCCCCGAGATGATCTGCGGTGACCTTGGCCCAAATCGAGCCGTCGAACTCGTCGTGAGTCTCGCCGAGCAGAATCAGCGTCTCGCCGGGCTCGGCACCGAGCCCGGTCGGTATTCGCCGCGTGACGTCATCGATCACACCGAGCACGCCGACAACCGGCGTGGGCAAAATCGCTGTGGTGCCGGTCTGGTTGTAGAAGCTGACATTTCCGCCCGTGACCGGAATACCCAGTGTTACAGCGCCATCGGCCAGACCCCGAACGGCCTGTGAAAACTGCCACATGACGCCGGGATCCTCTGGGGACCCGAAGTTCAGGCAGTTGGTGAGGGCAATCGGGGTGGCTCCGGTAACAGCGACATTGCGGTAAGCCTCGGCCAGCGCGAGCTGGGCCCCGGTGTAGGGGTCCAGCGCGGTGTACCGCCCCGACGCATCAGTGGAGATGGCGATCCCGCGGCCGGTCTCCTCGTCAACGCGCAGCACTCCCCCGTCGGCATTTTCGGCCAACACCGTGTTTCCGCGGACGTAGCGGTCGTACTGCTCGGTGATGAACGCGCGACTGCACAGATGCGGGCTGCCTAGCATGGCCAACACCGTCGCGCGCAGTTCTTCTCCGCTCGACGGCCGCGGCAGCGATGCCGAGGTGTCGGCGTTCAGCGCGTCCTGAGCATCGGGCCGCTGCACGGGCCGTTCGTAGATCGGGCCATCGTGTGCGACCGTGCGCGGCGGTACATCGACGATAGTTTCACCGTGCCAGGTGATCTCCAGCCGCTCGCCGTCGGTGACCTCACCGATAACTGTCGCGAGCACGTCCCACTTTCGGCACACCGCCAAGAAGGCGTCGACATTGTCCGGCGTGACGACCGCGCACATCCTTTCCTGGGATTCGCTGGACAGGACCTCCGCCGGTGTCATGTTGGCCGCACGCAGCGGCACGGCATCGAGCTGGACTTTCATTCCGCCATCACCGGCGGAGGCAAGTTCAGAAGTGGCACAAGACAATCCAGCCCCACCCAAGTCTTGGATGCCGACCACGAGATTGCTGGCGTAGAGCTCAAGGCAGCACTCGATGAGCACCTTCTCGGTGAACGGGTCGCCGACCTGAACGCTGGGCAGCTTTTTGCGCGACTTCGATGGTCCAGCTCCGCCTGCGGCTTCGTGTCCGTCGCCGCCTTCGTCGCCACCGAATGTCTCCGAGGCGAGCACCGACACCCCGCCGATTCCGTCCAAGCCGGTGCGGGCGCCGAACAGGATGATCTTGTTGCCAGTTCCGGACGCGAACGCGAGGTGCAGGTCCTCCTTACGCAGCACCCCAACGCACAGCGCGTTCACCAGCGGGTTGCCCGCATAGCAGGCGTCGAACACCGTCTCGCCGCCGATATTCGGCAATCCCAGCGAGTTTCCGTATCCCCCAATTCCGCGTACGACGCCATCGAGGACTCGCCGTGTGTCGGATGCCTCGGCGGCACCGAACCGTAGTTGGTCCATCACGGCTACCGGCCGGGCGCCCATCGCCATGATGTCGCGCACGATGCCCCCTACCCCGGTGGCGGCGCCCTGACAGGGCTCGATGTAAGACGGGTGGTTATGGGATTCGACCTTGAAGGTTGCCGCCCAACCGTCGCCGATGTCGACGACGCCGGCGTTCTCACCAATGCCGGCCAGCATGGCCGCGCGCATCGCCTCGGTGGTGGTTTCACCGAAGTAGCGCAAATGCACCTTCGAGGACTTGTAGGAGCAGTGTTCGCTCCACATCACCGAGTACATCGCCAGCTCGGCGTCGGTAGGCCGACGACCGAGGATCTCACGAATCCGCTGGTACTCGTCGTCCTTGAGTCCCAGCTCACCGAAGGGCTGGGGATGGTCGGGAGTCGCGGCGGCACGCTCGACGGTGTCTATCCCTCGGGTCAACCCAGACGTCACGAAGCCAGCTTAGGCGGTCTGTGGGGTCATCCTCCAACGATGCAGAACGCGTTGCCCTCCGGGTCGGCCATCACCACCCAAGCGAAGTCCGGTCCAAAGCTGTGCCGGCCGGTTTCCCGGGCGCCCAGACCGGTCAGGCGAGCCACCTCGGTTTCCTTGTCGGCGGCATGTAAGTCCAGGTGCACCTTATTCTTACCGGGCGTCGGGTCAGGCACCTTCTGGAAACCCAATGCTGGGCCGCCCTGAGGCGCCACCATCACGAAATTACCTGGGGCGACAGCATTCACCACACCATCAACGGCCTTGGACCACCATTCGGCCAAACCGTCGGGGTCCGAACAGTCAAACGTAATCATCGCGATATTGATCGACATGATCACAAGCTATCTCAGCCCGACGACAGGCGAGCACGTGGCGAACGTTTGTCACCACCGCACACAGATGCGGGTTCGCCTCGGCAAGCGACTACATGGCAGCGCTCCGGCGGATCATGCATAAAATTCCAGGGCGCGCCCGTCCAGAGTTCAACGCTGGCTGCACGCGGCGATCAGCTCGGATGGATCGGTGACGCTCACCATCAGCACCCGCAGCGTCGTGGGTACTCCCATGACCCGAGCTGTGACCCGCGGATCGATCGTCAACTCGACGATGCCGCGCGACGAGCCGTTCACCAGCCAACGGCCCCGCCAGCCGCCGTGCACCCCCAAAGCGAACACTCGGTCGTGGCACCGGCGAGCGTCCTTGACCGAAGCCAGCGGGATGTCCGCCGAAAACGCCCACCCCATCGCCACGCGGAGAGTGTCGTCTCGAATGGACACATCGCTGCGCTTTGGACCCAGCCCGAGCGGCATCGCCAACGGGACGAACCAGCGCTGGTAACTCATGTGGGTCATATCGATAGCTTC
>JAHZKD010000250.1 GCA_022600605.1 Actinomycetes bacterium
GGTCTCAACGAGCCGTTGGGCGGCCTTGGCAGGTTAGGCTCCAGGCGTGGCCGAGATCGCGCCGCTGCGTGTGCAGCTGATCGCCAAGACGGAGTTTTGCCCACCCCCGGACGTGCCCTGGAGCACCGATGCCGACGGTGGTGCTGCACTGGTCGAGTTCGCCGGTCGCGCGTGCTACCAGAGTTGGTCCAAGCCCAATCCGCGCACGGCCACCAACGCCTCCTACCTGCGGCACATCATCGACGTCGGGCACTTCTCGGTGCTCGAACATGCCTCGGTGTCGTTCTATATCTCCGGCATCTCGCGGTCGTGTACCCATGAGCTGGTCCGGCACCGCCACTTCTCCTACTCGCAGCTCTCGCAACGGTATGTGCCTGAACACGACTCGCAGGTCGTGGCGCCACCAGGCATCGAGGACGATCCCGAGCTGCAGGAGATCCTCAAGGCTGCGGCCGACGCCAGTCGCGCTGCCTACGCCGAGCTGCTCGTGCGTCTGGAGGCCAAGTTCGCCGATCAGCCGGCGGGATCGGACAAACCGGCGATTCCTGGTGTATTGGGACGCAAGCAGGCCCGCCAGGCCGCGCGCGCGATACTGCCCAACGCCACCGAGACACGAATCGTGGTCACCGGGAATTACCGGGCATGGCGGCACTTCATCGCGATGAGGGCCAGCGAGCACGCCGACGTGGAGATTCGGCGGTTGGCGATCGAATGCCTGCGCCAACTTGTCGATGTGGCTCCCCAGGTCTTCTCCGACTTCGAGATCAGCGTGCTCGGGGATGGCACCGAGGTCGCGACCAGCCCGCTGGCAACCGAGGTGTGAGCCGACGATGAATTCGTATCCCGCTATGGCGAACAGGTAATCTTGGAGCCCGTGAGTACCATCGGATTCGACGTGTCCGCCCGTTTGGGCACTCTGTTGACCGCGATGGCTACTCCTTTCAAGCCCGACGGCTCGCTGGATATCGGCACCGCTGCCCAGCTGGCCACCCACCTGGTCGATGCCGGCTGTGACGGGCTGGTGGTGTCTGGAACCACCGGGGAATCGCCCACCACCGACGACGACGAGAAGATCGCGTTGCTGCGCGCGGTGCTTGAGGCGGTCGGGGACCGCGCAAGGATTGTCGCGGGGGCCGGCTCCAATGACACCGCCCACAGCGTGCGCCTGGCGAAGGCATGCGCTGCCGAGGGGGCGCACGGTCTATTGGTGGTCACCCCGTACTACTCTCGGCCGCCGCAGTCGGGGCTGTCCGCGCACTTCACTGCCGTGGCTGACGCGACCGACCTGCCGGTGATGCTTTACGACATCCCGCCGCGCTCCGTCGTGCCCATCGAGTGGGAGACGATGCGCAGCCTGGCCAGGCATCCGAACATTGTGGCGATCAAGGATGCCAAGGGGGATCTGCACGGAGCCGGTCAGATCCTGGCCGAGACCGGCCTGGCCTACTACTCCGGGGATGACGCACTGAACCTGCCCTGGCTAGCGATGGGTGCGGTCGGCCTCATCAGCGTTTGGGGACACCTTGCGGCTGGTCAGCTTCGAGATATGTTGGCGGCCTTCGCTTCCGGTGATGTGGCGACTGCGCGGAAGATCAGCGTCGCACTCGGGCGGCTCAATGCCGCCCAAACGAGGTTGGGCGGGGTCACGCTGGCCAAGGAAGGTTTGCGGCTGCAAGGCTTCGATATAGGTGACCCGCGTCTGCCCCAGCTGCCGGCCACCGATGAGCAGGTCAAGGGGCTAGCTGCAGATATGCGCGCGGCAGGGGTGCTGCGGTAGATGGGCCTCTAATGGATTCAGCCCTCGATCCACCCGGATCGCTGGCCCCGGGGGGCCTGCGGGTGACCGCGCTCGGCGGTATCAACGAAATCGGGCGCAACATGACCGTTTTCGAGCACCTCGACCGACTGCTCATCGTCGATTGCGGCGTGCTGTTCCCTAATCACGACGAACCCGGCGTCGATCTCATCTTGCCCGACCTGCGACATATAGAACACCGTCTCGATGATGTGGAAGCGCTGGTGGTGACCCACGGGCACGAAGACCACATCGGCGCAATCCCGTTTCTGCTGAAGCTGCGGTCCGACATCCCGATCGTCGGTACGAATTTCACCCTCGCATTAGTAGCTGCGAAGTGTCGGGAACACCGACTCAAACCGGTGTTGGTCGAAGTGGCCGAGGGCACGCGATCCGAACACGGTGTTTTCCAGTGCCAGTACTTCGCGGTCAATCACTCCATTCCGGGGTGTCTGGCCATCGGTATCCATACCGGCGCGGGAACGGTGCTGCATACCGGTGACATCAAGCTCGATCAGTTACCGCTGGACGGCAGGCCGACCGACCTGCCGGGTATGTCGCGACTCGGCGACGCCGGAGTGGACCTTTTCTTGTGCGATTCGACGAACGCCGACCTCCCAGGTGTCGGGCCATCCGAGAGCGAGGTCGGGCCGGCATTGCATCGCGTGATCCGCGGCGCTGAAGGACGGGTCATCGTTGCGTGCTTTGCATCCAATGTCGATCGCGTACAACAGATCATCGATGCGGCAGTGGCGCTGGGGCGGCGGGTGGCCTTCGTCGGGCGCTCGATGTTGCGGAATATGGGAATCGCGCGTGATCTGGGCTATCTGCGGGTCGCCGACGAGGACGTCCTCGACATCGCCGACGCTGAGATGATGCCGGCCGATCGGGTGGTACTCATCACCACCGGCACGCAGGGCGAACCGATGGCGGCGCTGTCGCGGATGTCGCGCGGCGAGCACCGAAGCATCACCTTGACCGACGGCGATCTCATCGTCCTGTCGTCCTCATTGATCCCCGGCAACGAAGAGGCCATATACGGTGTGACGGACGCGCTGGCCAAGATCGGCGCCCGCGTTGTCACCAATCAGCAGGCGCGCATACATGTCTCGGGCCACGCCTACTCCGGTGAGTTGTTGTTCCTCTACAACGGTGTAAAGCCGCGCAATGTGATGCCCGTGCACGGTACTTGGCGGATGCTGCGCGCGAACGCCGCTTTGGCCGCCCGCAGCGGTGTGCCCGAGGAGAACATTGTGCTCGCCGAGAACGGTGTGAGCGTTGACCTGGTATCGGGCCGGGCGAGCATCGCCGGCAGTGTGCCCGTCGGCAAGGTGTTCGTCGACGGGCTCATCACCGGCGACGTCGGTGACGCCACTTTGGGGGAAAGACTGATCCTGTCCTCGGGCTTCATCGCGGTAACGGTCGTCGTGCACCGCAACACCGGTAAGCCAGCCGCTCCGCCGCATCTGCATTCGCGTGGCTTCTCCGAGGACGCCAAGGCGCTGGAACCCGCGGTACGTAAGGTCGAGGCTGAACTGGGCAACCTTGCCTCCCAAAACATCACCGACCCGTCGCGCATCGCTCAGGTTGTGCGCCGCGCGGTCGGCAAATGGGTGGGGGAGACTTACCGTCGGCAGCCGATGATCGTGCCGACGGTCATCGAGATCTAATAGCTTTGGGCCGCAGGCCGTCTCACCGCTCTGCTAGTGCCGTCCACTCGATGGGGGAGGCGGACAGCTCGCGTCCGGTGGGACGGATGTAGGTGTCGCGAAAGTAACTCGGTCCGGCTTGTTCGACCAGTCGCCAGCCGTATTCAGCCACCAATTCGCCGACCTCTTCGGGCACCAGCCCCGACTTCCACAGCTGGCTGCGCTGCCGGAACTGCCGGTATGTCGCATCGGCGCCGTACAGCTGAGTTCCGTCGATGAAATCCTGGCGGATATAGGTGAAGATGAGCCGACTGCCGGTTGCTGCTCGGCTGAGTTGCCGCAGTGTTGCGTGCACAGCTTCCGGAGTGAGGTATTGGGTGACGCCCTCCCAGATGAAGAAGGTACGCGAACTGGCGTTGTAGCCGTGTGTCTCCAGAACCGACATGAGATCTTCGGTCTCGAAGTCGACAGGCACCAGGTGTACCGAGGAAGGTACTGCGCCGAGAACTCGTTGCACCACAGCGGCTTTGCGGTCGATGTTGATTTGCTGATCGACTTCGAAAACAGGTAGTTCGCTGTGCCGGGCGATCCGGTAGGCACGGGTGTCCCCTCCGGCGCCCAGCAACACCACGGTGTCGAACTCGTTGATCGGGTCGGACAGGCGTTCGTCGATATAGCGCTTGCGGCAGAGGATGCTGGCCCAGACTCCAGGTCCGGACCGGTCCATGCCCGCCAGTAGAGTCCGGCGCAGCACCCCCACCCGGGTCAGCCCGACCAGGAGTCGCAGTCCTGTGGGGAGAAACGAGGCCGCCAGATCGTCGTCCACCAGGCGACGGTCCGGCGGCTCATGGTGCTCGATCGCCGACAACAGAATGGGCCCGAAAGCCGTCTGAGCTGAGGGGTTTTGAGTTGTCATCGTTTGTTGACGAATCCCGCGTCGACAGGCAGCGTAATACCGGTGACATAGCGCGCAGCGTCGGCTACCAGCCAGGACACCGCGTTGGCGATGTCCTCTGGTTCTAGCGCCTGAACCGGCAGTGCGTTGCTCATGTCGGGGCCACCTTGATGCTGCTGTGCCAATCCGTCCAGCCAGGACCGCGTGAACTCGTTGTCGATCATCGGGGTGTTTACCCCAGACGGGTGTACCGAGTTGACCCGAATACTGTACTGGGCAAGGAAATTCGCGTACACCCGCATAATACCCACCATGCCGTGCTTGGCGGCCGCGTAGCCAACGGAGCCGGCAAGTGGGGCACCCAACCCCAGCAGGCCCGCGACCGAGCTGATCAGCACGATCGAGCCGCCGTTGCCGAACTTGATCATTGGCTTCATCGCCACGTCCACGGTGTTGTACACGCCCGTTAGGTTGACGTCGATGACATCCTGCCAGCCCTCGGCAGCCGCCATCGGCGCGATACCGGCGTTGGCGATCACGATGTCGAGGCGATCTCCGAGCTCGTTGGTTCCTTCTCGCAGCGCGGCTTTGACGGCATCGCGGTCGCGGACATCGGCTTGGCAGGCCACGATGCGCGCGCCGCTGTCCTGGACCAGCTTGACGGTGGCGGCCAAGTCGTCCGGGGTGGCCAGCGGGTAGGGCACTGAGTCGATCTGATCGCACAAATCCAGGGCAATGATGTCGGCGCCCTCGGATGCCAGCTTGACTGCGTGCGCTCGGCCCTGGCCCCTCGCGGCGCCTGTGATGAATGCGACCTTGCCGGTGAGCTGACCCATGATTGTGCGATCTAGGGCCGCAACTGACCCTTAGCCGGGTCTCCGGCCACTATCGGTTGCAGCACCTTGATGTCGGGTGCGCCGTCCAGGTGTTCGCCGATGCTGCCAAAAAGGGTGGCGACCGACGGTGCGGTGCTGTGTGCTTGCAGCGCGTCGGCGTCGGCCCATTGCTCGATGAACACAAAGGTGCCGTCGCCCTCGTGCAGCGAGTACAGGTCGCAGCCGGGTTCGCTGTGTACCGCCTCGATCGCCTGCGTGCACGCGCTGCGGACCGCCTCCACCGATTCGGGCTTGGCGGTCATGGTGGCGATGACGACTATCGGCATTTCGGGACAGCTCCTCGATCTCGGCACTGAGTTGGACAGGTGTCCACCCTAGTACGGCGCTGGCCGGATTGAGATCGCACCACGATCCGAGGAGCTACCACGACGATTCCCGCATGCCGGCTTGCTGCGGACCGGCCAGGCCGTCGGACCGGGCCCGCCCGAGAGCTCGGCGGATCGACATCATTCTGTAACCCGTGTGGCAGCTGAGGTAATTGAGGTGTCTGGGGTGTTTGGGATTAGGCTGAACGACATGGCGAGTAAGACCGCGGCCCGATCTGCCGCCCGTCCAACCAGGTCAAAAACGAATTCGCGAGGCGGGTCGCGTGCGTCGAAGCCGGCTGGTCCTTCGCGTAAGCCGGCTGGCCGTTCGCGTAAGCCGGCTGGCCCTTCGCGTAAGCCGGCTGGCCCTCGGCGTAAGCCTGCCCAACGGAGGGCCTCAGCGGTCGCGCTCGCCGGGGCCGCGGCCGGGCGGGGGCTGCGCACCGGCTGGCTGATGCTGGCCAAGGGCGCCGGCAGCACGGCCCGCTCGGTCGGCCGGGCACGTGAGCTAGAACCCGGTTACCGTCGCGACGGTGTTGCCCTGGCTCTGCTGGGCCTCGCCGTCGTCGTCGCCGCAAGTTCATGGTTCGACGCCGCGCGACCCGTCGGTGGGTGGATCGATACGTTTCTGCGGGTGCTGATCGGCGCTTCGGTGGCGTTGGTTCCGATCGCGCTGGCTGTGCTCGGTGTTGGGCTGATGCGCTCTGAGCCCGATCCGGAATCACGACCACGGTTGATCCTCGGGACCTCGATGATCGTGCTGCCCGCACTCGGGCTGTGGCACTTGTCCTCGGGTTCGCCGCTGGAACCGGTTGCCCGCCAGCACGCGGCCGGCTTCGTCGGATTTGCCATCGGCGGTCCGCTTTCGGATGGGTTGACGGCGTGGATCGCCGCGCCGTTGTTGTTCCTGGGTGTGCTGTTCGGGTTGCTGCTTGTGACCGGTACGACGATCCGTGAGGTGCCTTCGACGGTGCGGGCGATGTTCAGCACGCGGTGGCGTGGCGAGTATGACCCCGAGTACTACTCCGAGTACGGCGACGATGAGTACGGCGACGATGAGGACGGCTACTACGACGACGGCGAGGACGGGTACTACGACGACGAGGCGGGCTACCCGGAGGAGGGGGCAGCGCCTGTGCCCTCACCTCTAGAACTGCCGCAACACGCGGCTTCAGCAGCCGGCACGCCGATGGACAATTACCCGATCGAAGGTGACGCGCCGACCATCCCCGAGCCGTCCGCGCGCACGCGAAAGAAGAAGTCGGCACGAAAATCAGCGCAACTGGACCGTGTGGTCGACGGGCCATACTCGCTGCCTTCGCTGAGCTTGCTGGTTGCCGGAGACCCGCCCAAGCGCCGTAGCGTGGCCAACGCTCAGATGGAAGACTCCATCACCTCGGTACTGCAGCAATTCAAGGTTGATGCGGCGGTCACCGGGTGCACACGAGGTCCCACGGTCACCCGATATGAGGTGGAACTGGGGCCCGGCGTCAAGGTAGAGAAAATCACTGCATTGCAGCGCAATATCGCCTACGCGGTCGCGACCGAGAGCGTGCGCATGCTCGCGCCGATCCCCGGAAAGTCGGCAGTGGGCATCGAGGTGCCCAACACCGACCGTGAGACGGTGCGGCTGGCTGATGTGCTCACAGACCCTGGCACCCGTGGCGATCACCATCCTTTGGTGATCGGTCTCGGTAAAGACATTGAGGGCGAGTACGTTTCGGCAAATCTTTCGAAGATGCCCCACCTGCTTGTCGCCGGATCCACCGGGTCGGGCAAGTCCAGCTTCGTCAACTCGATGCTGGTTTCGCTGCTGGCACGCGCCACGCCAGAAGAGGTCAGGATGATCCTGATCGACCCAAAGATGGTGGAACTGACTCCCTACGAAGGTATCCCGCACTTGATCACGCCCATCATCACCCAGCCGAAGAAGGCCGCCGCGGCGCTGGCCTGGCTGGTGGAGGAAATGGAGCAGCGGTACCAAGATATGCAGGCGTCCCGAGTGCGCCACATCGACGTGTTCAACGAAAAGGTGCGTTCCGGCGAGATCTCCGCGCCGCTGGGAAGCAACCGGGAGTACAAGCCCTATCCCTACATCCTGGCCATTGTCGACGAGCTGGCCGACCTGATGATGACCGCGCCGCGCGACGTCGAAGACGCCATCGTGCGCATCACTCAGAAGGCGCGCGCGGCCGGTATCCACTTGGTGCTGGCGACCCAGCGGCCCTCGGTAGATGTCGTCACCGGTCTGATCAAGACCAACGTGCCGTCCCGATTGGCGTTTATGACGTCGTCGCTGACCGATAGCCGCGTCATCCTCGACCAGCAGGGTGCAGAGAAGTTGATCGGCATGGGCGACGGACTGTTCCTGCCGATGGGTGCTAATAAGCCGACCCGCTTACAGGGTGCGTTCATCACCGACGACGAGATTCATGCCGTCGTCTCCGCCACGAAGGAGCAGGCCGAACCTGAGTACACCGAAGGCGTCACCAAGGCCAAGCCAACCGGCGAGCGCAATGACGTCGACCCCGATATCGGGGATGACATGGACGTGTTCCTGCAGGCGGTTGAACTCGTCGTATCCAGTCAGTTCGGGTCCACATCGATGTTGCAGCGCAAACTGCGGGTCGGCTTCGCGAAGGCGGGCCGGTTGATGGACCTGATGGAGACGCGCAACATCGTGGGTCCGTCGGAGGGTTCCAAAGCGCGCGAGGTGATGGTCAAACCCGAGGAACTTGCCGGCACGCTCGCATTGATCCGTGGCGGCTCAGATGCCTCCGGCGCCGACGGTGACGACGGTGCCGACGAGCCTGACTTCTAACCCGCGGGCGACGCTTCTGGCGCCACGGTGGCGCCTCAGAACGTCAACAGCATCCGGGTGTTGCCCAGGATGTTCGGCTTGACGTAGGAGAGATCGAGAAACTCCGCCACGCCGGTGTCATAGGAGCGCCGCATTTCCTCATAGACCTCGGCCGTCACCGGCGTTCCCTCGATTTCCTCGAAGCCGTGGAGAGCGAAGAAATCGACTTCGAAAGTCAGCACGAAAATGCGCTGCAGGTGCAGTTCAGCTGCGACGCCGAGCAGGCGGTCGACGATCGCGTGGCCGACCCCCCGGCCCTTCACTTTGGGGTGCACCGCCACGGTGCGCACCTCGCCGAGATCGGACCAGAGCACGTGCAGAGCGCCACACCCGACGGGTTCGCCGTGTATTTCGGCGATCCAGAAGTCCTGCACGGACTCATATAGCGTCACCAGATTCTTCTCGAGCAGGATTTTGCCCGCGTAGAGGTCTACAAGGGCCTTGATCGCCGGCACGTCGGAAGTCCGAGCGCGCCGCAGAACGGGCTGATCGACGGACTCATCCGGACCTTCGCTCACACACCGAAGAGTATCGGTTGGTGCAACCAGTATTCTGTGTCGGTGCCGGGCCGACCACCTACCGATCCTGTGGTTCCTCGTGCGCGGGTAGTCAATCTCGCCAATGCCCTCACCGGGGTGCGTCTGGCGCTGGTACCGGTTTTCCTCGTGGTGCTATTTCACGGGGATGGCCATGAAACGCATTGGCGAGTAATCGCATTCATCGTTTTCGCGGTTGCGGTCATCACGGATCGATTCGACGGGGCCCTCGCCAGAAAGCATGGGATGGTCACCGAGTTCGGCACTTTGGCCGACCCAATCGCCGACAAGGCTCTGATCGGCGCCGCCCTCATCGGGCTGTCGCTGCTCGGTGACCTGCCGTGGTGGGTCACCGTGGTGATCCTTGTCCGCGAGGTCGTTGTGACAGTGCTGCGACTGGCTGTCCGGCGCCGCGGCATCATCCCAGCGAGCCGGGGCGGCAAGCTGAAGACCCTGGTCCAGGCGGTTGCCATCGGTCTGTTCGTGCTGCCGCTGTCGGGCGGCTGGCTGACCGCTGCGTGGGTGATCATGCTGGCAGCTGTGGTGCTGACGGTGATCACCGGTGTTGATTACTTCGTGTCGGCCATCAGAGATTCGCGCGCACGCCCCGCTGATCAATGAGGATGCTCGCCCGGTGATCAGCAGGTTGCCCCTGCTCACGGCGCAATACTGAGCAGCTGCCGGCCCTGTCGGGGATTGTCCGGCCTGATTCGGGAACCATCCTGGCCGCACCGAGCGTTGGGCTAGATAGCCAAGCGAAGGAGGAAACGCGATGACGGCATTGCTGCGCGAGGTGGTCGGCGATGTGCTGCGTCGCTCGCGTGTCGAGCAGGGACGCACCCTACGTGAGGTGTCGGATTCCGCGCGTGTCAGCCTCGGATACCTCTCCGAGGTGGAGCGCGGTCGCAAAGAAGCCTCCAGCGAGCTCCTCAGCGCCATCTGTGGCGCCCTGGACCTGCCACTGTCGCGTGTGCTCTCCGAGGCCGGTGACGGTTTGGCCCTGGAAGAAGCCCGGGCAGCGATGACGCCGGTCTCGGTACCGGCTGGGACTGCTGGCATCGACGTATCCACCAAGGTGGTCATCCCGCATGTCGCGTCGATGGCAGTGGCCTGACCCGTCGGCGGCCTGACCCGTTGGCCTGATCCCTACGGATTGACCGGTCGTGCGCCCAAGCGACGCAGGGGTGTGGGATCTGTGCAGAACAGATAAGTTGGGTGGAGAACACTTCTATGCACAATCACACTGTTCGGCACTTATAGAGACTCGACATATCTAGAGATGAAGGCGGAGCGAACCGATGGCCAATCCGTTCACTAAGGGGTGGCGCTACCTGATGGCGCTGTTCAGCTCGAAAGTTGACGAGTACGCCGATCCCAAGGTGCAGATCCAGCAGGCAATCGAGGAGGCCCAGCGTCAGCACCAGGGGTTGACCCAGCAGGCCGCCCAGGTGATCGGCAACCAGCGCCAGCTGGAGATGCGGCTTAACCGCCAGCTCGCAGATATCGAGAAGCTACAGGTCAACGTTCGCCAGGCGCTCTCGCTGGCTGACCAGGCGACCGCTGCCGGCGATGCCGCCAAGGCCACCGAGTACACCAACGCCGCCGAGGCATTCGCCGCACAGCTGGTGACCTCCGAGCAGAGCGTCGAGGACCTCAAGGGTTTGCATGATCAGGCGTTGCAGGCAGCTGGGCAGGCCAAGAAAGCTGTCGAGCAGAACGCAATGGTGCTTCAGCAGAAGATCGCCGAGCGCACAAAGCTTCTCAGTCAACTTGAGCAGGCGAAGATGCAGGAGCAGGTCAGCGCGTCGCTGCAGTCGATGAGTGAGTTGGCGGCACCGAGAAACACGCCGAGTCTCGACGAGGTCCGCGACAAGATCGAACGGCGCTACGCCAACGCCATCGGCTCGGCTGAGCTGGCGCAGAACTCAGTGCACGGCCGGATGCTTGAGGTGCAGCAGGCCACCGTCCAGATGGCAGGCCATTCGCGGCTCGAGCAGATCCGCGCGTCGATGCGCGGGGAGCAACTGCCCGCGGGCAGCGCGAATACAGCGACTCCCACTCCAGCACCGGCAGCCAATCCGAGTCCGACACCGGAAAACCCGCTGTCGCAGTAACGATTCGAACGCGATCCCGGTCCTTTTGGAGCCCTCATGAGCACACCTACCAGCAGACCGGAGGCCTTGCGCTCCTGGACGGAACGCGGGATAGACACCGCAGCGGAGTGGTCAAACATGCTGGCCGAGAAGCTCAACGCTGCCGCCGATCCGCGGGCGAAGTTGTTGCGCAAGCGGCGATGGGCCTTTCGGCTTGGCGTGTTCTTGACCGGCTCGGCCGTGTTCTGGGTGGGTGTCACCGCTCTTTTGGCTTCCTGGAGCACGCCGGTCTGGGCGCTGTTCATTCCGTCGCCGATTGCGGTCGGTGCCGCGTTCCTTGCCACGCTGGCCTTTCTGCGTTTCCGCTGGCTGCGTCGTGAACCCCTGCCGCCCCAGCGCACCCGGCTGGCGCGGCGGCTGCCACCGCGGAGTTCGGCGGCCCGTCAGCCTATGGCCGCGATGACTGGCTCTGAACGTGGCCTCACCTCCATGCTGGGTGTCATGGAAAGGGGCCGGATGCTGCCCGCCGAAGAACTGCGTGAGCTCAGGTCAGCCGCCGAACACACAGTTGTGACCATGGCCGCTACCGCCACCGAGGTGGTGTCGATGGAGCGGGCCGTCAGCGCCGCGCCCCAGTTGCGCGCTCACCTCACTCCGACGATCGCCGCCTTCCGGAAGCAACTCGACCAAGGAGCCCATCAGTACAACGAAATGGTCTCCGCTGCAGCGCAATTGGTCTCAGCCGCGAACTCGGGGTCGATGTCGAGCTCGCCGTTGTCGCAACGCCGCTACCGCGATGAGCTTGTGATGGCAACGGATCGGCTGACCGGCTGGGCGCAAGCCTTCGACGAACTGGGCCGGCTTAGGGCTTAGTGGGGCCTAGAGGGGCCTAGCGCGGCAGCGGCGCGTGGGCGCGTTCAGAACGTCGGGCGCAGCCGCGGAAACACGGCCGCGGCGACTGCCCGCAGCGGAGCTTTGACCATGAAATCGAAGAAGTCGAAGTAGTCGCGCCATACCGTGACCTGGCCGTCGCGCACCTGGAACGTGCCGCACACCCAGAACTGCAGCCGCAGTGGCCCGAGAGTTATTGCGTCGGTGCGTTCGGTCAGCACCGTGTCGCCGTCCTGGGCGATGTTGTGGAACTTCACCGCGAAACCCACCCTGCCCTCAGCGCGGCGCAACACTTTCATGATCCGGTCGCGACCGCGCATGGAGGGCAGACCGACGTTCTGCCAGATCAACTCTGGACCCGCCAGCGACTCGACGGTGTCGAAGTCCTCGTCGGCCAAGGCGAACAGGAACGCCTGCACGGTGAGCGCGTTGGCTGCCGTCGTGGTGGCAGTGGGGGGGATCAGCGAATCCGACGCTTCGTCAGTCATCGCCTGAGCCTAACTGCGGAGGCTGTGGCAGGGTACCCCGCATGCGTGTGGCGGTGGTCGCAGGACCCGATCCTGGACATGCTTTTCCGGCAATCGCGCTGTGTCTGCGATTCCTGGCCGCTGGCGACGCCCCGACCCTGCTGACCGGCAGGAAATGGCTCGATGTGGCCCGCGAGCAGGGTATCTGCGCCGTCGAACTAGACGGGCTTGATCCGGTGGCGGTCGACGACGATGGCGACGACGGCGCCAAGATCCATCAGCGAGCAGCGCGCATGGCGGTGCTGAACGCCCAGCGGATCGGTGATCTAGCTCCAGATGTGGTGATCTCGGACTCGATCACCGTATGTGGCGGTCTGGCGGCCGAACTGCTCGGTTTGCCCTGGATCGAGCTGAACGCCCATCCGCTCTACCGGCCGTCGAAGGGACTGCCGCCGGTGGGCAGCGGGCTGGCTCCCGGCACCGGTGTGGGCGGCCGGCTGCGCGACTCGGTGATGCGGAGCCTGAGCGCGCGTTCGTGGCGGGTCGGCCTTCGCCAGCGGTCTGCGGCGCGCGTCGATATCGGTCTGCCCGCCGATGAATCGGGACCGCTGCGGCGCCTGATAGCTACGCTTCCCGCCCTGGAGGTACCGCGGCCGGACTGGCCGGTCGAGGCTGTCGTGGTGGGTCCGCTGCATTTCGAGCCGACGACCTCGGTGCTGCGGTTGCCTCCGGGCGACGGCCCTGTCGTGGTGGTGGCCCCGTCGACGGCGACCACCGGGGCCAGCGGGCTCGCTGAACTGGCGTTGGAGACGTTGGTGCCCGGCGATGTGCTGCCCGCGGGTTCACGGGTGGCCGTCTCGCGGCTCGACGGTCCCGACGGCCAGATTCCGCCGTGGGCGGTTGTCGGGCTCGGACGCCAAGATGAACTGCTGTCGGTGGCCGATCTGCTGATCTGCGGTGGTGGCCACGGGACCGTCGCGAAGTCGCTGCTGGCCGGGGTGCCCATGGTGGTCGTTCCCGGTGGCGGTGACCAGTGGGAGATCGCCAATCGTGTTGTGCGCCAGGGGAGTGCGCAGCTCATTCGGCCGTTGACCGCTGCAGCTTTGGCTGCGAAGACGCGGGAAGTGCTCGGCTCACCGAGTTACCGGGAAGCCGCGGGCCGGGCCGGGGCCAGCATCGCGCAGGTCGCAGATCCGGTACGGGTGTGCCATGAAGCAGTAGGTACGTCGGCGTAGTTTGAGGCGGTGCGGCTCACGGAATTCACTGTGCTTGTCGAACGCCAGTTCGGCGCGGCGCGGGCTTCGTCGATGCTCGTCGACCACGTGCTGGCAAGTATGGGCGGACGCACTGCGGCCCAGGCCGTCGAGGACGGCGTCGATCCGCGTGAGGTGTGGCGAGCGCTGTGTCGGGACTTCGACGTCCCACGCGACCAGTGGTGAGGATGCCTTCGCGTCGCGAAGCCCTCGGCTTGGATGGCTCGTGAGAAGCCTCGAAACGAGTCGAGGCGGGCAAACCGGCCAAACGGCGTGTCCTACTTGAATCGAACACCTGTTCGTCTACTGTGGGGGACGTTCGACCCAATGCTCTTGTCGGTGCCCTGACCTAACGTCACGGCTAACTGACCGAGACCCGGTCAACAACGACTACCGGAAGAGGTACCACCATGGCGAAAGTGCCGGACCGCGAGAAGGCTCTGGAGTTGGCCCTCGCTCAGATCGAGAAGAGTCACGGCAAGGGCTCGGTGATGCGACTCGGCGACGAGGTGCGCCAGCCGGTATCGGTCATCCCGACGGGCTCGATTGCCCTCGATGTCGCGCTGGGCATCGGTGGTCTGCCGCGTGGTCGAGTCATCGAGATCTACGGTCCGGAGTCCTCGGGTAAGACCACCGTTGCACTGCATGCTGTCGCCAATGCGCAGGCCGCCGGCGGTATCGCCGCGTTCATCGATGCCGAGCATGCGCTGGATCCCGACTACGCCAAGAAGCTGGGTGTGGACACCGACTCCCTGCTGGTATCCCAGCCGGATACCGGGGAGCAGGCGCTGGAGATCGCCGACATGCTGATCCGGTCCGGCGCGCTGGACATCCTGGTCATCGATTCGGTTGCGGCGCTGGTGCCGCGGGCGGAGATCGAGGGCGAGATGGGCGACAGTCACGTCGGTCTGCAGGCACGTCTGATGAGCCAGGCGCTGCGCAAGATCACTGGTGCGCTAGCCAACTCGGGCACGACCGCGATCTTCATCAATCAGCTTCGTGAGAAGATCGGCGTGATGTTCGGGTCTCCCGAAACCACCACAGGCGGAAAGGCTTTGAAGTTCTACGCTTCGGTTCGCCTGGACGTGCGGCGCATCGAGACGCTCAAGGACGGCACCGATGCCGTGGGCAACCGTACCCGGGTCAAGATCGTGAAGAACAAGGTCTCGCCGCCGTTCAAGCAGGCCGAATTCGACATCCTCTATGGCAAGGGCATCTCCAAAGAGGGCTCACTCATCGACATGGGGGTCGAGCAGGGCTTCATTCGCAAGTCCGGTTCTTGGTTCACCTACGAAGGTGAGCAATTGGGCCAGGGTAAGGAGAACGCCCGTAACTTCATGATCGAGAATCCCGACATCGCTGCCGAGGTCGAGAAGAAGATCAAAGAGAAGCTCGGTATCGGTGCCGTGCTGACGGATGAGTTGCCTGATGGCGTCCTTCCCGCCCCCGTCGACTTCTAGCTCTTCGAAGTCCACCGAGGAGACCGCCGGTCGCGCGGGGCAGGCGCGGGCGCTATGCCTGCGTTTGCTCACCGCGAGGGCGCGGACTCGTGCGGAGTTGGAGGGGCGGCTGGCCGAGCGCGGATATACCGCTGACATCAGCGCCGAGGTACTTGACCGGTTGGTGCAGGTCGGCCTGGTCGACGACGAGGACTTCGCTGAACAGTGGGTGCGTTCGCGGCGAATCACCGCCGGCAAGGGAAAACGTGCGTTGGCTGCAGAGCTGCGCGCCAAGGGCGTCGACAACGAGGTGATCACCGCTGCGCTGGCTGGCATCGATGCAGGAGCCGAGCGGATGCGTGCCGAGCAACTGGTCCGAGACAAGCTACGCCGCGAAAAGCTCGGCGATCCCCTGGACAGGGCCGCAGAGAACAAGGTGACGCGCCGGCTCGTCGGGTTGTTGGCACGTCGTGGCTACGGCCAATCCATGGCTCTCGACGTTGTGACAGCAGAGTTGGCGAACGAGAGGGACCGCCGCAAGGTGTAACCGGCCCCTAGGCATGCGCTCTGCGTTGTGCAGCAGCGAAATCCGATGCCAGGGTCCCGGCGAGCAATCGGCGCAGCGCGATCACCGCTACCGCGCCAGCGATAGCTGTCCATGAGGGATCGAAGGTTAACCAGAGCAAGCTCGCGGCGACAAACAGATCCATCGCCGTACGCAGCGCCAGCATTGGCTGGCGGAACACGGCCAGAGCGGCGATGCCGAGCATGATTCCGGCCAGAGTGCAGCACCACGAGGCGCTGACGACGAGGTTCACGGAGTCGGCGGTGGTTCAGAGATCGGGCGTGGTGCTGAGTTCACCCGGGCGATTTCGCGCTGCTCCTGGGCGATTTCGCGATTCAGGAAATAGTTCAGCACCGTGCGGATGGTAGCGATCGCCGCGAGCTTGCCGATCTCCTCGAACGACGGTGAGATCGCCGTCCGCAATACATCGGCGGCGAGCTGAAACTCCAGTCCCAGTACCAGGAATCGGGCCAGCGACAGTCGCACCGCCGAGAACTGGTTGATGTTTCGCTGGGTCAGTGCGATGGCGAATTTCACGATCGCGACGATCGCCCCGATCATGATGACGACCGCACCGCAGGCCTCGATAAGCCGCACCATCAGGTCCACCATGTTGCGCAACGCCGACTCGGGCAGTATCTCGAAAGCCAACACTGACTGCGTCATTTCACCTCCTCGGGAGTACGGGCGATCAGAGGGATCGGCCCGGGTCGCCGACCAGGTCGAGGGGTTCGGCCTCCATCGGCGCGGGGCCGCGCTTGGACTTCCTCAGTCGCTGTTCAAGCCAGGTCGCAAACCACGATAGTGCGAAGTTGACGCTGATCATCAGAATCGCGATGACGATCAGAGCCGGGATGTAATTGCCGTAGGCCGAGCCGACCACGGTGCCCTGGCGCACCATTTCGACGAATGTGATCTGGTACCCGATCGCAGTGTCCTTGAGTGCCACCACCAGCTGGGAGATCAGTACCGGCAACATCGACGTGACCGCCTGGGGGAGAAGGATCGAACGCATCGTCTGCCCCGAGGTAAGCCCCAGGGCCGAGGCCGCCTCGCTCTGCCCGCGGGGCAGCGCATGTACGCCTGCTCGCACGATCTCGGCGATGACCGCACCGTTGTAGAGCGTCAATCCGGTGATGACACCTGCCAGCGCCAGATACTTCGATGGGAAGACGTCATAGAACGCATAGAGAAAATAGGCGAAGATCATCATGATCAGTACCGGCACCGCGCGGAAGAACTCGACGATCACCGAGGAGAACCAACGGATAGCGGTGTGCGTTGAGAGTCGACCAACTCCGAGTACGAACCCCAGCACCAGCGCCAGCACGATCGAGACCGCAGCCGCCTTGAGGGTGCCCTCGATGCCCGGCAGAACGTAGGTGGTCCACAGATTCGCCGTCAAGAACGGCTCCCACTTTGCCGCGGTCAGCTGCCCCTTGGCTTCCAGTCGGGAGTAGACGACCCAGGCCGCGAGTGCGACAACCGCGACGGTGACCGCGCTGATGAGGTGATTGCGCGCCCGTGCGCGCGGTCCCGGCGCGTCGAAAAGAACCGAGGCCCCGCTCATGATCGTCTCTTCTTCGGGTAAGCGTTCATTACCGCGCCACCGACATCTGCTTGCCCAGCCAGCCGAAGAGCAACCCCAGCGGCAGTGTCAGGACGAGGAAGCCGAGGGCGAAGATGCCACCGACGACCATCACCGCCGCGGTGTTCTCAATCATCTCTTTCATCAACAATGCCGCCTCAGCCACCCCGATTGCCGACGCGATCGTGGTGTTCTTGGTCAGTGCGATGAGCACCGAACCCAGCGGGATGAGCACTGCGCGAAACGCCTGTGGCAGCAGCACTATTCGCAGGTTCTGTCCGAACGTCAGGCCAAGGGATCTAGCGGCTTCTGCCTGACCCAAAGGCACCGTGTTCACTCCCGAGCGGACGGTCTCACACACGAACGCCGCGGTGTACACCATCAACCCGAGCATGGCCAGCCGGAAGCTGCTGTCCTCGATGAACGTCGGTGATTGCCGACTGGCCCGCGTCACGCCCAGCGTGTGGGCCCGCCCGAACGAGCAGATCAGGATTATCCGTGTCAATGGAGTGTTGCGCACCACGTTGACGTAGGCGGTGCCGAGCCAGTTGAGCATCGGGACCGGGGCCAACCGCATCGCGGCGAGCGCAGTGCCGAGCACCAGGGCGCCGATCGCCGAGAACACCGTCAGCTGGATCGTGGTCCAGAACGCGGCGAAGATCTGCTCTCGGTACTCGGCGAAAACCTCCA
>JAHZKD010000251.1 GCA_022600605.1 Actinomycetes bacterium
GATCACCCACGTGTTACTCACCCGTTCGCCACTCGAGTACCCCCGAAAGGGCCTTTCCGTTCGACTTGCATGTGTTAAGCACGCCGCCAGCGTTCGTCCTGAGCCAGAATCAAACTCTCCAAACAAAAACCCCCACACCCAAAAAGGCGCAGGCAGAATCCACATTCAGAAAAATCTGACCTAACAAAAAAACACCAAAAACTGGCATCCAAAAAAAGTCACACCCCCAAACGGGAACAAAAAGGGGCACAACCAAAAACAAAAACAACAAACAAAAACCACCAAACACACTATTGAGTTCTCAAACAACACACCCGTATTTCAGGTAACCCTGATTTCAGGCAACCCTGCCACTGTACTGCATGTGGCCGGGCAGGTCAAACCTCGTCCGCCACATCTTATTGACTGGGGGACGTTTGGCTTCTGGGGAAATACTACGCGCTGTCGGGCTCAGCCCCAAATGACCAGCACACGCACGGTACGGGTTCGCCGACGCTATGTGATGCGCTCGATCTCGGCGCCCAAGCCGACAAGGTTCTCCACGAACCTCGGATAACCGCGGTCGATGTGGAAGACGTCGTGAACCTCGGTCTCACCGTCGGCAACCAGCCCGGCCAGCACTAGTCCGGCGCCGGCACGGATGTCGGAAGACCACACCGGGGCACTCGACAGCTGGGGGATCCCCCGCACGACGGCGTGGTGGCCGTCGGTTCGAGCGTCGGCTCCGAGCCTGATCATCTCCTCGACGAACCGGAACCGGGCCTCGAAAACGTTTTCGGTGATCATCGAGGTGCCGTCCGCGATCGCCGCCAGGCCGATAGCCATCGGCTGGAGGTCGGTCGGGAACCCCGGGAACGGGAGCGTGGCCACGTTCACAGCCTTGGGTCGTTCGTACTGCACCACCCGGAAGCTGTCGTCGGTCTGGGTCACCGTGGCGCCGGCATCGTGCAGTTTGTGTAACACCACTTGCAGATGTTGTGGGTCGATTCCGCTCACCGTGATGTCGCCGCGAGTCATCGCGGCCGCAATTCCCCACGTTGCGGCAACGATCCGGTCGCCAATGACCCGATGCTCTGTTGGGTGCAGCCGGTCGGCGCCGGTGATCGTCAACGTCGACGATCCAGCTCCGGTGATCTGAGCCCCCATCTGCTGGAGCATCGTGCACAGATCGATGACATCGGGCTCGCGGGCGGCGTTGTGGATTATCGTCACGCCCTCGGCAAGAACCGCGGCCATCAGGATGTTCTCCGTCGCGCCGACCGAAGGGAATTCCAACTGGATCTCGGCGCCGCGCAGATGGTCAGCTTCGGCGACCACGCAACCGTGTTCGATGTTGCACCTGGCACCCAGCTGGCGTAACCCCGACTGATGCATGTCGAGCGGACGAGAACCGATGGCATCGCCACCGGGCAGCGCCACCTTCGCCCGCTTGCACCGGCCGACCAGCGGACCGAGGACACACACCGAGGCGCGGAACTGGCGAACCGCGGCGAAATCCGCGTCGTACTTCGGATCCTCCGGCGAGGTGATCCTCGCGCTGTCACCCTCGAGTTCAACGGTCGCGCCGAGCCCGCGCAGCACCTCAGCCATCAGCGGCACATCGAGGATCTCTGGGCAATTGGTGATGGTGCTGGTGCCCTCTGCAAGCAACGCAGCCGCCATCAGCTTCAACACACTGTTCTTGGCGCCCCCGATGGCAACTTCGCCCGATAACCGGCCTCCACCGGTCACCATGAAACGCTCAGTCACGCGGCTCAGTGTAAACAGCGTCGTCGTCCATGTCAGTTTCTCAAGACACCGCGCGTTCCCGAGACACCGCGCGTTCCCGAGACACCGCGCGTTCCCGAGACACCGCGCGTTCCCGAGACACCGCGCGTTCCCGAGACACCGCGCGCTCACCGGCACCGGTACGGTTTCACCATGGCAGTCCACCTGACGCGCATCTATACCCGGACCGGCGACGATGGCACCACCGGGTTGAGCGACTTCAGCAGGGTGTCCAAGAACGATCCACGACTGGCCGCATACGCTGACGTCGACGAAACGAACGCCGCCGTCGGTGTTGCGGTGGCGCTGGGTGATGCGAACGGGCGAGTTCTCGACGTGCTCCGACAGATTCAGAACGACCTGTTTGACGTGGGCGCAGATCTGTCGACGCCGCTGGTCGAGAACCCCGAGCATCCCCCGCTACGCATCCAGCAGAGCTACATCGACCGCCTGGAGTCATGGTGTGATGAGTTCAACGAGGCTCTACCTGCGTTGACTTCGTTTATTCTGCCGGGGGGCACAGGGCTATCCGCCCTGCTGCACGTGGCACGCACGGTGGCGCGGCGAGCCGAGCGTTCCGCCTGGCACGCGATCAACACCCACGGGGATTCGATAAGCGTGCTGCCGGCGAAGTACCTCAATCGGTTATCGGATCTGCTTTTCATCCTGTCACGAGTGGCGAACCCGCAGGGGGACGTCCTGTGGCGCCCAGGTGAGCAGACTCACTAGGTCCGTCGTCGCGCCCTCGGAGACGGACGTGATTCCAGCCAAGATGTGAAACCCGTCAGCGCCCCCCGGTCGAGGGCGATCTCATAGCCGTGTCCACGTTCGGGCCCCGCATCACGCAGTTCGAGAATCGTGATCTCCTCGGTCATGATGTCGAATTCATCACCGCGGGGCGCCCGCCGGGACACGATTTCCAGACCTCGCCGGCTCAATGTCCGGTCCGGCCACCACCGCAGGCTCGACAATCTGTAGAAACCGGCCTCGCCTCCGCGGTACCGCACCACACCGTGTCGCCAACCCTGGCCGGCAACCGCCGGAACATCACGGAGTATCGCGGCCGTACCCCCCACCTGCCGCAGCTTCCACAGCCGGTAGCTGAGTGCGACGACAACGACCAGGAGCACGCCAACCAGCGCGACCATGAACAGCATGGACGCGCTCACCGGCCCGGCCTACGAGTCGATCTGTCCCAGAGCGCGCAGCCGCGCTCTACCCCACGCCGCGGTGTGCTCGTCGTCAGACTCAGAGTCCCGCTTGGCGGCGTCGGCGTCGATTTCGGATTCGAACTCCGCTCGTTCCACCAGGACTCGAACGGCCTCCTCAGTAACCGACAGGAATCCACCCTCGACCGCGATGCGCAGGTCATCCCCGCTCTCGCGCTCGACACGGACGATCGCATCCTCGACGAGCTCGGCGACCAAAGGAATGTGCCGCGGCAGGATACCGATGTCGCCGGCGGTGGTGCGAGTGAAGAGGAACGTGGCCTCGCCAGACCACAGTTCGCGCTCCACAGCGACGATCTCGACGTTCAGTTCGGCCATGTCACGCCACCTTTCGGTCTACGACTAGACGAAGCCCGGGTTGTCGGTTCTTCGCACGAACCCTCATCACAACTTCGCGCCGAGGCTTTCAGCTTTCTTAGCCAGGTCGTCCAGACCGCCGATCAGGAAGAACGCCTGTTCAGGCAGGTGGTCGAAATCGCCCTTGGTCAGCTTGTCGAACGCCTCGATGGTCTCCTTGAGCGGCACCGTTGACCCCGGCTGGCCGGTGAACTGCTCGGCGGCCATCATGTTCTGGCTCAAGAAACGCTCGATCCGCCGGGCCCGGTTGACCAGCTGCTTATCTTCCTCGGAGAGCTCGTCGACACCGAGAATCGCGATGATGTCCTGAAGATCCTTGTAGCGCTGCAGGATACGAATGACTTCCTGTGCCACGCGGTAATGCTCGTCACCGACCACGGCCGGATCCAGGATCGTCGAAGATGACGCCAGGGGGTCCACCGCCGGGAAAATTCCCTTCGAGAAGACGCTTCGGCTCAGCTCCGTGGTGGCGTCCAGGTGAGCGAACGTGGTCGCCGGGGCAGGGTCGGTGTAGTCGTCGGCTGGCACATACACGGCCTGCATCGACGTGATGGACCGGCCACGGGTTGAGGTGATGCGCTCCTGCAACTCACCCATCTCGTCGGCCAGGGTTGGCTGGTATCCCACTGCGGATGGCATACGGCCCAACAGTGTCGATACCTCCGAACCCGCCTGCGTGAACCGGAAGATGTTGTCGATGAACAACAGCACATCCTGCTGCTTCTCGTCGCGGAAGAACTCCGCCATGGTCAGCGCGGACAGCGCGACGCGCATACGGGTACCGGGCGGCTCGTCCATCTGGCCGAACACCAACGCGGTGTCCTTGAGCACGTCGGCATCGGCAAGCTCGACCCAGAGGTCATTACCCTCACGGGTGCGTTCTCCCACGCCGGCGAACACCGAAGTACCACCGAAGTTGCGTGCGATGCGGTTGATCATCTCCTGGATCAGCACCGTCTTGCCCACGCCGGCACCACCGAACAGCGCGATCTTGCCACCACGCACGTACGGGGTGAGCAGGTCAACGACTTTCAGGCCGGTCTCAAGCATCTCGGTGCGGGGCTCAAGCTCGGCGAATGGCGGCGGCTTGCGGTGGATCGACCAGTGCTCGAAATCATCACCGTAACCGGGCTCATCCAGACAATGTCCGAGCGCGTTGAACACATGGCCCTTGACGCCGTCGCCGACCGGCACCGAGATCGAGGTGCCGGAGTCGGTCACCTCGACTCCACGCACCAAGCCGTCGGTAGGTTGCATGGAGATGGTGCGAACCAGGTTGTCACCGAGGTGCTGTGCGACCTCAAGTGTCAACGTCTTGGCCAAATCCCCGAAGACGATCTCGGCGTTCAGGGCATTGAACAACTCGGGCACCGAACCCCGCGGAAACTCGACGTCCACAACCGGACCGGTGATGCGCACAACGCGACCGGCTGAACCGCCCTTGATGTCGCTCTTGATGTCTTCTGCGGTAGCAGTCATTTTCTCTTCGCTTCCTACGGGGGCTTCTATGTTCGATTTCGCTATTGGGCGGCGTCGGCCAGCGCATTGGCGCCGCCGACGATCTCGCTGATTTCCTGGGTGATCTGAGCCTGACGTTCGCGGTTGGCCGCCAGCGTCAGAGCCTTGATCAGGTCATCGGCGTTGTCTGTCGCCGACTTCATGGCACGTCGCCGCGACGCCGACTCTGAGGCCGCCGCCTCCAGCAGCGCGGCGTAAACCCGGGTGGCGACGTAGCGCGGAAGCAATGAGCCAAACAACACCTCTGGGTCCGGCTCGAAAGAGAAAAGCGTCCGCGCCGCTGCGTCCTCAGGTTCGTCCTCGACGTACTCGACGACCATCGGCGCGATCCGGTGTGCCACCGCCGACTGCGACAGCATCGACCTGAACTCGGTGAATACGATGTGCAGCTCGTCTACACCGAGGATGCCGTCCTCTCCGGGATCGTCGCCCTCGTCGTCGACGCCGGACATGAATACCTTCACCAGCGTGTCGGCGATTTCGCGTGCCTGCTCGTAGGTGGGCCGCTCAGAGAATCCGGTCCACGACTCGGTGACGGCGCGCTGGCGGAAATTGTAATACCCCAAGGCTTTCCGGCCGACCGTGTAGATCGCCGGGTCTTTGCCCTCTTCGCGAAGCAACGCGAAGAGCTCCTCGGCCCGCCGCAGCACGTTGGCGTTGTACCCTCCGCACAGGCCCCGGTCTGAGGACACCACGAGAACCGCAGCCCGGCTGGGGTTCTCCCGAGCCACAAGCAGCGGGTGATCCAGCGCGCTCGCACTGGCCAGCTCGGTAAGCATGTTGGTGATCTCGGCGCTGTAGGGCCGAGCCGACATGACTCGGGCCTGCGCCTTGGCGATTCGCGACGTGGCGATCAGTTCCTGGGCCTTGGTGATCTTCTTGATCGCCCCAGCCGATCTGATACGCCCGCGAAGCTCGCGCAGTGTTGCTGCCATCTAGCTCTCCAGACCCTCTCCAAATCCAATAATTTTGGGTCCTATTTTTTGGGGGCCGGCTTGCGGACCTTCACGGATTCCTTCTTGACGTCCTCTTGATCCATCGCCTCGGCCGCTGGGTCGTTCACGACGACGGAGCTGCCGTCGGTGGCCGCGAAGCCCTTCTTGAACTCGTTGATGACGTCGGCAAGCTTCTGCTCGGTGTCCTCGGAGAGCTTCTTGGTCTCCCGAATCTCCTTGAGGATGCCGTCGTGAGATGCCTTGACGTGCTCGAGGACCTCGGTCTCGAAGCGCGAAACATCTTCGACAGGAACCGAATCAAGGTGCCCCTTGGTGCCGAGGAAGATCGCGACTACCTGATCCTCGACCGAGTACGGCGTGTACTGCGGCTGCTTGAGCAGCTCGACCAGCCGGGCACCGCGTTCTAGCTGCGCCTTGGATGCGGCATCCAGATCCGAGGCGAAAGCTGCGAACGCCTCGAGTTCGCGATACTGCGACAGCTCCAAACGAAGACTTCCTGCGACCTCTTTCATGGCCTTGATCTGGGCGGCGCCACCGACGCGGGACACCGAGACACCCACGTTGATAGCCGGTCGCACGCCCTGGTTGAACAAGTCAGACTCCAGGAAGCACTGCCCGTCGGTGATTGAAATGACGTTGGTCGGGATGAACGCCGAGATGTCGTTGGCCTTGGTCTCGATGATCGGCAGCCCGGTCATCGATCCGCCGCCGAGCTCATCGGAGAGCTTTGCACAACGCTCCAGTAGCCGGGAATGCAGATAGAACACGTCGCCGGGGAATGCTTCACGACCAGGCGGACGGCGCAGCAGCAGGGAGATGGCGCGATAGGCGTCGGCTTGCTTTGAGAGGTCGTCGAACACGATGAGGACGTGCTTACCGTCGTACATCCAGTGCTGGCCGATGGCCGAACCCGTGTACGGGGCCAGCCACTTGAAGCCCGCTGCGTCGGACGCGGGAGCCGCCACAATGGTGGTGTACTCCATGGCGCCGCCGTCTTCGAGCGCCCGCTTAACGCTGGCGATCGTGGTGCCCTTCTGGCCGATCGCGACATACACGCAGCGCACTTGCTGCTTAGGATCACCAGTTTCCCAGGCCTCGCGTTGGTTGAGGATGGTGTCGACGCAGACCGCGGTCTTGCCGGTCTTGCGGTCGCCAATGATCAGCTGCCGCTGGCCGCGGCCGATCGGGGTCTGCGAGTCGATGGCTTTGATGCCGGTCTGCAACGGCTCAGATACGCCCTGGCGCTCAACCACCGAGGGCGCCTGCAGTTCCAGCACGCGACGGCTGTCCGACTCAATGTCACCCTGGCCGTCGATCGGCTGACCAAGCGGGTTGATGACACGCCCGAGGAATGCATCCCCAACGGGCACCGACAGCACTTCGCCCGTGCGCTTGACTTGTTGACCCTGTTCGATCTTCTCGAAATCACCGAGGATCACGACGCCGACGCTGTGCTCGTCGAGGTTCAACGCCACACCGAGCACATTTCCGGGGAACTCCAACAGTTCCTGGGTCATGACCGAGGGCAGGCCCTCGACGTGCGCGATGCCATCACCGGCGTCGACGACGGTGCCGATCTCCTCACGCTCGGCCTCGGCCGAAAAGTTGGCGACGTAGTCCTTGATCGCCCCTTGAATGTCAGAAGCCGAGATTGTCAACTCTGCCATGGCTTTTGGTTCCTGCCTTCGTGTCTGTCGTGTCGAATTCTGTTAGTCGGGCAATTGGGTCTCGGCCGCTGTCAGCCGTGACGACAGCGAGCCATCGATGACCTCTTCGCCAACGGCGATCTTCAGACCGCCCAGCACATCGGGGTCGAGGTGGATTTGAAGGGATACCGGATGCCCGTAAATACGGGTCAGCACCTCCGTGAGCCGGCTGCGTTGCCCGTCAGTGAGGCCGGCAGCTGCAGTGACGTGAGCGACCACCTCACCGCGCCGGGCAACCGCGAGTTCGGCGAGTTCTCGCGCCGCCACATCTGCCCCCTCGCCGGCCAGCAGTTCGATGGTCTGGTTCAACAACGCCTCAGTCGTCGAGTTGGCGTTCTCGCCGAGCAGGCCGTCGAGCAGACCGATCCGTCCCTCGGCAGGGGTCGTGTGATCACTCAGCAACTGGTTGAGCTGCGACTCCGAGTCCAGCACCCGCCCGAACCGGAACAGTTCATCCTCGACTTCGCTGGTCTCGTTGTTTCGCTCGGCCCGCACCAGCAGGGCCAGCCTTGCGACATGCCGGACCGCGAAGACCAGATCTGCCTCGCTCGACCAGCGCTGTGACACCGCGGTCTTGACGATTTCGAGTGCGGTGTCTGAGACCTTGCCTGACAGCAGCGTTTCGGCTAATCCGGCTTTTCCGTCTCCGGCGTCGGCAGGCTCGGAAAAGCACTTCGCGAGCACCGCCTCAGACCGCAGCAACTTCGCGAATGACGTCAGATCGCTGGCCACTGCAGTCAGCCGGTCCGCGGCGACGTTCGAGGTGAGTTCGTCGAACCGCGCGACCACGGCATCCAGTGAATCCCGGCTGGTAGCGCGCAGCTGGGCACCCACGGAATCGGCGATCACGACTTCCGACGGGGCCATGGCATCCAGCTCATCGAGGAACCGGTCAACGGTCTCCGACTGCCGGCTCGCATCCGAGACATGCTGGCGCACGAGTTCGCCTGCACGGTGGATGGATTCGGTGCCCAAGTTCTGCCGAAGCTCTCGGATGAGCTGTTGCCTCAACAGTTGAACCTGGGCTGCGCCCTGGACCTTGATGCGTTCAACCTCTACATCGGCTTGTGCCCGCAGTTGCTCCGCGATATTCAGCGCATCAACGCGCGCCTCTTCGACCACCTTGGCGGCGTCGGCTGTTGCCGCCGCCACTGCCTTAGCGTGCTCGGCGTCAGCCTGCTGCACCTTCTCGGCGGCAGCGGCACTCTCCGCTAGTTGGCTACGCACCGTGTCCTGCTGTGCAGTCATCATCCGGCGGATAAACGGGACGACATACCGCACAACCAAGAAAACGACCAATAGGAACCCGAAGAACTGACCGATAAATGTCGACATGAATCACCGTCCCTGACTGGTCGTCGTGGTGACGTCCAGGCCGAGTACGCGGCTGGCCAGGGTCTCAGATAAAGACTCGATCGACGACTGCAATTCTGCGGTGGTCTCTCGACCTTCCTCAGAAAGCTGGTCATTTGCTTGCTGCAGCGTCTGCCCCGCTTCTGCACTGGCCCGGCCGCGCATCTCCTCGAGGATCTTGCGGCCTTCGCCTCGAGCCTCGTCTCGGGTCGTCGAAGCGTCGCGGCGAGCCTCCGTCATTACCTTGAGCGAGTCAGCCTGCGAGGCGGCAGACAATTCGGCCGACTTGCGAGTGTCCTCGTTGGTCTTGGCGATCATCACCTCACGTTCGTGCAGCACCTTGCTGATCGGAGGCACGACGAACTTGGCGATGACACCCAGCACGATCAGGAAGATGAGCAGCACGAAGATGAACGTGCCGTTGGGCAGCAGGAAGTTACCGCCGCCCTCCTCCTTGGCGAGGATGGTTGTGCTCAGGTCACCCATGACTCAAGATTCCAAGCCGACTACGCAACCGGGGTCGCGAAGACGAACAGCGCCATGAACGCCAGGTTGATGAAGTACATGGCCTCGACCAGGCCGACAGTGATGAAGAACGGGACGAACAGTCTTCCCTGAGCTTCAGGCTGCCGCGCGACGCCGTTGACCAGCGCGCTACC
>JAHZKD010000252.1 GCA_022600605.1 Actinomycetes bacterium
GCTCGACGGAGAAGATGCGGCGGTTGCGGAGCCGCTTCTTCGCCGGGATGGCCGAACTGCACGGCGTCACCGGGGAGGTGGCCGAACGAATCTACGAGAAGCTGGAGGCGTTCGCCAATGTCGGTTTTCCGGAAAGTCATTCGCTGAGCTTCGCGTCGCTGGTGTTCTACTCGTCGTGGTTCAAGCTGCACCATCCAGCGGCGTTCTGTGCCGCGCTGCTGCGGGCGCAGCCGATGGGTTTCTACTCCCCGCAATCGCTGGTCGCCGACGCTCGCAGGCACGGCGTCGTTGTCCGGGGCCCGGATGTCAACGCCAGCCTCTCGCACGCCACTCTGGAGAACCATGGTCTGGACGTGAGGCTCGGGCTCGGCAGCGTTCGTCATGTGGGCAAAGAGCTGGCCGAGCGCTTGGTCAAGGAGCGGAATATCAACGGCCCCTTTACTTCTCTGCTCGATCTGACCGGTCGTCTGCAACTTTCTGTGCCACAGACCGAGGCGCTGGCCACCGCCGGAGCGTTGGGCTGTTTCGGGGTCTCCCGGCGGGAGGGGTTGTGGGCTGCAGGTGCTGCGGCCACCCAGCGTCCCGATCGGCTACCGGGGGTGGGTTCGTCGTCGCACGTTCCGTCGCTGCCCGGGATGACCGAGCTGGAACTGGCGGCCGCCGACGTGTGGGCGACCGGGGTGTCGCCGGACAGCTATCCGACCTGCTTCCTGCGGGAGGATCTCGACGCGCTGGGCGTGGTTCCCGCCGGCCAGCTGCTGTCGGTACCCGACGGCACCCGGGTGCTGGTGGCCGGGGCTGTCACGCACCGGCAACGGCCGGCCACAGCGCAAGGGGTGACGTTCATGAATCTCGAGGACGAGACGGGGATGGTCAATGTGCTGTGCTCGCCGGGGTTGTGGTCGCGCCACCGCCGGCTGGCGCAGACGGCCTCGGCGCTGGTGGTGCGCGGGATCGTGCAGAACACCACCGGCGCGGTGACCGTGATCGCCGACCAGATGAGCAAGCTCAGCATGCGGGTGACTTCGCGAAGCCGTGACTTCCGCTGACCCGTCCCCGCGAGCGCGCGCGTTTGCACGCCGACGCGCCGCAAACTGTGGCATTTTGAGCGCGCTCGGCGCACGCGATAGCGACAATCCCGCCGAATGTAGTCTCGCAGGATGCCTCTGAACCTGTCCGCAGACGAAGTCCTGACCACCACCCGCTCGGTACGCAAGCGGCTGGATTTCGACAAGCCAGTCCCTCGCGACGTATTGATGGAATGTCTGGAGATCGCGCTGCAGGCGCCCACCGGGTCGAACAGTCAAGGCTGGCAATGGGTGTTCGTGGAAGACCCGGACAAGAAGAAAGCCCTCGCCGACATCTACCGGACCAACGCGACGCCCTACCTTTCGGCGCCCAAGCCTGCCCACGGTGACATCCGCGACGAGCAGTTACCTCGCGTCTACGACTCGGCGATGTACCTCAACGACCACTTTCACGAAGTTCCGGTGATGCTGATCCCGTGTCTGGAAGGCAAGCCGGACAACACTCCGTCCGGGGCCAGCGCGGGCTATTGGGGTTCGTTGCTGCCTGCGGCGTGGAGTTTCAGGCTGGCGTTGCGTTCCCGCGGGCTGGGGTCGGCCTGGACGACGCTGCACCTGCTGGGCGACGGCGAGCGGCAGGCAGCCGAACTGCTCGGCATCCCGTTCGATCAGTACAGCCAGGCGGGGTTATTCCCGATCGCCTACACCAAGGGCACCGACTTCCGCCCGGCCAAGCGGCTGCCGGCCGAGCAGCTGAGCCATTGGGACACCTGGTAGCGCCCGACGAGGTACGTGCGGCGCGGGTGTCCGATGATCAGGTCGCCCCGGAGAATCCGTATTGGCGCCAGGCTTCGTAGACGGCGACGGCGGCTGCGTTGGACAGGTTCAGCGACCGTCGCCCGCTGAGCATGGGAATCCTCACCTGCGCGGTGATGTGCGGGTCAGCCAACGTCGTCTGACCGAGGCCGGTGGGCTCCGGGCCGAACATCAGCACATCACCGGGTTGGTAGGAGACGTCGGCGAACGACGTGGTGGCGTGTGCGGTGAAGGCGAAGACGCGGGCCGGCGTTACCGCCGCCCAGGCTGCGGTCAGATCGGGGTGCACCGTCACCGACGCGAGGTCGTGATAATCCAGCCCGGCGCGGCGCAGCTTGGGTTCGGACAAATCGAACCCGAGCGGTTCGACCAGGTGCAATTCGCACCCGGTGCCCGCCACCATCCGGATCGCGTTGCCCGTATTGGGGGCGATCTGCGGTGAATAGAACATCACTTTGAACACAACACGGCCGTCCTTCCTGTGCTCGGGTGCCTGGAAGGTTACGACGCGCGCCGGCCAAGGCGATAGCTGAGTTGACCCAACTGTCGGCGATCCACTCAAACACCATCAGAGACAACGCCGCTCAGGTAGGCCGCCCCTCGCTCACACCGCCGCTAGGTGCGCTGCGCGCGTTCGATGGCCCTTGCCGGGTATAGCTGGGTGAATCTGACCGCGAACGCGAACAACGTGATCGGGAGAACCCAATTCGCCCAGTCGCGGGTTGGCGGATTGTTATCAGCGACGAGTTCGAGTACGGCGATGGCCGCGAACACCGAACCCCACATGAAAGTCAGGACCCGATTGATGCGTATGAACACTGGCTGGTCCCACTCCTCGGGTGAGACATACTCGCGCGCGTATTCCGCAGTGATGGGTGTGAACAGCAAGGATACGAACGCCAACAGGGCAAGTGCTGCGGCGGCGATCACGGTGGAATATACGTCCATTGCCCCCGCGTACCTGGCGCCGAGGATGACGCCCGCAGTGACCAGTCCCGCGAAGAACACGATGGTTACTGCGTCGAACACCTTCAGCCCGGACCGGATCGTCGGGGCGGCGAATATCAGCGCTACCGCGAGGGCAGTCACTGCGGCATAGAACCACCCCGCAGGGCTGTTGGTGACAAGCCAGTAAATGGCCCACGGAGTAAATGCGGCTACCGGGCTCAGTCCGATACGTTGAGCCAATGTGGGCGGTTGCGCCCCCGGAGAGCTCATCAGCTTGCGCAGGTCTTCGTTTAGGCCCGCCGCCGGTGGCTTCCGTGTGGGCGAGTCTTGAGCTTCTGTCATCGGCATCTCCCCGGTGCAAGGCCGTTTCCGCAAAAGCGTACTGAAGCGTCCCCCTCCGGCGGGATCTGCCCAACACGACGGCTTGGGTCCATGGATGTGAATGCCGGGTGAACGCCACGACGGGCCGACGCCAGTTCAGTCCCTGGGCAACCTTCCTATACTCGACAGATGAGATCGGCATCGACAATGCGTGTGGTGTGAATGGTCGAGCAGAGCATCTGGATGCAGAAGGTCGCCGCCGATCCCGGACATTCGCACTGGTACGTGGAGCGCTTCCGAGCTATGGCGCGTGCCGGTGATGACCTGGCCGGTGAGGCGCGGCTGGTGGATGCGATGGCACCCCGCGGAGCCCACATCCTCGATGCCGGTTGTGGACCC
>JAHZKD010000253.1 GCA_022600605.1 Actinomycetes bacterium
CACCGCGCAAAGGTCGATCGTCTTCGGCCCATAGGTGGCGCTCATCTGCGGCAGCGGACCGCCTCCGCTAATGTCGCGGAGCGGATTTCCGAAAACAGCGACCGCAGCAATGTGGTCCGCTAACTGCGGAGGCAACGGGGTTGGGGTAAATCGGCCAAGCGGCTGCGGGTCTACCGTGATCAGATCGATCACTCCGGCACCCTGGGAATTGCCGCCGAGCACAAGCTTGGTGTCGGGACAATTGTCGGCCATCCACTGCACCCGCCCGGCGGCGTCACTGGCCCCCTGGGGCGCCGATACGTCGAAGTCGAAACTCGCCGAGTAGTTGACCCCATAAGCACCGACCGATTGGCCAGCAACCTTGGCGCGCAGCGAATCGACGAACGCCTCCCCGAGCCAGCCAAGGCCGGCCGGAGCACCTGTTCCACGGGCGAATATCACCTCGACGTCCGAGCACGGGGCAGCAGCGGCCGACGGCATCGCGATAGCAGCCTGCAGCATCGCCATTGGTACCGCGCCCGTTGCACCCAGCAGTCCGAGCATTCGCCTCACCAGCATCTATCCATGCTGACACATCACTGGCGGTGCGCCGTCGAAACCACAGCTGAGCTGGGAGTTCAGCAGATCATATAATCGCTGAGTGGGAACGTATCGTTCTCACGGTTGGTTTGCCTGGTCGACGCCGGCCGCACCAGCGTCTCCCCGCTAGGGCTGAAATAGTAGGACCGCGAGCGGGCACAGTCGCCAAGGCCGAAGACCGTCTTGCCCAGAAGTTTCGACATGCGCTCGCGGAACCGGGCATTGGCGTCCTCTGTTACCTCGAACGTCGTCGCGTCACGCTGCTGTAGTTCACTGAACAGCCGGTTCATGTGCCGCATCTGGTATTCGACTGTGTCGAAGAAGGACGGCCCACTGGAAGCGTACGGTCCCGCCAGGCTCAGGAAATTCGGGAACCCTGGAATCGAAACCCCCTGATAGGCCTGGAAACCCTCGTCGCGCCACCACTTTCCAAGGTTGCGGGCATTGCGGCCAATGATCTCGATCGCCGGGATATTCGCCTCCCATAGGTCGAAACCAGTAGCCAGAACCAGTGTGTCGATCTCAGATTTGGTCCCGTCGCACGTGAGGATGCCATCCGACTCGATCCGCTCAATACCCGCAGACTGCAGATGCACATTCGACCTGCTGAACATCCGGTAGTACGAATTCGAGTATGTCGGCCGCTTACAGCCGAAGTCGTAGTCAGGGGTCAGTTTGGCGCGAAGTTCCTTGTCGCGGATCGACACGAACCGAAGAGCCTGTGACAGATAGGAAGCAACGGCGTTGAGCCCCCGGAAGTACTTGAAGTTCAGCACCGAAAGGATCATCATCGCTTCGAGGTAGATGTCTGTGGTGAAGCGGAACGCACGCTGCACCAGAGGTACGCGGGCACACAGCCGGCGCAGCCACATCGGCATGGCAAAGTCGAGCTTGGGCACAACGTGGATCGGTGTGCGCTGGTACACGTTGAGATCCGCAGCAGTCTTGGCCAGCTGCGGTATCAGCTGGACTGCTGTTGCGCCGGTCCCAATCATCCCGATCCTTGCGCCGTCGGGTGAGTAGTTGTCGTCCCAGTCGGCGCTGTGGATGATGCGGCCCGCAAAATCGCCGATGCCAGGAATGTCAGGGGTGTGCGGCTGCGAGAGATAGCCGGTAGCGGTGATCAGGAATCTTGCCGACAACGTTTCGCCGTGAGACAACGCCACGTGCCAAAGCTGCGCGTCTTCGTCCCAGCGTGCGCCGTCGACTGGGCTGTTGAACCTCATGTGCCGCCGGACGTCGTACTTGTCGGCAACATGGTCGGCATATGTCTTGAGCTCAGAGCCGGGTGCGTAAAGCCGCGACCAGTAGGGATTCGGTTCGAACCAGTACGAGTATGTCGGTGATGGGATGTCGACGGCTAAACCCGGGTAATGGTTGACGTGCCACGTCCCGCCCAGATCATCTTCACGATCCAGGATGAGGATATTTTCGTAGCCCAGCTTCTTGAGCTGGATCGCAGCACCCATCCCGCCGAACCCGGCGCCCACGACTATCACGTCGAACTGCGTCACATCCATGGCACTCACGCTACCTCACAGCAAATTGATCTTCTGATGTCGAACCGGCGCGATTGGCCCCCTCACGCCACGAAGCCCCGGAGCGAAGCACCGGGGCCTGGTGGGTGAACGTCGTGGGCGAACCTCGCTGGCGAGTCGGCCGTGGGCTACTCGGAGTCAGAAGCACCCGAATCAGCCGCGGAATCAGCACCCGAATCATCCGATGAGTCGGAGCTGGCAGCGTCCGCGTCACCACTTGCATCGCCACCTTCGGCCTCAGCCTCAGCGGCCGCACTCTCAGCAGCCTCACTCTCAGCAGCCTCCGCCTCAGCAGCCTCCGCAGCCTCCGCCTCAGCCTCAGCGGCCTCAGTCTCAGCGGCCTGACTCTCAGCAGTCTCAGCAGCCTCCGCCTCAGCAGCCTCAGTCTCAGCGGCCTCAGTCTCAGCCACCGCCGCCGCGGTGACCGATTGCCGCAGCACGTTGTTCGCACCGTCGTAGCGTTTGTAGCCCCGCTCGACCGATGCCCTCAGCGCTGGTTCCGACGACTTGAGGAAGGGCAACAAGGTCACCAGCGGAAGCTCCTCGCTTGGTACCAGATAGGTGGTTGTCGTGCCGCCCTCGTTGTTTACGTCCGTCGTGATGTGCGTCGCGGGCACCTCCGAGAGGTCCTCGAACATCACCGGGATGTGCGAGACGATGGTGCCGGCAATCGCGTTGATAACGGCGGTGAAATTCCACCAGCGATCCGGGAAATCGTGGCTTCCGTCGAATTCAGCGACGACGACTGAGACGTCGTACTTCGTCACTGGCGTCGGCAGATAGGTGTAGCCAAACCGGGAGTCCGGCTCATCGGTGTCGACCACTTGCTGCCGACTGGAGTCGGCCACCACGATGAAGGTGATCTGGTCCGCCGCGGGTGCATTGGGGTCGCTGTCCAGCTCGCGGAGAACGTCATTGACTACCAGCGAACCCGCTGACAGCCCGAGCACAGTCACCTTCTCGCCCGGGGCCTCAAGCCTGCTGAGTGCAGCCTCGATCTCGGAGCCGAGGTTGTCCACGCCCACCCCGATCGATTCACCCAGGGTCAGATCGTCTTCTCCGGTGAATGGCGCGGCCTCTGCGGGCCAGTTGATGCTTACCCGCTGCTGCCCCTTCAGCGCACCGCCGAGCAACTGGGCCATGACTAGGTCGTGCATGGTCGGCGTCTGTAACCCGGCCACGACGAGGGCAGAGTTGCTGCCCCACGCCCCGCTCGCAGTGGTGAAGGCCAGGGCGCTTGAGGCGAAAAAGGTGCCGCAGGCAACCCCTGCCTTGCGGATCGCGGTACGCATATGAACTCCCAGGTAGAAGCAGACGAAGTGAAGCCATGTTCAGCTGTGAGATTCATCATAGGACTAAAAAACCAGCAATCCTTTATTTAGTCGCGCATACGCGATTCTGGCAATGTTTCAGTACATCGCTGTTATCTAACATTTATGGGGCGTTTTTGCGCGGGCGCAAGCGCTCACAGGTTGGGCCGTCGCCAACATCACGGTCCCGCCGCGCAGTATAACTGCTGATTAGCGCGCTATTTCCCCGCTCAAACGCTGACAACGCCTTTCCCTGCTTTGATTACAGAACAGAAATTGGAAGTCCTTATAGTATTTTCTTAGATTAACTAGTTATTTGCTGTACACACTCAGGCAAAAAATTATTGGTGCTGAGCTACCTGTCACAGCAATATTTTCACTTTCCTGCGAGAAGGCTGGACGAGGGTGCTCTGGAGGTCGTCTGAAACGTACACTGACGAACCAGTTGAACTGGCCCAGCGACAACTCCACGCCCAAGCCAGGGCAAACGCCGGTGAGATCCGCCCGAGTGAGGGCGGCATCGGACAGGGTCGCACCGGCTAAGACGGTCGGTCACCCGATCGCGAAGACTACCGCCAGCGTCCCGCACCGCACCCGGATTGGTTCTCGCCCAATCACTTAGCCCCGCATCGCGACGTTGGGCGCCCCGTTCGAGCGCCCTGAGACCGGCGATCGGGCCCTGTGTCATCGCCCCGGCCGGCCATTGGCACCCAAACTGGGGATTGCGGCTGACATTTGTTTGCTGCCGAACTCTTGCGTTGAAGCAGACCGGGAGTCGAACACCGACGGAGACGACGACGATTCGGCGGGAGCCGAGAGCCGAGAGCCGAGAGCCGAGAGCCGAGAGCCGAGAGCCGAGAGCCGAGAGCACCGACAGGTACTCCTCAAGCGCAAAACACCTCGCGCAGCACTCCTAAAGCCTATGCAGCACAGGGGTATTCAATCGGAAGCTGGGTAGGGCGCCGACACTTCGCACTCACAGGCGAGTCGGCGGCTATCCTTCCCGGGTGGCAACCAAAGGCACATCCGACCTGTCCGGGAAGGTCGCCTTCATCACGGGGGGAGCGTCCGGGATCGGCGCGGCGCTGGCGACGAAACTGACCCGCGCCGGTGCCGAAGTGTGGATCGCCGACCGACAATCCGAGCTCGCCGACCGACTCGCAGAGCGCCTCTGCCGTGCAGGTGCCGCAGCGCACGTCGTCGAATTGGATGTCCGCGACCATTCGGCGTTCGACCGGGCCATCGCCCACACCCTGCAGGTATCTGGGCGGATCGACTACCTGTTCAACAACGCTGGGATCGGCGTCGGCGGCGAGGTCGACTCCCTGACTCTCGATGACTGGAACGACATCATCGACGTGAATCTTCGCGGGGTGATCCACGGCGTGCGGGCCGCATACCCAGCGATGATCAGTCAAGGCAGCGGTCACATCGTCAACACCGCGTCGATGGCCGGGCTGGTCACAACCTCAGCGCAGGCCGGCTACTCCGCAACCAAGCACGCGGTCGTCGCGCTGTCGAAGACTATGCGGGTAGAGGCAGCGACCCACGGCGTACGGGTGTCGGTGCTTTGTCCGGGCGTGGTTCGCACCCCGATCCTCTCTGGCGGCGAATACGGCCGTAACCGGAACGTCAGTCGCGAGAAGCTCCTCAAGCTGGGCGAGGCGTTGCGTCCGATAGAACCCGATGTATTCGCCGAGCGGGCGCTGCACGAGGTTCTGCACAACAGGGCGATCATCGTGGTGCCGCGGCGGTGGAAGGCCCTGTGGTATTTAGAGCGTATGTCGCCCGCGTTATCGATGCGCACGGCTGCTGTCGCGCTTCGGCGTACCCGCCAAGTACAGTCAGCCGTACCGCTGAAGTAGCCGCTGGGCCTTTCGTGGACTCAACGCGGCCATCTGAATGTCGCCCCCGTAGTGGGCGAGCACTCGCCGATCCATCACCCGTCGCCACAGCGGCGGAACCAACGCCAACACCAACATCGTGGCGTAGCCGGCAGGCAGTTGGGGCGCCTCGTCGGCGTGGCGCAGCGCTTGGTATCTGCGCTGCGGGTTCGCATGATGGTCAGAGTGTCGCTGCAGGTGAAAGAGGAATACGTTGGAGACAACCGAGTTGTTGTTCCAGCTATGTGCCGGACGCACTTGCTCGTAGCCTCCGTCGGGCCGCCTCTGACGACGTAACCCGTAGTGCTCGAGGTAGTTGATGGTCTCCATCATGAAGATCCCGATGACGGCCTGCCCGATCAGCCACGGCAGTATCTCCACGCCGAAGCCCACGACCAAGGCTGAGAACAGCGCAATGGTCATGAGCCAGGAGTTGAGTATGTCGTTGCGCAGCGTCCACGAGGACCTTCCGCGGCGCGCCAACCGTCTGCGCTCGATCCTCCACGCCGATCGCAGACTGCCGAAAATGGATCTGTAGTGAAAGAGATAGATGTTCTCGCCCAACCGGGAACTGGCTGGATCCTCGGGGGTAGCGACGCGTACGTGATGTCCGCGGTTGTGTTCGACGAAGAATTGGCCGTAGCCGGTCTGTGCGAGCGCCACCTTGCTGAGCCACTGTTCCGACCGGGCCCGTTGATGACCCATCTCGTGGGCGGCGTTGATCGCGACGCCTGCAACGCCGCCGACAGTCAGCATCAGGCCCAACTTGTCGAGTGCGCTGAGCGCGATTCCACCGCCGCCGCTCCAGAGCCAGCAGGCCAGGACCAACGACGCGTACTGGGCGGGCAGATAAAGATATGTGGCCCACCGGTAGTAGCGGTCGTGTCCTAACCAGCCCAGTGCGCTGTCGGGCGGGTTTCCTGAGTCTGGGCCGACCACATAGTCAAGCACCGGGATGACGACGAACAGCAGCATGGGCCCGGACCACCAGAGGACGCCCCATCCGGTTACCGCGACGATCGCCCACGACACCGGGACGAGGCTGGGGATGAGCAGTCCGAGCAACCATAAGTAGCGCTTGTGATCGCGCCAGCGGCGAGCGGGAGGTTGCTTAGCGCCGCCGGTAGGCGCCGGACGCAGCTTAAGCATCCTCAGCAGCCCTTCCTTCCCAAGGTTCGAACGGTTCCGCGTTTGCCACGCGCCGACAGCGCCATACCATTGGCGCACGTAACCGCCAGTACCGCAAGTCCGCCATGCCGCTACCGTCGGGAATCACCTCGGTGTTGAGGACGGATTAGCTAAGCGGCACTTCTGTCAAGACAGCAGCACCGCGATCGCCGTGGCCATTTCCGGGGAAGCCGAACTCGCGAGGTTCTGGTAATTGCCGCCGGTAATGTTGGCCACCGACTCCC
>JAHZKD010000254.1 GCA_022600605.1 Actinomycetes bacterium
CCGAACGCTGCGTCGCGCCGGGAAGTTCGGTCGCGGGGAAGTTCGGCCGCGCTCGGCGAGTCAGAGGGAACTTCAACGAATCAGAGGGAACTTCAACGAAACGGTGGTTGTTCCCGAGCTATGCGGTGCCGTGGAGCGAACTGGTGTCACTGGGCTACTTTGCCGGTGTTGGCTTCGCCGCGTTGATCGTGGGTGTCTTGGTGGTGAATCGCCGTGATGCTCGACGAGCCCGCTGAAGTGATTGAACCGACGAAAGGGTTGCTGCCGCTATGGACGAGATCATGGTGACCGACCCAGAGACCTTGGTGGTGAAACTGCCGCACCTGGACGTAACGGCGCTGTCTTGGGGACCCTCTGATGGCCGCCTCGTTCTGTGTCTACACGGCTTCCCCGACAGTGCATGGGGATGGCGCAAGACGGCCTCGATCCTCGCCGAGCAGGGTATGCGGGTGGTCGCCCCCTTCTCACGTGGGTACGCCCCAACCGGTCCTGCCGCCGACGGCGACTATCACATTGGCGCGCTGATGTACGACGCGCTGGCCGTATACCGTGAACTAGGGGCACCTGCGGACGCAGTGCTGATCGGCCACGACTGGGGCGCCTTCACCAGCAACGCCATTGCCGCGTATCCGGACTCGCCATTTGCCGAGCACATCTCGATGGCGGTGCCACCGGTGGGGGCGATGAACCGGACCCGCGGCTCCGTGCGCCGTCAGCTGCACATGATGCCGCGACAAATGCGCAACAGCTGGTACATCATGTTCTTCCAGCTACCCGGGCTGCCCGAGTGGCTACTTCCGCGGGTCATCCCGAGACTGTGGCTTGACTGGGGGCCGTCCGGCTATCCGACCGGTGCCGAATTGGAGCAAGCCCTGGCGGCCCTCCCGAGCCGGGCCCATCGTCGGGCGGCGGTGGGGTATTACCGCGCGCTGGCCCGCCCGACGCGCCCGGCGCCGCGGTACTCCGAGCTGAATCGGTGGCGCTTCGAGCTGCCGCGGGTGCCGATCCTGCACCTGCAGGGAGCGCAGGACGGCGCGATGATGGCCGGGTACGCCGATCACATCGCCACGGTGCTGCCACCGGGCAGTCGGGTGCTGACCATTCCTGATGCCGGGCACTTTTTACAGATCGAACAACCGCGGGTGGCGGCCGACGCGGTGCTGGACTATCTGGGCTCACGCTAACGTGGTGGCGTGAAACTGAGACTTCGGGCTGCGCCCATGACCTCGGCAGTCGCCACAGTAGCGGCGCTGCTGGTGGCCGCGACCGGATTGAGCGGCTGCAGTCGGGTGACCTATCCGCCGCCGCTGCGGGATGAGAACCGCGCGGCGGCGGCCGAGTTCGCAGACATGCTTTTCGAGCAGGTCACGGTGGACGCCATGATGGCCCACCTTGGCAAGTTCCAGGAGATCGCCGACGCGCATGGAGGCAACCGTGCGCTCGGCACCCAAGGATACGGCGCAAGTCTGGACTATGTCGTCAATGCGCTGCGGGACAAAGGATTCGATGTCGAAACTCCGCAATTCGAGGTCCGCATTCCCTGGGCAGATGAGCCTTCGTTAACGGTTGCCGGTCAAACGGTCACCGCCTACCCGCTGGAGTACACCATCGGGACAGAGTCGGCGGGGTCCGAGGGTATCGCCGGCCCCCTGGTGCCGGCTCGGGTGGAGGACTCACCAGGTTGCACGGCCAGCGACTATGACGGCCTGCAGGTCGAAGGCGCGGTCGTGCTGGTTGATCGTGGTGCCTGTCCGTTCGGGGAGAAGCAGACCGCCGCCGCCGAACGCGGCGCGCTGGCGCTGATCGTTGCGAACAACGAAGACGGTGACCTGACGGGCGCCACTTTGGGGGAGACCACCGAGGTGAAGATACCGGCCATCGGCGTCACCAAAGCGGCGGGCGCGCAGTTGCGTGGGCAGCAGGGCGCATCGGTGGCGATCAAGCTCAATGCCGGTGTTCGCGAGGAGAGTACCCGCAATGTCATTGCGCAGACCAAGACGGGATCGACTATCGACGTGGTGATGGTCGGCGCGCATCTCGACAGTGTGGCCGAGGGGCCCGGCATCAATGACAATGGCTCCGGGGTCGCCGCTGTGCTGGAAACCGCACTGCAGCTGGGAAGTTCGCCACAGATCCGCAACACGGTCAGGTTCGCGTTCTGGGGGGCCGAGGAGGTCGGCCTGCGTGGTTCACGCAACTACGTCGACTCTCTGGATGTCGACAGCCTCAGAGACATCGCGTTGTACCTCAATTTCGATATGCTCGCCTCTCCGAACCCCGGCTATTTCACCCTCGACGGTGACCAGTCGACTCGGCCCGGCGCGCGGGTTCCCCGAGTTCCGGAGGGGGCGGCGGGAATTGAGCGGACCTTGGTGGCCTATCTCGACCGCGAGGGCAAGCCGGCCGAGGATTCAGCGTTCGACGGCAGGTCGGACTACGACCCGTTCACGAAATCCGGGGTTCCTGCCGGAGGCCTGTTCGCCGGTGCGAACGCGGAGAAATCCGCACATCAGGCCGAGGTGTGGGGCGGTCAAGCCGACGAACCATTCGACCCTAACTATCACAAGGAAACAGACACCCTCGACAACATCGACCAGACGGCGCTGCAGATCCATGGTGGCGGCGTCGCCTACTCAGTTGGCCTGTACGCGCAGGACCAAAGCGGCCGCAATGGGATGCCGACCCGCCAAGATCGCACCCGCCATCGGTTGACTGAGTCATGAGCATCAGGTGGCCGACGGCCATCGCGATTCTGGCGGCGACGGCCGTGTCCTGCTCGTCGAGTCCCCCGCCGCCCGCGCCGGAACTTGGGCCTGAGCTGGCTGAAAGGGTGACCGTCGATGGTGTGTACAGCCACCTGCTGGAGCTGCAGAGCATCGCTGATGCCAACGACCGTAACCGGGCCGACGGCTCGACCGGTTATCAGGAAAGTGTCGACTACGTCGCGCAAACCCTGCGCGACAAGGGATTCCATGTAGAGACGCCTGAATTCCAGCGGCTCTCCGGATCCCGGGGAGGTAAGCCCGCACTGACGATCGCGGGCGGCAAACACCGCGTCGAACAGGCCTCGCTGCTGCTGACTACACCGCCGGGCGGACTGCGAGCACTCAGCTTCAGGCCGCGCAGGCCAGCCGGCTGCGCGGCAGCCGACTATCTAGGCGTCTCGGTCAAGGGCGCGATCACGGTGGTCAACGACAGCGGCTGCTCAATCGTCGACAAGCAGAACATTGCGCTCACGCAGGGCGCGGTCGGTCTGCTCGTGGTCAGCAAAGCCAGCCCGACCAATCCGGTCGGAGTGCCGCCAACTTTGTTCACACCGGGTTATTTCAGCAATCTCATCGTCCCGGTCGGTGTGATAGACCCGACCGCCGATGCTGCGCTGCGCCGAACGAATGCGCCGGTAACGCTAGTGCTCGACAACAAACCGGTGATGACCACATCGCGAAATGTGGTTGCGCAGACCAAGTCCGGCGACACCCAGAATGTCATCATGGTGGGTGCGCACCTCGATAGTGTGCGGTCGGGACCGGGTATCAACGACAACGGATCGGGGGTGGCCGCGGTGCTTGAGACTGCCCTGCAGCTCGGTGCGGAACCGGAGGCGGTAAATGCTGTGCGGTTCGCCTTCTGGGGTTCGGGGGAGATCTCGACAGATGGTTCCTCGAACTACGTCCGCGAGCTGACCAGCGAACAACTCAGCGACATCGCGCTGTACCTGAACGTAGACATGATCGCCTCGCCCAACGCGGGCTACTTCACCGACGACGGTGACCAGTCCGCGCAGCCCGGTGCTGAAGTCGACCCTGTGCCGGAGGGGATGGCCGGCATCGAGCGAACGCTTGCCGGCCACCTGAACCTGGCCGGTGTACGGCCCGCTGACCTGCCGCTGGGAAGGAACACCGACTACGCCCCGTTTCTGGCGGCGGGCATCCCCGTGGGCGGGCTCACCACCGGATGGTCACAACGCAAAACCGACGTCCAGGCCAGGCTTTGGGGTGGTCGTGCGGGCGCTCCGTTCGACCCGAACTACCACACAGCACTCGACACGATCGACAACATAGACCGGCACGCACTCGGGATCATGGCGGCCACGGTCGCCTTCGGTGTGGGCAACTACGCCCAGTCGATCGAGGGTGTCAACGGGGTGCCGCCGCGGAATCAGAGGAAGCGACGTACGCCATAGCAACTCGCGTGGTCAACGGGTAGGTGTCGTCCCCATCGGGTGCTGGACGATCCAACAGGTTCGGATAGCCCACCGATTGAGTGTGATCATATTTCGCTAACGATCGCCGAGCCGAGTGGCCGTGCGGGCCCGGATTGTCTAGGGTGCTGCCTGTGTCAACTATGGATCGTCGCAGCGCGATGTTGATGGGGGCGTTCGGTGCTGCGGCTGCCGCGTTGCCCCTTCCCCATGCCCAGGCCCAACCGATCGTCGGCGATACTCCGCCGGGTCCAGGGCCGGGCCTGCAGGGGCCGGGCGAGCCGCCGCCCGTGGCCGCCGACCCGAGTCCGGTCTTCCTGTTCCAGGAAGAGTTCAACGGCCCGGCCGGGGCGCCACCGCCCCCAGCGTGGTGGTTCCTCGTTCCCGAACGCGAGAGGATCAAGAACCCGATCATCTGGGATCAGCCCTATAACATGGGCCGCTATGTCACCGACCAAGAGCACGTATTCCAGGATGGCAACGGAAACCTCGTCATTCGTGCCACGCGTGGCCCCGGTACGACCATCCAGGAGAAGTACGCCAGCGCCAAGGTCGTCGGATTGTGGCGTGGTGGCATGGGAACCACCTGGGAGGCCCGCGTCAAGCTCAACTGCTTGACCGACGGTGCCTGGCCAGCTTTCTGGCTGTTGAACGACAATCCCGTCCGAGGCGGCGAAATCGACCTTGTCGAATGGTATGGCAACAACGACTGGCCTTCGGGAACCACCGTGCACGCCAGGCTGGACGGCACCTCGTTTGCCACCAACCGGCATCCTGTCGACAACGCCTGGCATAGGTGGCGTATGACGTGGCTTCCGAGCGGAATGTACTTCTGGAAGGACTACGAGCCAGGGATGGAGCCGTTCTTCGAGGTCCCGGCCTACTCCATCGAGGATTGGCCGTTCAACGATCCGGGCTTCACCATGGTGCCGATCTTCAATATCGCAGTCGGTGGTTCGGGTGGCCGGGAGCCCGCCGCGGGTTCCTACCCGGCGGAGATGCTCGTCGACTGGATCCGCGTCTTCTAAGCAGGTCTCTCACGGCACCTCAGGAATCGCGCGGGCGGACCCGCACCGCGTAGGTCAGCATTCCGGCGAGCACCACCGCCGTGCCGGCCATGACTGCGGTTACCGGCAGCGTGACGGCCAGGGTCAGGCAGCCCGCCAGACCCAACGCCGGAAGCAGCCGATTGTTGCCCAGGGTCAGCGCCGATGCGTTGGTGATTGCGTAGTACAGCAGCACCGCGAACGACGAGAAGCCAATGGCGCTGCGCACATCGACGAACGCGGCCAGCAGCGCGACCATGATCCCGACGGTCAACTCTGCACGATGAGGTGTGCGATAGCGCGCGTGCACTGCCGCCAGAGCAGGTGGTAAATGGCGATCGCGGGCCATGGCCAGAGTGGTCCGTGATACGCCAAGAAGGAGAGCCAGCAGCGCTCCCAGCGCCCCTATCGCCGCACCGGCGCTGACCAGCGGTACCAGAGCGGGGAAGCCGGCCGCGCGCACAGCCTCGGCCAGCGGTGCATCTGTCCCGGCGAGCCTGGTGGCGCCCAGTTTCGCGAGAACCGCGGTCGCAACCAGCGCGTAGACGACCAGGGTGGCACCCAACGCCAGCGGGATCGCGCGCGGAATGGTTCTCGCGGGATCGCGAACCTCCTCACCGAGGGTGGCGATGCGCGCGTACCCGGCGAAGGCGAAGAAGAGTAGGCCAGCAGCCTCCAGCACGCCGCGGCCCGCGACGTCATCTGTGATCAACCTGTTCGTGTCGGCGTCACCGAACCCCAAGACGACGACGACCACCATCGCGAGCACCGCCAGCACCAGAGCCACGATGGCGCGGGTGAGCAGAGCGGACTTCTGTATACCGGCGTAGCCGAAGGCCGTGAGCGCAACCACCGATGCGACCGCCACCGCGGAGGCGAAAGTCGGCCACACGTAGTACCCGACGGTGAGTGCCATCGCCGCGCAGGACGCGGTCTTGCCGACGACGAAACTCCATCCCGCCGTGTGGCCCCAGAAAGCGCCGAGGCGCTCGCGGCCATACACGTAGGCACCGCCCGACTGCGGGTAACGCGCCGCCAACCGGGCCGAGGACATCGCATTGCAGCCCGCGACCGCGGCGGCGATGACTAGTCCGATCAGTAGTCCGGCCCCTGCGGCGGCCGCCGCAGGCGCCAGCGCGACGAAGATGCCGGCTCCGATCATCGAGCCCAGGCCGAGGGTGACAGTGTCGAGCATGCCCAGCCGCCGCGGCAGTTGGGGCCCATCCGCCGATGTCACGGGCGAAAATAGCGTGCGTGGGTTGTTGCGGACCTGCTACTGGTTGCGAATCACGTTGCCGACCAGGTAGATCAGGTAGCCCACAAGGCCGATGACACCCAGCTTGCGGGTACGCCGTGCAGCCAGCCCCAGTCCGACGGCGGTCTCGATGCCGCCATTTATGTATACGTACTGGCGGGTATTGTCGGGGAACGCCGGTTCGGTGAGCCCCTCGAATACTTGCGGGGCAGCGAAGTGGGCCAGTCCGGTTCCCGCCAGTGCCAGCCCGGCGACGGTGGCGGTGCGCGAATTCTCTTTTGGCACAGAAGCTCCTAGTTGAATTGGTAATCGGTCACCGGGAAGGTGGATGCGTCCCGGAGAGCGGTTCGTGTCGCCATTGGCCGCATCAAGGCCGGTTCACCGCTGGGACTGAAGTAGTAGGAACGCGCCGATGCGCAATCACCGTTGGCGAACACTGATTGGTCGACTAGTTTGGTCATCCGCTCCAGACACCGGGTGTTGGCTTCCTCGGTGACCTCGAAGGTAGTTGCACCGCAACGCTTCATCTCGCCGAAGAGCCGTTCCATATGCCGCATTTGGTACTCCATGGTGTTGAAGAAATTCAACCCGAGGAACCCATAGGGGCTGGCCAATGACAAATAGTTGGGGAAGAGCGGCATCGATATGCCCTGATAAGCCTGAAATCGTGTTTCACGCCACCATTTCCCGAGGTTGCGGCCCTGCCGTCCGATGACCTCGAAGGCGGGGAAATTGGCCTCCCAAATGTCGAAGCCGGTCGCCAGCACAAGTGTGTCGATAACGGTCTTGGTGCCGTCGTTGGCGACGATCCCATCGGCCTCGACGCGCGCGATGCCGCTATCCTGAAGATGGACGTGAGGCTCGGTGAACGTGCGGTAGTAGCTGTTGGAGAACGTCGGTCGTTTGCATCCGAATTCGTAGTCCGGTGTGAGCCGGTCGCGAAGTTCCTTGTCGCGGATCGTCGCGCTCCGTTGCATCTTGGCGAGATCGCCTGCCGAGATATTGAATCGGCCACGGAACTTCCGGTAATGCAGCAGCGCGACGAACACCATCAACTCGTAGATGGTGTCGGTTACTGCACGAATAGCCCTCTGGGTCAGAGGGATTCGCGCGAAAATCCGCTTGGCGCGCTCGGAAAATCGGATGTCGACCTTGGGCACCACCCAAATTGGTGTCCGCTGGTACACGGTGAGATCGGCGGCATCCTTCGCCAACTCGGGGATCAGCTGGACGGCAGTGGCGCCGGTACCGATGATGCCGACTCGATCACCCGTCGGGTCATAGGAATCGTCCCATGCGGTGGTGTGAATAATTCGACCGTCGAATCCAGTGATACCGGGGATATCGGGGACGTGGGGCTGGGACAGGAAACCCGTCGCGGTAATGAGATACCTGGCGTCTACGGACTGGCCATCGCCCAGCGCGACCCGCCACAGCCTGGCGTCCTCGTCCCAGCGCGCGCCCTCGACGGTAGTGCTGAACCGCATATGGCGGCGCACGTTGTACTTGTCGGCGACGTCGTCGGCGTACTGCTTGATCTCGCTGCCGGTGGAGAACAGTCGTGACCAGTTCGGGTTCGGCTCAAAATAGTACGAGTAGGTGGTGGTGGGAACGTCGCACGCCAGGCCGGGGTAGTGATTGACATACCAGGTCCCGCCCAGGTCGTCTTCTCGTTCCAGGATCACGAAGTTCTCGTAACCCATCCGTTTGAGCTGGATCGCGGCGCCGATACCGGCAAAGCCGGCGCCGACGATGACCGCGTCATAGGGCTGCGAAGTCATGCTTAAGACGGTACCTGAACAGCGCAAAAAATCGGTCGCTCGCTGTGTTGGAGGATGCCGATTCGCCCCGGGTCGTCCGGCGACGTACAGCGCTCAGGCGAGCAACCGCAATGCCGCGTCGACGGCAAGCGCCGGTACGTCGAGCTTCTTGGAAGAAAGATCGTGGCGAGCGCCGTGGATCTCGACGATGTCGGTGGTGGCCGGGATGAGGGCGGCGGCTGGCCGGAGGTCTTCGATACTCCCGAACGGGTCAGCCGTTCCGTGGGTGAAGACAGTGGGCACGGTGATGCGCGGCAGGTGCTCGGTGCGGGCGCGTTCGGGCTTCCCGGGCGGATGCAGCGGGTAGGAGAACACGGTGAGCGCATCGATGTCCAAGCCGTCGTCGGCAACGGCCATCGAGGTGAGGCGTCCCCCGTAGGAGTGTCCACCGGCAACAACGGCCAGGTTCGGCTTATCCACCAGTCGGCGAACCGCGGTCACCGCCTCGAATATGCCGGTGCGGTCGGCCGCCGACGTGCCCGAGGGAGGTCCCTTGGGGCGGCGTCGCCGGTACGGCAGGTTGTAGCGAACCGCGAGCCAACCGCGTCGCGCCCATTCGTCACAGATCGCGATGAGCAGCGGTGATTCTCGGCTGCCTCCGGCGCCGTGGGTAAGGACCACCAAGCCGTCGGGCGAGCCCTCGGGCCGGTGGGCGATACCGGCGATCTGGTCCATCAGCCGAGCCGAAACAGCGCCGATACTGGACCGTAGCCGTGACCCAGTGGGTATGCCGCGCACAGGCTTTGAGTCACCCACTGTTTGGCGAATGCGACGGCATCGGGAACCTGGTATCCGTGTGCGAGGGCGCTGGCAGCGGCGGCAGCCAACGTGTCACCGGCCCCGTGGTCGTTCCTGGTGTCAATGCGGGCGGAATCAAACTCGTGGAACTGGCTGCCATCGAATAACAGGTCTGGGCTGCGTGCCGACGATCGCAGGTGCCCACCCTTGACCAGCGCCCACTGCGGGCCGAGCGCATGCAGTTCCCGGGCCGCAGCTCGCTGGGTTTCGGCGTCTACAACCTCGATTCCGGTGATCAGGCGGACTTCGTCGAGGTTTGGCGTCACCAGTGTTGCAAGCGGGAAGAGGGTCTCCCGTAGCGAGTTCAGGGCACTCGGGTGTAGCAGAGGGTCTCCGTGCATCGAGGCGCACACGGGATCGACCACTAGTGGCGCACTGCCCGCGAGCCCCTGGCCGACCCATGCATCGGCAACGGTGTCGATGATTTCCGATGACGCAAGCATGCCGGTCTTGGCTGCCTGCAACCCGATGTCGGAGGCAACCGCCTCGATTTGGCCGCCAATGATGTCAAGCGGGATTTCGTGGAACCCGTTGATGCCCAGCGAGTTCTGCACTGTCACTGCGGTGACGGCAACCAGGCCGTGGATGCCGAGCAGGGCGAAGGTCCGCATGTCTGCCTGTATTCCCGCTCCGCCGCCGGAGTCAGAGCCGGCGATGGTCAACACCCGAAGCGGCGTCTGACCCGCCGGCGCGGTGGGCAGGAAAGTCACGACGTCACCACTGGCAGTAACGTCACGGCCGCTCCACTGGCAGCAAGATCACGGCGTGGCCGCCGGCAGCAAGGTCACGGCGTCACCACCGGCAAGTACACGCGGCCGCCGAGCTCGGTGAACTCACGAGACTTCTCGGCCATGCCATCTCGGACAGCCTCACGTATGTCCTGGGTGATGCGCATCGAGCAGAACTTGGGCCCACACATCGAACAGAAGTGCGCGGTCTTTGCCGGCTCTGCGGGCAGCGTCTCATCGTGGAACTCACGCGCCGTGTCAGGATCCAGGGATAGCGCGAACTGGTCGTGCCAACGGAATTCGAAGCGCGCTCGCGACAGCGCGTCGTCACGATCCTGGGCGTTGGGGTGGCCCTTGGCCAGGTCCGCGGCGTGGGCAGCGATTTTGTAGGCGATGACCCCGTCCTTGACGTCCTTGCGATTCGGCAGCCCGAGGTGTTCCTTGGGTGTGACGTAGCACAGCATCGCGGTGCCTGCCTGCGCGATGATCGCGGCGCCGATGGCCGAGGTGATGTGGTCGTAGGCGGGCGCGATATCCGTGGCCAGCGGTCCCAGGGTGTAAAAGGGCGCCTCCTCGCACAGCTCTTCCTCGAGCCGGACGTTCTCGGTGATCTTGTGCAGGGGGACATGGCCGGGGCCCTCGATCATCACCTGCACGCCGCGAGATTTCGCGATCTTGGTGAGTTCCCCGAGGGTGCGCAGCTCGGCGAACTGGGCGGCATCGTTGGCATCGGCGATCGAGCCCGGTCGCAATCCGTCCCCCAGGGAGAACGTCACGTCATAGCGCTGCAGGATGTCGCAGAGTTCCTCGAAGTTCGTGTACAGGAACGACTCCTGGTGGTGGGCCAGGCACCACGCTGCCATGATGGAGCCGCCTCGCGAGACGATCCCGGTGACCCGGTCGATGGTCAACGGGATGTGGCTCATCAGTACACCCGCGTGCACGGTCATGTAGTCCACGCCCTGCTCGCACTGTTCGATCACCGTGTCGCGATAGAGCTCCCACGTCAGTTCGGCGGGTTCGCCGTTTGTCTTCTCAAGGGCCTGATAGAGCGGAACCGTGCCGACCGGCACAGGTGAGTTGCGCAGGATCCACTCGCGCGTCATGTGGATGTCACGCCCGGTGGACAGATCCATGATGGTGTCAGTGCCCCAACGGGTGGCCCACACCATCTTGTCGACTTCCTCGGCGATTGAAGATGTCACCGCCGAATTGCCGATGTTGGCGTTGACCTTCACGCCGAAGGCTTTGCCGATGATCATCGGTTCTGCCTCGGGATGGTTGTGGTTGGCGGGGATCACTGCGCGGCCGCGGGCGACCTCGTCGCGGACCAGTTCGGCGGGCACTCGTTCGCGCGCGGCGATGAACGCCATCTCGGCGGTGATCTCGCCCGCCCGCGCCCGCTGTAGCTGGGTGCCGCGGTCGCGAACGACGCCCGGGCGGGGCGGTAGACCTGCGACCAGGTCGATGCCGGCGTCGTCGTCGGTGTAGGGACCCGAGGTGTCGTAGAGGTCCAGGTGCTCGCCGTTGGTGAGATTCACCCGGCGAAACGGCACTCGCTGGCCGTCGATGTCACGGTAAATCTTGGTGCTGCCCTGGATGGGGCCGGTGGTGACAGACAGGTTGTCGGTGCCGCTGTTGACATGGGTCATGGTGTGCTTCTCCCTACGCCGGCATTACCCGGTCAGGTTCGTACGGTCGACGGGCCTACCCGTCCTCTCAGCGCGTGGCACGCGCTCCCGTGTGGTTGACGGGGTCGACGGTAGCGCAGGGGCCGCGTACAGGGAACCTCCGAAATGAGTTCCCGCAAGATCAGTTGAAGAGCGAGCGCGGATTCTCGGTGCGTTTGTGCCCCGAACCGGTGGCTCGTCAGGGGGGCGGGCTGGAACGGTCTGGAGCGGACTGGGGTGGATGTAGTCACCGGTCAGGCTGGTTGTCGGCGAGTTCCACCAACACGGGGGCATGATCGCTGGGCTGCTTGCCCTTGCGTTCGTCGCGCACAATCTCGGCATGGCCGACCCGCTCCGCCAGCTCCGGCGAGCCCAGGATGAAGTCGATGCGCATGCCACGGTTCTTCGGGAACCGCAGCTGCGTGTAATCCCAGTAGGTGAACACGTCGGGACCGGGTGCGAACGGACGCACCATGTCGGTGAAGCCGGCTTCGACGATGGCTCCGAACGCCACTCGTTCTGCTTCGGTGACGTGCGTGCTGTCGCGAAAGAACTCCATATCCCAGACGTCTTCGTCGGTCGGTGCGATGTTCCAGTCACCCACGAGGGCGATGGGTGCCGTCGGGTCCTCGGTCAGCCACGACGCAGCTGTCTGACGCAGAGCGGCAAGCCATTGCAGTTTGTAGGCGTAGTGCTCCGAGTCGACGGCACGGCCGTTGGGAACGTAGAGGCTCCACACCCGGACTCCACCGCACGTGGCGCCAAGGGCCCTCGCTTCGGCGGCCGGCTCGATATCGGGCTTGGCGCGCCACCACGGCTGACCTTCGAAACCAACCCGGACGTCTTCGATACCGATCCGCGACGCGATGGCCACGCCGTTCCACTGGTTGAGGCCGCAGTGCACGACGTCGTAGCCGAGGGCCGCGAACGGCATGGTGGGGAACTGGTCGTCGGTGCACTTGGTCTCCTGCATCGCCAATACATCGACGTCGGCGCGCTGCAGCCAGTCGGTGACTCGGTCGACCCTGGTGCGGATCGAATTGACGTTCCAGGTGGCCAGCCGCATGGCCTCAGCCTAATTGTGGGTTCGAGGTCAGCAGATCCTGCGCCCGGACGTACCGGGACCGGTGATGTACCCCGAAGCGCATGGACTCGTACAGTGCGCGGGCCTGCGCATTGTCGGCAAGCACCTGGACGTACGCGCGCGTCGCGCCATTCTCGCGGGCCCAGTCCAGCAGCCCTGAGCACAGGGCGCGCGCTGAGCCTCGGCGTCGAGCGTCCCCGCTGACGTGCACCGCGGACAACCCTGCCCACCGGGTGCCGTCTGGGGATTCGGTCACTGCCGCGCGACCCACCGCCACCCCGGGGAGTTCACCGAAGGCCACCTCGCCGTCGACGACGGCGGTGAGCACACCCTCGGGAATGTTGCGAGGATTGATCGCCCGCCAGCTCTGGCTGGGTCGGGCGGTCAGCGTCATCTCCGATAGCGGCGCCGCGCAGCTGAGATCACCTGCCATGACCAGGGTTTCGGCCTCCGCGGGCACTCCCGCCGGCACCCTGAACAGCCGGTCCGGTGCCGAGACCAGCGCAGCTGCGCCCCTTGAGGCATACCACTGCGCCGCCGCGACCAGCTCCGAATGCGAGGTGAAGCGAAGCGGCACTGCGGAATTGGCCCGCCTGGTACTTCCCAGCCCGTACCGCAGCAGCCAGCCGTCGCACCATTGCTGCTCGATACCTGGCCAGCCGAGGGCGGCGGCGTGTTCGAGGTTGCGGATCTCGCCGGTACGCACCGGAATCTCAGGCACGACCCGGACCGCCAGAACGTCGGCAGGCACGATATCGACGATGTCCCCCCGCTTGGTCAGCACACGCACGATCGGGTCGACCTCCACCAGGTGGCCGACCACGTCGGTGTGCGGCGGCGTGGACCCCGCCGCCAACCGGTACCGGAGGCTGACGCGGCTACCGGCCTTCGGTAGATCTTTCATCGGTCAGTGGCCGAACGGATCGGGTTCCTCGCCCGGCATCCACGACAGTCCGGGCACACCCCAGCCCTGGGATTTGACCGCCCGTTTGGCGCTGCGGGCGTTGCGTCCCACCAGCCGGTCGAGGTAGAGGTAGCCGTCGAGGTGGCCCGTCTCATGCTGCAGCATTCGCGCGAACAAGTCGGTCCCCTCGAGAGTGATCGGTGTCCCGTCGGCATCGAGGCCGGTGACGCGCGCCCACTCCGCCCGGCCGGTCGGGAAGGATTCTCCGGGTACCGACAGGCAGCCCTCGTCGTCGTCCTCGGGATCAGGCATGGTCTCGGGCACCTCGGTGGTCTCCAGCACCGGGTTGACGATCACGCCGCGGCGGCGGGTCGTCTGGCCTCGCTCGTCGGCGCAGTCATATACGAAGACCCTGCGCGCGACGCCGATCTGGTTGGCTGCCAGCCCGACCCCGTTAGCGGCGTCCATCGTGTCGTAGAGGTCCGTGATCAGATCCGAAAGATCAGCGGGCAGCGAACCGTCCTCGCCCACGGGCACCGGTTCGGTCGCGGTGTGCAGGACGGGATCTCCCACGATTCGGATGGGTAGTACGGCCATGTTCAGCAAGCTTAGTGAGCCGACTCGCGGCGGTTGGTGACGCCTACGGTGACCTAGCCGTGATTGAATACTCGCCGAACCACAGCGATGTCATTTTCGAGTGTCGGAAGGGTCCGGGAAGCGATATGGACGGCGCCATCGCGCGGACTGAGAATAGTCAGGACGACACCGCCCTCGCGGACGGACTGACCCGACGCGAACATGACCTTCTCGCCTTCGAGCGGCAGTGGTGGAAATATGCGGGATCCAAAGAAGACGCCATCAAGGAACTGTTTTCGATGTCGGCGACCCGCTACTACCAGGTGCTCAACGCGCTGGTCGACCGCCCCGAGGCGCTGGCATCCGACCCCATGCTGGTCAAACGGCTGCGGCGGCTTCGGGCAAGTCGACAGAAAGCCCGCGCGGCTCGCCGACTCGGTTTCGACGTCACCTAAGGTGCCCCCGCCCGTCGAGCTGTCGATACAGTAGGCGCCAATGAGTCAGCGAGAATCCTCGGGCCTGCCCCTGCGCGCCATGGTGATGGTGCTGCTTTTCCTGGGCGTGGTATTTCTGCTTGTCGGGTTGCAGGCGATGGGTGGTAACCCCGACGAAGAAGACTCCTCGATCGCCACCACCACCACCACCAGCAGCACGCCCACCACTACCACCACCCCGTCCGAAGAACCGGCGCAGGTCGATGTGCGGGTATTCAACATCTCCGAGGTCGCGGGGGCGGCCGAGGCCACCTCCAACCGCCTCAGGGAAGCCGGCTGGGATGTCACCGAGACGGGCAACCTCACCCTGCCGGATACAGACGTCACCACGGTGTTTTTCACCGATGCGCCGGGCGAGCAGGAGGCTGCCGAGGAGATCGGCCGGCTGCTGGAAGCACCGGTCGCTCCGCGCCCGCCCGAACTAATAGATGAGCCACCGGGCGTGCTCGTCGTCGTCACCGGTTAGGCTCTTACTCATGCTCAGGACCGTCGCCGCCGCCACCCTGTTCGCAGCGCCCGCACTCGCGCTGGCAGCCTGCACTCCCAACGAACCCGTCGCCACATCGCCCGGCACCACGCCGGCGATCTGGACCGGGTCGCCGGCGCCTTCGGCGCCACATGGCCATGGAGGTTCACCTGGCCATGAAGGTTCGGGGCACGGCAGTTCGGATTCCCCCGGCGAGACCCTGACCGCGGATCTGAAGCTGGCCGATGGCACCACCGTCGCGACCGCCGACGTCGAGTTCGCTGACGGCTTCGCCACAGTCACGGTGCAGACCCAAGCCGAGGGCAAACTCACGCCCGGTTTCCACGGTATGCACATTCACTCGGTGGGCAAGTGTGAGGCCGACTCGGTCGCGCCCACCGGTGGCGCTCCGGCGAACTTCAATTCCGCCGGGGGCCATTTCCAGGTCCCGGGGCACAGCGGGCACCCCGCTAGCGGTGACCTCGTTCCCCTACAGGTGCGCAAGGACGGCTCGGCGCTGGTGGTGACCACCACCGACGCCTTCACCGCCAAGGAACTCCTCGATGGTGCCGGCACCGCGATCGTCGTCCACGCGCAGGCCGACAACTTCGCCCATATCCCACCGGAAAGCTACCGGCAGGTCGACGGCGATGCGCCGCCGGATCAGACCACTCTGGCGACCGGCGACGCCGGAGCTCGGGTGGCCTGTGGTGTCATCACGCGGTCCTAAGCGAGGGGCTCATCGAGCGGCTAGTAGCCGCATCGATTTCGCCGGGTCGCCCAGGCCTACCGTCGGTGTCGAGTGGGAGTTCGCGCTCGTCGACGCCCAAACCCGTGACTTGAGCAACGAAGCGGCTTCGGTCATCGCCGAACTCGGCGAAACCCCACACGTGCACAAAGAACTGTTGCGCAACACCGTTGAGATCGTCACCGGTATCTGCGGGAACGCCGGGGAGGCGATGGACGACCTGCAGTCCACGCTGCGACCGGTGCGCGAAATCGTCCGCGATCGCGGAATGGAGCTGTTCTGTGCAGGCACGCACCCGTTCGCGAAGTGGTCGGCTCAGAAATTCACTGACGCCCCGCGCTACTCCGAGCTGATCAAACGCACCCAGTGGTGGGGTCGGCAGATGCTGATCTGGGGTGTACATGTGCATGTGGGGGTGTCCTCGGCGCACAAGGTGATGCCGATTGTCACCTCGCTACTCAACCAGTACCCGCACCTGCTGGCGCTGTCGGCGTCGTCTCCGTACTGGGACGGCGAGGACACCGGTTACGCCAGTAACCGCTCCATGATGTTTCAGCAGTTGCCCACCGCCGGCCTGCCATTCCACTTCCAGGAATGGCGCGAATTCGAGGGCTTTGTCAGCGATCAGAAAAAGACCGGCATCATCGACCACATGAACGAAATACGTTGGGATGTAAGGCCTTCCCCGCATCTGGGCACCGTGGAGGTCAGGATATTCGACGGGGTGTCCAACCTGCACGAACTCTCGGCCCTGGTCGCCTTGACCCACTGCCTCATCGTGGACCTGGACCGGCGCTTGGACGCCGGGGAGACCCTACCGGTGATGCCCCCCTGGCATGTGCAGGAAAACAAGTGGCGGGCAGCCCGCTACGGTGTGGACGCCATCATCATCCTCGACGCCGACAGCAACGAAAGGTTGGTTACCGAGGATTTGGACAACCTGGTGGATCGCCTTCTGCCGGTGGCTGAGTCGCTTTCGTGTGTGAATGAGCTCACCCGCGTCGCCGACATCTATCGGGAGGGAGCGTCGTATCAGCGGCAGCGCAGGGTTGCCGAAGAGCACGACGGGGACCTGCGCACTGTCGTCGATGCACTCGTCGGCGAACTAGTCATCTGAACGAGGCGAGTGGACACTCAGTCAGCCGAAGGCGACAGCGCGAACAAACGTAGCTCGCGATCTGTTCGGCTCAGATACGACCGGTACATCGGATAGGCGAGGAATTTCTGCAGGCCGCGGTCGCGCTCGTCACCGGTGAGCAGGGATGCGGTAACGGGGATTTCGGTACCGCCCATCGTCACCAATGCCTGCGGTTGGGCCAGCAGGTTCCCCGACCAGGCGGGGTGGCTTTCCTGGCCGAAGTTACTGCCCAACACCAGAGCCCGGTCGCCGTCCCGCACATAGCTCAGAGGCGAGACGCGCTGCTTGCCGGACTTCCTTCCGGTCGTCGTCAAGAGTAGTTCCGGCATGGAGCCTGGACCGAACAGCGTGTACTTGCCCTTGGTCGCCCGCAACAACCGCCGGTCCACGGGAACCAGGGATCTGATGACCCGTGATCCGAGCCGCGATGAGGCGAACCAGAAGACCGGCCGAAGCAGCGGCGAGACATCGTCTCGCCCCCAATGGGCGTCGGGGAAGGCTGGTGACACAACCACCATGCTGCACGATGTCGGGCCCGTTGGGGTGGGTTTCGTCCTGCTGGAGTGGAAGAGTGCGCGATGGACGCGCAGCACGATCCTGGCATCCGCACCGCGCAGCTAGGCTCAACGTATGACAACGGCAGCGGGCCTCGCCGCAGGGAGTAAATGCCATTGCCCACCCGGCGTTTGAACATGCCGACGCTGCCGATGTTTCCCCTCGAGGTGGCGATGCTGCCCGGCGAGGAGCTACCACTGCAGGTCTTCGAGCCGCGGTATTCGGCACTCGTGCAAACGTGTCTGGCGGCAAACGATCCGGTATTCGGTGTGGTGCTGATCGCGGCGGGACGTGAGGTCGGCGGGGGGGATACCCGAAGCGATGTCGGAGTCTTGGCGCACATCACCGAGTACACCGATATGGATGCGGGCCGTTACCGGCTGAACTGTGTGATGGGGGACCGGTTCCGGGTGCTGGAATGGCATCCGGATAATCCGTACCCGCAGGCGGCCGTCGAGATGTGGCCCGACGAACCAGGTCCCGCTGTCGACATCACTGCCGTCCGGGACATCGAGGATCGGATGGTTGCCTTGTTCGAGCGTATCGCCGCGGCGCGGGGCGCCCAAGTGAACGCTGGTGACATCGTGGCGGGCGCCGACGAGTCCGGCGATATCGGACTGTGGTTGTACGCCTTGGCTGTTCGGTTACCGATGGGTCAGGCCGACAGATACGCCGTGCTCACCGCTCCGACTGCAGCCGAACGA
>JAHZKD010000255.1 GCA_022600605.1 Actinomycetes bacterium
AGGTGATTTTGCCCAGCACATCGATCACCGCCGACTCCTCGCTCACCGGAGTCAGTCTCACGCCGGTGGCCTGTTCGAGCTTCTCTGTGGCCGCACCGCACGGTACCTGCGGCGCGCAGACCACCACCTGCGTTCCGGGGTTGGCCAGGTCGGCAAAAGTGTTGATGTTTAGCGCATTTCCGGGCGGAGTGACGACGGTCAGTGTGTTGGAGGCGAAGTCAACTGGCTCGCCCGCAGTCAGTCCGGCATCGACGGCCGCGGTCATGTTTGCCGTGTCGGCGGAGGCGAAAACATCAGCGGGGGCGCCATGCTTCAACTGTGTGACAAGCTCGGCCGAGCCGGCGAAGTTGAAGGTGACTTTTGTTCCGGGGTAATCCTTTTCGAACTGGCTACCCAGTTCGGAAAAGGTTGGTTGCAGCGACGCCGCGGCGAACACGGTGATCTCCTGATGTTGCGGCGAGGAACAACCGGCCAGCGGCGCCGCGACACTCAACATGGCTAATGCGGGCCCGAGGGGCGATTTCACGATGTTCCTGCCGGCGTGTCAACGATCACGGTCGTGGCCTTGACTACCGCCACCGCGACGACCCCTGGCTCGAGGCCGAGCTCGGTGGCCGACTCGGTGCTCATCAGCGAGACGATGGTGAACGGCCCGCACTGCATCTGCACTTCGGTCATCACCTGATCGGCTTTCACCCTGGTGACCAGCCCGACCAAGCGGTTGCGTGCCGAGCTGGCGCCCCCCACCGGGTTCGGCGGGGGAGAAGCGTGCCCGCGAGCGAACTCGGCCAGCGCGTCTCCGGCAATCACCTTGCGCCCGGACTCATCTTTGGAGCAGGTCAGGCTGCCGCTGTCGACCCATCGGCGCACGGTGTCGTCGCTGACCCCGAGCAGCATCGCCGCGTCCTTGATCCGAATCGCCGGCACAGCCGCCTCCCTCTAGAGCCGCATTTGCGGAGCATTATCGAGATTCTATCCGTGTTCACGCCTCTTCAGGCTTCTTGGCCGCAATATGCTTGTCGTCGTCATACTTGTCGTCGTCCCAGCTCGGATCGAGCATCATTGCTGCCCATTGCCGCCGAGTTTGCACGGCTCTCACACGATCCACCGACAGGTACTGCCGAACGTCGAATGAGCCGGCCGCAACATCAGATGCCGCAACAGCAGATGAGGTGGTCAACAACGGCAACCGGTGCCATCGATTCAGGCAACATGACCGACTTCGGATCGCTACATTCGACGGGCACGCCGAACGGGGGTCAGAGATGGAATCCGCGCCATTGGTCATCTCCAACGTCAATGTCTTTGACAGCGTTGAGGGTCGAATCAGCGGGCCGATGCACGTCACGGTTCGGGACGGGCTGGTCGCGTCGCTGGCACCTGCGGGCTCGTCGGAGCTGCCGGGCCCCAAGATCGACGGGACCGGCAAGACCCTAATCCCGGGGCTGATCGACGCGCACTGGCACATGATGTTTGCCACCATCCCGACCGACGCTGCACTGCTCAGCGAGCTCGGCTACGTGTTCGCCAAGGCGGTGGTGAGCGCTGGGGATACGCTGCTGCGTGGGTTCACCACCGTCCGCGATCTCGGCGGTCCGGTGTTGGGCATCAAGCAGGCCATCGACGAGGGCGCGATCCCGGGACCGCGCATCTTCCCCGCAGGCGGCTTCATCTCTCAGACCGGCGGCCACGGTGACTTCCGGTTACCCCACGAGGTGCCTCGCGGTGTGGCGGGCCACCTGAGCTACACCGAGATCATCGGTGCAGCGGTCATCGCCGATGGCGAAGCCGAGGTGCTTCGCGGGGCACGTGAGATGTTGCGGCGCGGGGCCTCCCAACTCAAGCTGATGGCCGGCGGCGGCTGTGCATCGACCTACGACCCAATCGACGTCGCTCAGTACACCGAAACGGAGATGCGGGCGGCAGTGCAGGCCGCGGAGAACTGGGGCACCTACGTCACCGTGCACGCCTACACACCCAGGGCGATCCGGGCGGCGGTGGCTGCCGGCGTCCGCTGCATCGAGCACGGCCACCTGATCGACGAACCTACCGTCGCACTACTGGCCGAAAACGACATCTGGTGGTGCTTACAGCCGTTCCTCGACGACGAGGACACGGTCCCGCTGCCCCAGGCGAACCGAGCCAAGTTCCTGCAGGTGGCCGCTGGCACCGAAGTCGCCTACAACTTGGCCAAGAAGCACCATGTCAAGGTTGCGTTCGGGACCGACACGCTGTTCGACGCCAAACTGGCCACCCGACACGGCGCCCAGCTGGCAAAACTCACCCGCTGGTTTACCCCCGCCGAAACGCTGCAGCAGGCAACCATCCGCAACGCCGAACTGCTCGCCATGTCCGGACCGCGCAATCCCTACCCCGGCCGGCTCGGTGTCGTCGCCGAAGGCGCGCTCGCCGACCTGATTCTCGTCGACGGTGACCCCCTCGCCGACATCTCGCTGATCACCCGGCCTGACGAGGCATTCACCGCGATCATCAAAGACGGTCGCCTCGTCAAGGGGAGACAGGAACCAGACAGAAATTGATTCCGAATCCCCGGACTTACGCCGCCGGGCGACAGATCATCCGCTGGCCGCGGCGTGCCGCCCGCTGGATTCGGCTGCCCGCGTGAGGTTGTCGCCGGATTGCGGGTCGAACAGATGCAAACGTTCGGCGTCCAGCCACAAGGTGGCGGTATCACCCATACGCACTCGGCTCTGCGGATCCAGCTCCACGCACAGCTGCGAGCGTAGCCGCTCACTGTCGAGGTCCTTGGCGAGCTCGGCCAGCTGTCCGCCGATCTCTGGTGACGTTTCGAACGGCACAAAGGCGTACTGTTCGTTGCCGAGCCATTCGGTAACGTCGATGGTGGCATCGAAAGTGACTCCGTGCGAACGCTTGTCGATATCGACGAATTCCGCATCCTCGAATGCGCCCGGCCGGATCCCGGCGATACACACTGCGCCGTCCGTTGCGCCCGCCAAGGCCTCGCGCCATTCGTCGCGCATCGGGATCGTCACGAACGGCAGGTCGATCTCGTTGCCGCGCACGCGCGCGGGCACGAAGTTCATCGACGGGGACCCGATGAAGCCGGCGACGAACAGGTTCACCGGCTGGTCGTAGAGTTCGCGCGGGCTCGCTACCTGTTGAAGCAAACCCTTCTTCAAGACCGCTACCCGGTCGCCAAGAGTCATCGCCTCCGTCTGGTCGTGGGTGACGTAGACAGTGGTGACGCCGAGGCGGCGCTGCAGACGCAAGATCTCGGTACGCATCTGGCCCCGCAGCTTGGCGTCGAGGTTGCTCAACGGTTCGTCGAACAGGAACGCATCGGCCTGCCGGACGATCGCGCGTCCCATCGCCACGCGCTGGCGCTGCCCGCCGGAAAGGTTGGCCGGCTTGCGGTCGAGATGTTCTCCAAGCTCCAGGGTATTGGCGGCTTCGGAAACGAGCTTGCGAATCTCCTCGTCGGAGTGCTTGCCGGACAGGCGAAGCGGAAAGGCGATGTTTTCGAATACGCTCAGGTGTGGGTAGAGCGCATAATTCTGGAACACCATCGCCAGGTTGCGATCTCGTGGCGCCCAGTCGTTGACCCGGTCGTCGCCGATAAATATGTCGCCCGAGGTGACGTCCTCCAGGCCGACGATCATCCGCAGCAGCGTCGATTTCCCGCAGCCCGACGGGCCGACGAGGATCATGAACTCACCATCGGCGATGTCGAGGCTTACGTCGCTGACTGCAGGGAAGTCGTCGTCGTACTTCTTGACGATGTTTTTCATTGTGATAGCTGCCATGGGTTTATCCCTTCACTGCTCCAGAGGTCAGACCGGCGACGATGCGCCGTTGGAAAATGAGGACCAAGATGACGACAGGGATCGTCACGATCACCGATGCGGCCATGATGTAGGGCACCGGCGACTCGAAATAGGATGCGCCCTGAAAGAACGCTAATGCTGCCGGTACCGTGCGAGCACTGTCAGTGGACGTCAGCGAGATGGCAAACAGGAAGTCGTTCCAGCAAAAGAAGAACGTCAATATCGCCGTGGTGACTACCCCGGGAGCCGCCAACGGCACGATCACCTTTCGGAAGGCCTGCCATCGCGTGGCGCCATCTACCTGCGCGGCATGCTCCATCTCCCAAGGGATCTGACGGAAGAACGCCGACATCGTCCAGATCGACAGCGGCAGGGCGAACGTCAGGTAGGGGATGATCAGGCCGATCCACGTGTCGTATATCCCCAGTCCCCGCCACATGTCGAACAACGGGCCGACCAGGGCCGCCTGCGGAAACATCGCGATGCCCAATGCCAGCGACAGCAGTACCGTCTTGCCCCGGAACTCCAGCCGCGCAATGGCATAGGCGGCGAACATCGCGATTATCACCGAAACTGCGGTGGCCAATATCGCGATCCCGAGCGAGTTGATCAGCGCCCGGGTGAACAACGTCTGGCTGAAGATCTCGGCGAAGTTTTCCAGCGTGAACGTCGTAGGCCAGAACTGGGGACTGCCCGAGACGATATCCGACGGCGGCTTGAAGGCCAGACTGGCCATCCACAGCAGTGGGAAGAAGCTGTACGCGACGATGACGATTCCGCCGATCGTCCACCATTTGCCGGACTTGGCACTGGTCACTGGTCACCCCTCACTTGCGAGAGGTCGGGTTTGAAGACCGTGATAAAGATCCCCGCGATGACGGCAACGGTGAGGAACAACAGCACCGAGACCGCCGATCCCATACCGAGATTGACCAGAGTCACGTTCTGGCGGTAGGCCAGGAAAGAGATTGTCTCGGTGTTGTTGGCGCCGTTGGTCATCACATAGGGGTTGTCGAATATGCGCCAGGCATCAAGCGTGCGGAACAGTAATGCCACCATGATGGCGGCTTTCATGTTGGGCAGGATCACCTTCCAGAGTCGCTGCCAGGCGGTGGCACCGTCGACCTTCGCGGCCTCCTGAATGTCCTCGGGCACCTGCACCAAACCTGCGAGTAGCAGCAGCGAGATGAACGGTGTGGTCTTCCAGATCTCGGACAGGCAGATAACGAAAATCGCCGACCAGCGGTCGCCGAACCAGTCGAAGCCGGAGATGTTGAGCCACTGGTTGACAAAGCCGGAGTCGACGGCGAATGCGTAGCGCCAGATGAACGCCGAGACCACTGTGACGATTCCATACGGAATCAGAATCGCCGTCCGCAGAGGGCCGCGGCCGCGGATGATCCGCAGCATCACGAACGCGAACCAGAACCCGAGCAGTAGCTCGGCAGCCACCGTGATCACTGTGATCGCCAGCGTGGTGACGAAGTCGTTCCACCATATCGGATCGGACAGGATGACCAGGTAGTTGCTCAGCCCGACGAAGCTACGGCCCTGGGGGTCGGTGAGCCGGAAGTTGTGCAGCGACAACACCAATGCGTAACCCAGCGGGTACGCGGTAACGAGCAACATCACAACATACGAGGGCAACGTTAGGTACAAGCCGAGTCGTCGCTCCCCGCGAACCCGCACACTGGCAGCCGGCTTGCCAGGTTCCTTCTGAATGGGTGCACTTTGGACCGTCGTCACAGCAGCCGCCTTCCCGCCAGCACGTCAGCGATGAATTGATCGGTCTCCTCGGGGGTTTGCTGGGTCACCGAATCCGGCGGGTGCCAGGTCTGGATGATCGAGCTGGCGACGTCGACGTAGAACGGAGTCAGCGGGCGGGGGCCGGCTTCGGCTATGGATTCGCGGATCAAGTCGGCGTTGGCGTACTCCGATCGGATCTCCGGGTTGTCGTAGGACGCCGCATACGGAGAGGGCTCACCCTCGTCGAGCATGTACTGCGTGGCCTTGGGTTCGGCGTTGACACACTCGATGAGCGCGACCGCCTCGTCAGGGTGCTGTGAGTAGGCCCCGACACCCAAGTTGGCTCCGCCCAGCGGAGGTGCGCTCGGCCGGTCGGCGAATACCCGCGGGTACCGGGCCCAGCCGATGTCGTCGACGACGGCCTGATCCAGGGAGCCATCCTCTGCTGCCCCGCGTGCGGCGGCGAGCACGTATGGCCAATTCAGCATGAACCCGCCCTGAGCCGATTGGAAGTTCGCGCGTGCTTGCTCCTCCTTTGCGTTGGAAAGGTCCACCGCGGCGGCGCGTGAACGGGCCAGATTGCCGACGATCGCGGCGGCCTTCTTCCCGGCCGGGCTGTTGAGCGCAGGGGTGGCTTTACGACCGGCGGTGGGGTTCTGCAGGATTTCACCTCCGGCGGAGAGAACCAATGCGTTGATCCACACCATGTAGCCCTCGTAGCGGGCGCCCTGTTCGGCGACGTTCTTGTTCTGCTCGACAGCGGCTTTCAGCATTTCGTCCCACGTAAACGTCGGGCTCGTTGGATCTACGCCTGCTGCGGCGGCCACGGATTTCCGATACCACAGCAGCTGAGCGTTGGACTTGAACGGAGCGGCGTAGAGCTTGTCGCCCCACATTCCCGTCGCTACCGGGGCTGGCAACATGTCTGCGGTCAGCCGAGTGGCTTCCGCGCTGGTGAACGGCCTCAGGAATCCGGCGTTGGCGAACTCGGCGGTGAAGACAACATCGACGCTGACGATGTCGATCGACGAGTCATGTGCCGCCAGTCGGCGCACCATCTGTTCCCGCTGGGCAGTGGCGCCCGAAGGCAGCAATTCGGTGCGGACCCGATAGGCACCTCCAGAGGCCTCCGCGCATTCCTGCGCCCGGGCGACCGCGCCACCATTGTCGGGGAAGACGTACCAGGTCAGGGTCGGGGGACCACTGACGCTTCCGCAACCGGACAACAGGGTTGCCGCTACCAAAGGAGCGCTGGCCAGCGCGATTGCGCGGCGGCGTCGCCCGCGGGCGAACTGAATTCGTTTCATCACGTCCTCGTTCAAGAAGGCCTGTAACGATCCCGGAGTCCGGATGAGGGCCCCAGGCAGCACATTCGGTACGTCGAAGAGTGTGTCACAGTGCACATCGAAGGTGGTGTCCCGTCAGCGCGGCCCGAGGTGTAGTCGTGGAGGGCGACGGTGAAATTCACGGGTGCGGGCTTCGTCGCGACCCCCTGGCTCTGATCGAGGTCAGCGCCGTCTGCCTTGCGCCGCAAGGGAAGTGCTCCGAAGAGCTGGTGGCGGGCCAGGGAGTTGGCAGCGCACACAGCGACTATGGCTAGCACATCGTCAACCCTCTCGTGAATCCTGACTATATTGATGTCGGCCTGTGGAGCATCGTCGCGGGCATCGAGAACATTTTCGCGTTTACCTAGGAGTTTTGTGACGCCCGCAGTGCCGTCGTGGTGGCAAACCGCCGTGGTTTACCAGGTCTACATCCGCAGCTTCGCCGACGGAAACGGCGACGGTGTCGGTGACATCCAGGGGATGCGCTCCCGGTTGCCGTACTTGGCGCAGCTCGGAGTTGACGCCATCTGGATCAATCCGTGGTACCCCTCGCCGATGGCTGACGCGGGCTATGACGTTGCCGACTACCGCGATATCGAGCCCTCATACGGCACGCTGGACGAAGCGCAGGCCCTGATCTCCGAGGCGCATGCGTTCGGTATCCGGGTGCTGCTCGACATTGTGCCCAACCACACCTCCGATGAGCATGCGTGGTTCCGCGCTGCGCTGGCCGGTGAGGCGGACGCGCGGCAGCGTTACCACTTTCGGCCGGGGAGGGGCGCCGACGGTGAACTGCCTCCTAACAACTGGCAGAGCGTGTTCGGTGGTTCGGCATGGACCCAAGTTGCTGACGGTGACTGGTATTTGCATCTGTTCGCGCCTGGTCAGCCCGACCTCGACTGGGAGAACGACGAGGTGCGCGCCGAGTTCGAGGACATCCTGGGGTTCTGGTTCGACCGCGGCGTCGACGGTTTCAGAATCGACGTGGCACACGGTCTGGTCAAGGAAGCCGGGTTACCTGACACGGTCGTGCAGGCCGATGTGACGCAGACGCTGGTCGAGCACCTTGCCGGACACCCCGCTTGGGACCAAGACGGTGTGCATGAGGTGTACCGGGGCTGGCGCTCGGTGGCTGACAGCTATTCACCCGGTCGGGTCTTCATCGCAGAAGCGTGGGTGCCGAGCAGCGAGCGTCTGGCCCGCTATCTGCGGCCTGATGAGCTGCACACGGCGTTTCAATTCGACTTTCTGCGCGCACCTTGGCACGCCGAGGCGCTGCGGACCGTGATCGACGACGCCATCGGCGCTGCGGCCTCGGTCGGCGCGCCGCCAACCTGGGTGCTGTCCAACCACGACGTGACCCGCACGGTGACGCGATTCGCCCGATCGCAGCCGGTGCACCTGATCGAAACGGGTGGGGATCGTCGGCGCTGGGCCGATGAAGACCCCGACTACGTCCTGGGGCGTCGACGTGCGCGTGCAGCCGCCCTCGTGCAGTTGGCATTGCCCGGGAGTGCGTATGTGTATCAGGGCGAAGAATTGGCGCTGGAGGAGGTCGAGGACTTGCCCGACGAGGTGCGCCAGGATCCGATATGGGCGCAGTCCGGCTTCACCGATGTCGGCCGCGACGGATGCCGTGTCCCGTTGCCGTGGACCGAGACATCTGCGCCGTACGGTTTCGCCCACCAAGAGGCATCCGGCACGTGGCTGCCCCAGCCGGAGCACTGGGCCCAGCACAGTGTCCAGGCCCAGGATCGTGACCCCAATTCGACACTGAACCTGTACCGCGCTGCGCTGCGCCTGCGGCCCTGGCTGTGGTGCGATGCGGGAGACCTCACATGGCTGACGGTCGCTCCCGATGTGGCTGCATTCCAGCGTGGCGAGGCGCAGTGCTGGGTGAACACCGGTGAGGCCGCAGTGACGTTGCCGCAGGGGGCGTCGGTGGTGCTGTCATCGGCACCGGGTCTTGATGCGGTGCTGCCGACCGACACGGCCGTGTGGCTCACACCTGCGGAGCCGCCGAGGAAGTGACCAAAAGGGGTCTTTGTGCCCTCTGCAACAGCCCACCGCGGGGCGCAGCCTGGATGGCAGAAGATGAGTCCGTGAAGGGTGCCGAGATGAACAGTGACTTTCCCGACGACTTCCCCGATCTCAAGACCGTGTCGTCTGCGCTCGCGCTTGCGGGCCGCGCGCCGTCGGTGCACAACTCTCAGCCGTGGCAGTGGCGGGTGGGTGATCAGAGCGTGCACCTCTACGCCAATCCCGATCTGCTTCTGCCGCAAACCGACCCCGATGCTCGCGATCTGACGCTGAGCTGCGGAGCGGCATTGAATCACTGTGTGTTGGCGCTGGCTGCGCTCGGCTGGCAGTCGAAGGTGCATCGTTTTCCCAACCCAGCCGAGCCGAACCACCTCGCCGTCCTCGAACTGAGCCGTTACCCCGCCGCGGATCTTGACGTGGTGATGGCCGCCGCGATTCCGCGCCGTCGCACTGACCGCCGGTACTACAGTTCGTGGCCTGTTCCACGTGGCGACATCGCGCTGATGGGGGCGCGGGCGGCGCGCGCCGGGGTCACCCTGCGTCGGGTCGATGACCTCGCCGGTCTTAAACGACTCGTCGCTGAGGCGGCATTTCGGCATGCGACGGACAAAGAATACCTTGCCGAATTAGCAAGGTGGACTGGACGATACGCGTCCACCGCAGGGGTGCCCGCGCGAAGTGTGCCAGACGACGACGGTGTGGCGCCGATTCCGCCGCGGGTGTTTGCAGGCGGAGTGTTGCCGCAGACGCCGAACACCGAGGCCTCCGACGACCACGCGGCCGTTCTCGCGCTGGGCACGGTTGACGACGACCGGTTGTCGTGGTTACGAGCGGGGGAGGCAACGAGCACCGTGTTGCTCACGGCAACGGCCTTAGGGTTGGCGAGCTGCCCGATCACCGAGCCGCTGGAGATCGCTGACACGCGGCAGGCGCTGCGTAGCGATGTTTTCGGCGCCGAGGAGCATCCGCAGATGCTGCTGCGGATCGGCTGGGCGCCGGTCAACGCCGACCCATTGCCGCCGACGCCACGCCGTGGCCTCTCGGAAGTTGTTGCGCAGCTGGATGGCTCGCCGCTGATCTGAACGGGGTCGAGTCCCCGTGGTCAATTTCGCGGTCAGTCCGAGCCTTTCGTGGATGAGCGCTGCTGGCGATCGAGCCTGGACACGAACACCGCTGCCCGGGCGCGGGGCTCCAATCTGAGCCTGGCGAGTAGGCGGGAGACGTAGTTCTTGACGGTCTTCTCGGCGAGGAACATCCGCGCAGCGATCTGCCTGTTGGTCAGGCCCTCGTCGAGCAGGTTGAGCAGCACCCCCTCCTCATCGGTCAGACCCATCAGGGGATCCGATCGTGCACCGTGGCCGCGCACTCTGGCCATCAGGATCGCTGCAGCTCGGTTGTCCAGAAGTGAGCGACCCGAGCCAATTTCCTTGACGGTGCCGGCCAATTCCATGCCTCTGATGTCTTTGACCAGATATCCGCTGGCGCCGGCGAGGATCGCATCCAACATCGCATCTTCCGAGTTGAAGGAGGTCAGTATCAGGCAGCGAAGGTCGGGTAGCCGGGAGAGTAGATCGCGGCACAGTTCGATGCCATCGCCGTCGGGCAGTCGAACGTCGAGAACGGCTACGTCAGGCTTTAGCGCCGGAATGCGTGCCAGTGCTGATGCGACCGAACCGGCCTCGCCGACGACATCGAGATCGGGATCTCTAGTTAACAGCTCGATCAGGCCGCGCCGGACGACTTCGTGGTCGTCGACCAGGAAGACCCTCACCGTAGTTGCGACGTCAAGTTGCGGCGTCATAGATGCGCCGTCATTTCCCTGGGCCGCGCAACCCTCACAGCGCATCACGCGCTTCACACACCATGATCGAACAATCAGTGTCTCTAAGGGCGGCATTACCGGGTGGACCGACGAGCGCGCCGATGCCATCTCGCCGCTCACGTCCGACGACCACAAGCTGAATCTCGTCGGCGTGGGCGCGGATGTAATTCAATCCGTCACCCTGAATGCTTACTGAGGTGATATCCAGATCGGCGAAGCGGTGTTGCCATTCGGCCAGGCGGCGTTGCCACTGGGCCTGCACATCAGCATGCATTTGGGCTGGCGTCAGCACTCGTACCGGAGCGTCTCGGTGCCGGGCCACCTCCAGGCCGCGCTGCAACACGGCACCGCCGTTCGCGGTGCCGTCGACCTCGATGGCCACCGTGCGGCTGTCGTTGCTGTGTGGACGGTGCGCCCGCACGATCACTACGGGGCAGTGTGCTGCCGCCGAGAGAGCCGCCGCGGTCGAGCCGATGCGCCCATGTGTGGCGTGCTTGAGTCCCCGCGCCCCGATGCAGAGCATGGTCGCGCAGCGAGCCGCGTCCAGCAATGCTTGCACCGGTCTTCCTACAAGGATCTCACCCTCGACAGTGACGGGCCGCTCGGTTGCCTCCACAGCGGTCACGGCTTTGCGCACCGCGAGCGTTGCAGCGGCCATTTCGGGCGACCGGTCGCCCGGATCGATCACCCGCCCGCCGGCTGGCTCGATCACGTAAACCAACTGCAGGGGGAGGCGCAGTGCGACCGATTCGTCTATGGCCCAGAGTGCAGCCTCAAGTGCGGATTGTGAGCCGTCAATACCCACCATGACGCTGGGGGCCGAGCTGTTCTCTAACATGCGTGTTCCCTGGTTAGTTGAAGTACAGGCATCATGGCCTCCCTTCGGCGCCCTTTCAACATTGCTTGTCGCCGGCGCCGGCGTACAGGGCCAATAGTCCTCACCAACGTGACGTGAATTACCGACTGGTGTTGCACCATGGTGTGGTGGCGGACATGGCTGAGCCCGATCCCGACGGTGCGGTGCGCCCGCTGCG
>JAHZKD010000256.1 GCA_022600605.1 Actinomycetes bacterium
GGCGACGCCGGGTATTGCGGTGGCGACGTCCGGTATGGCGGTCGCGAGGTCGGGCAGCGCCGTCGCTGCGGCGGGAACTGCGGTCGCTAGGTCGGGCAGTGCCGTTGCTACGGCAGGAACTGCGGTCGCGAGGTCGGGCAGCGCCGTTGCTGCGGCGGGAACTGCGGTCGCCGCGCCAGGCACCGTGGTCGTATTGCCCGGCAGGGCGGTCGTCACGCCAGGCAATGCGGATGGGGGCTGCAAGTGGGTTACCGGCGCAGTCGCCAGCGGCGAGGTGGCCGGGGTCACCGCAGTGGTCGGCGTGCCGAGGGCACTGGCGAACGTCTGTATGAGTTCTGTTGCGGTGGCCGGATTCGCCGCGAGCTGCTGCAGGTACGCCAGGCCCGCCGCCTCGGGGTCAGGCAGTGGTGCGGGCGCAGGCTCCGCCAACGCAGATGTACTGAGCGCCAGTGCAGTTGAGACCGCTCCAGCCGCTGCGATCATCGTGGTTGCAAACAGTTTCCCGGTGCGGTGCATGGCTCTCCCAAATCGTTGATGCTGTGCTTGCACCCAAAGCTAGGCTGTTGCTAGAGGTACTCAAGTGACACGTGTGGCATTTATTCAACCGTTACGGACGCGAGTGCCGATCGTGACGGCTCGATAGAGTCGAGCGCATCGACGCCATCGCTCCCGCCTCAGCTAGCTCCGGTTCGCGGCTGGCAGCCCGACTGTCAGTCGCGGCGCCCGTGCTGCTGGCCCTGAGCTTCGGGGCACGTCTGGCGTGGACTTATCTGTTGCCCAACGGCGCGAACTTTGTTGACCTGCACGTCTATCTCGGCGGCGCTGGAGCCTTGGATCATCCCGGCACGCTGTACGACTACGTCTACTCAGAGCAGACACCAGATTTCCCGCTACCGTTCACCTATCCGCCATTTGCGGCCGTGCTGTTTTACCCGTTGCATCTATTGCCTTTCGGCGTGGTCGCGCTTGCTTGGCAACTCGGCATCGTGGTGGCGCTCTACGCGGTGGTGCGCATGAGTCAGCGGCTGCTGCCTGCCGGGGATTCATCGGGGCAGCGGAGGGTCGCGATGTTGTGGACGGCCATTGGCATCTGGACCGAACCTTTGCGCAGCACATTCGACTACGGCCAGGTCAACGTCTTGCTGGTGTTGGCCGTTCTCTTTGCCGTCTACAGCACGCGCTGGTGGCTTTCCGGGCTGCTGGTCGGCCTGGCTGCCGGAGTGAAGCTGACGCCCGCAGTGTCGGGGTTGTACTTCCTAGGAGCGCGCCGCTGGGGTGCGTTGGCGTTCTCAGTGGTCGTGTTCTTTCTCACGATCGGGGTGTCGGCGCTTGTGGTCGGTGACCAGGTCCGCTACTACTTCACCCGGCTGCTCGGCGATGCCAGCCGGGTCGGCCCAATTGGGACGTCGTTCAATCAGTCTTGGCGGGGTGGGATCTCGCGGATCATCGGAGCCGACGCCGGCTACGGCCCGGTTGTCTTGATCGGCATTGCTGCCACAGCTGTGCTGGCCGTGCTGGCGTGGCGCGCGGTGGGGGGCGCCGAGGACCGGCTCGCGGCCATCGTGATCGTGCAACTGTTCGGTCTGTTGTTGTCACCGATTTCATGGACTCATCACTGGGTGTGGCTGATACCGCTGATGATCTGGCTGCTACACGGTCCGTTACGGGATCGGCTCGGGGCGCGGGTCCTCTTCTGGGTCTGGTTGGTCTTGACCGTTGTCGGTGTGCCGTGGTTGCTCAGCTTTGCCCAGCCGAGCATCTGGGAAATTTCCCGGCCTTGGTACCTGGCGTGGGCCGGCCTTATCTACGTCGTCGCTACTTTGGCGACTTTGGCGTGGATCGCCGCTACTGCCCGGCGATCCGGTTGATCTCGCCGGCCATAGCCACATCCTTGGTGGTGATTCCGCCTTCGGAGTGGGTAACCAATGCGAAAGTAACAGTCCGCCAACGGATGTCGATGTCTGGATGGTGGTCCTGGGCCTCCGCGAGTTCGGCCACCCGGCGCACCGCTTCGATGCCGTCGAGGAACGTTGGGAACTTGATCGATCTGCGCAGCGCGCCGCTACTGCGTTCCCAGCCGCCGAGATCGGACAGCGCGGCGTCAACTTGGTCATCTGTTAGCACAGCCACGTGTCTGACGGTATACCGTTCGCGGCAGTGACAAATCAGTTGCCGAATCTGGTCGTGGTCGCCGGCGCGTTGATCCAGGACGGTGCGCTGCTCGTCGCCCAGCGTGCGCGACCGCCTGAGCTGGCCGGTCTGTGGGAACTGCCGGGCGGAAAGGCGGCGCCCGGTGAGACCGATGAAGCTGCGCTGGTCCGCGAACTGCGCGAGGAACTCGGGATTGGTGTGGCCGTAGGAGCCCGCCTCGGCGTTGACGTGGCGCTGAGCCCAGCATCGATCTTGCGCGCCTACCTCGTCACGCATACCGACGGTGTGCTGCAGCCCAATGACCACCGCGCGCTGCGGTGGGTGGCCCTCGACGAACTCGACAACCTGCCGTGGGTGCCGGCAGATACCACTTGGCTGCCCCAACTCGCGACGCTGCTTGAGTGTCGCCGACGTCAGTGAGCTGCTTCAGGCTCGCCGGTGACGTGTTCACCGTCGAGGGGGTCAACCGGTTCGGTGATGGTCAGTTCGCCCGTGGTCGGATGCACCACACAGGAATCGGGATGTACCGTGCGGACCGCGACCAGCCCAGCCAGCGTGGCCGAGACATCGTGGCGCTGCGAGGTGGGCACCCCATCCGGCGCCGAGATGTGCAGAAGTCGTGACTTGGTGGCCAGGTCATAGCGGAACGCTCGGAACATCGACACACAGGCCGCGACCATCACCAGAGAGAACGGTACCGCCGTCGCGATCGACGCAGTTCGTAGCGCGGTCAACGAGCCTGAGCCACCGACCAGCAGCAGCACTGCAGCGGCCGCTCCCTCCATGACTGCCCAGTACACCCGCGTCAGCTTTGGCGGGTCCAACTCTCCACCCGAGGACAGAATGTCGATGACCAGCGAGCCAGAATCCGACGATGTCACGAAGAAGAACCCGATCACCACGATCGCGAGCACGGTGGTGAACGTTGCGATGGGCAAGCCGTCCAGCAGCCGGAACAACGACGTATTGGTGTCGACCGAGCCGTCCACGAGCATGTCGCCGCTGGTGCGTTGTCGAAGGATTGCCGAGTCGCCGAAGATGGTGAACCACAGCGCGCCGATCACACTTGGGACGAGCAACACCGCTGCGACGAACTCCCGGATGGTGCGGCCCCGCGAGATCCGTGCGATGAACATGCCGACAAACGGAGCCCAGCTGATCCACCAGCCCCAGTAGAAGATGGTCCAGTTGCCGAGCCACTCGCCGCCGGCGAACGGCGCAGTGCGCAGCATCAACTCCGGGAGCGATTGGATGTAGACGCCAAGGTTCTGCACGAACGCCTGTAAGAGGAACAACGTGGGCCCCAGCAGCATCACGAAAAATGCCAAAGCGGCGGCCAGCAGCATATTGATGTTCGACAGCCACTTCAGGCCCTTGCTGACACCGGTGACCACCGAGATTGTCGCTGCCAGAGTGATGGCACCGATCAGTCCGACCGTCCACCAGTTGTCGATCTGGATCCAGCCTAGGTATTCCAGGCCGGCCGCGATCTGGGTGATGCCGAAACCGAGAGAGGTGGCCACGCCGAACAGGGTGCCGACGACGGCCGTGATATCCACCGCGTGGCCGATCGGGCCTTCGACCCGTTCCCGACCCAGCAGTGGTTCCAGCAGCCAGCGCACCGACAGCGGTCGACCGCGACGGTAAGTCATGTAGGACATGCCGAGGCCGACGACGACGTAGACCGCCCACGGGTGCAGGGCCCAGTGGAACAGGGTTAGTGCCATGGCCTGATCGGCCGCGCCGTCGGTCTGGCCGAGGATTTGCTCTGGCTCGGGCGGGCTCACGTAGTGCGTCAGTGGTTCGGCGACGCCATAAAACACCAGGCCGATGCCCATACCGGCGGAGAACAGCATTGCCAGCCATGCGAAGAAACTGAACTCTGGGCGTTCGTCGTCTTCGCCGAGGCGAATAGTGCCGATCCGCGAGGCGCCGCAATAGATGGCGAAGACTACGAAGCCCGTTGTGGCCAGCACATACCACCAGCCGACTCCATCGGTGATAGCACCGTTGAGTTTGCCGAGGGCGTCGGTAGCCGTCGCTGAATAGACCACCGCGAAGACGATGAGTCCGATGATGATGATCGACGAGGGAACGAAAACGGCTGGCTCGAGGCTTCGCCACGCTTGCGCCAGCGGGTTCTGCCGTCGGTCCTGGGCGCTCTTAGGGTCCGATGGACTCGCCATGGTTATCGCTTCCTCATGATGATCGTCGTCTTGTGGCTGCTTCGTCATGCAGAGTCTCGGGCTTAGGAGTGTGGGAGCTGGGAAGACCCTACCTTTCCGGTCTGAAGGCTGCTTCTTCGGTTTCAGCTGGGCAGGCGAGCCCGGTTTCGCCCCCGTTGTCCCCCGGGGTTGTCTCTCGTTTTCGCGATCAGCGCACTGCACTGCGACAATCACCGGCGTGGATGCCCGCCCCGATTTTCGCAACGTCGCCATTGTGGCTCACGTTGACCACGGCAAGACGACTCTGGTCGACGCGATGCTGCGTCAATCAGGGGCACTGAGCCACCGCGGTGACGACGCGATCGAACGGCTGATGGACTCCGGTGACCTTGAAAAGGAGAAGGGCATCACCATCCTGGCCAAGAACACCGCCGTCCATCGCCGCCACCCCGATGGCAGCATGACGGTCATAAATGTCATCGACACCCCAGGCCACGCCGATTTCGGGGGTGAGGTCGAACGTGGCCTGTCGATGGTCGACGGGGTGCTGCTGCTGGTCGACGCCTCTGAAGGCCCGCTGCCACAGACCCGGTTCGTGCTCCGCAAGGCTCTTTCGGCGCACCTGCCGGTGATCCTGGTCGTCAACAAGACCGACCGTCCGGATGCCCGGATCGCCGAAGTCGTCGCCGAAAGTCACGACCTGCTACTCGACGTGGCCTCTGACCTCGACGAGGAAGCACAGAAGGCCGCAGAGGACGCCCTGGGACTGCCCACGCTCTACGCCTCGGGCCGTGCCGGCATCGTGAGTACCGTCGAACCCGCCAATGGCCAGAATCCGGACGGTGAGAACCTCGATCCGCTGTTCGAGGTCCTTCTTGAGTACATTCCACCGCCACAGGGTGACCCTGATTCGCCGCTGCAGGCGCTGGTGACCAACCTCGACGCGTCTGCGTTCCTCGGCCGGCTTGCGCTGATCCGCATCTACAAGGGGCGGATTCGCAAGGGTCAGCAGGTGGCATGGATGCGCGAAGTCGAGGGACATCCTGTGATCACGAGCGCCAAGGTCACCGAACTGCTGATCACCGAGGGCGTGGAACGCACGTCTACCGATGAGGCCATCGCCGGTGACATCGTCGCCGTGGCGGGCATACCCGAGATCATGATCGGCGACACGCTGGCCGATACTGAACACGCCCACGCGATGCCCCGCATCACCGTCGACGAGCCGGCCATCTCGGTCACGATCGGCACCAACACGTCGCCGCTGGCGGGAAAAGTCTCCGGGCACAAGTTGACTGCCCGGATGGTGAAGTCGCGACTCGACAACGAACTCGTCGGCAATGTGTCGATCAAGGTCGTCGACATCGGCCGCCCGGATGCCTGGGAGGTGCAGGGTCGAGGGGAGCTGGCGCTGGCGGTGCTGGTCGAGCAGATGCGCCGCGAGGGTTTCGAGCTGACGGTGGGCAAACCGCAGGTGGTGACCAGAACGATCGACGGCAAGCTGCATGAGCC
>JAHZKD010000257.1 GCA_022600605.1 Actinomycetes bacterium
CGCGGTCGACCGGAAGATCAATCTCAGCACTTCGGCGGCGGCGATGGTGGCGATCGCCAGGTAGTCGGCACGTAGGCGCAGTGTCGGGATGCCCAGCAGGATGGCCAACCCGGCTGCGGCCAGCAGTCCGACGATGACCCCCACCCAGAGTGGCTGCTGGTAGGTCACCGTCATGATGCCGACTCCGTAGCCGCCGAGCAGGGCGAAACCGATCTGCCCGAAGTTCAGCAGTCCGGTGTAGCCGAAATGCAGGTTGAGGCCAATGGCCAGCAGAGCGTAGAAGATTGCCGATGGGCCGACCAGTTGGGCCAGCGATGTCTGCAGCGCAGCGACGAGGTCCACGTCGGAGTCACCCGACCCTTTCGCGGGAACCGAGGATGCCCTGGGGCCGCACGACGAGAATGAAGATGAGGATGAGCAGGCCGCCGACGTACTTGAGGTCAGGGTTGATCACTAGGGTGGACAGCTGCACTAGGAGGCCGACGATGAGGCAGCCCAGTAGCGCCCCGTAGGCGGTGCCGAGGCCACCGAGGATGATGCCGGCGAACATCAGCAACAGGAGTTTGAACCCCATCTCCCACTGGGCCCGTCCGCCGAGTTCTGAGAGGGCCAGCAGCACCCCGCCAAGTGCGGCCAAACCACCGCCCAGGCACCACACGAACATGATCACCCGTTCGACGTTGATCCCGGAGGCCGCCGCGAGGTCCTTGTTGTCCGACACTGCCCGCATCGCCTTACCGATTGGCGTCTTCTGCAGCATGAGGGCGACCGCGACGAGGACTGCCAGGCTGATTCCGATCGTGAGCAGATTGGTGTCGGTGATGGCGATCGGGCCCCACTGGCGCTGCTGGCTGACGGTGGATTCGGCGAAAGCCTGCGTCCGGTCCGAGAACAGCGCCAGGATCAGGTAGCGAAGGGTGATCGCCAAGCCGATCGAGACGACCAGTTGCGGTATCAGTCCTACTCGCCGCCGCCTCAGCGGATGCCATATGCCGGCGTTGTTCAGCCAGCCAACACCGATACCGGCGACGATGCCCAACACCGCCGCGCCGACCAGCGGAATACCGAAGGTCACGTTGAACATCCAGGTGAACACTGCGCCGAGGGTGACGAGCTCACCATGGGCGAAGTTGGTGAGCCCGGTTGTGCCGAAGATCAGGCTGAGCCCGATCGCCGCAACTGCAATGACGAGGCCGAATCGCAGGCCGTCGATCACGAGCCGGATGACACGTTCATACAGCGGTGTTTCTATCGAGGTGCGGACCTCGCCGAAGAGGAACACCACCGTGTTCGTCCGTCCGGCGGCGACATCGCGGGTCACCGCGTTCTGCACGCTCACCCCCTCGGGCAGGCTGTCTGTGTCGACTTCGAAGGTGTATGTGCCCACGGGAAGCTTGAGGCTCCAGCGTCCCTTGTCGTCGGAAGTGGCGGTATCGGCAACCTGGCCCGCCTCGTCGAGCACCCGGACCACAGCTCCGGGTACCGGCTTGCCTGCGTTGACGAGCCTTCCCGCCACCGGTGCTGTCTCGGGGTCCTCTGCTGCGGCTAAGCCCGTACCCAGGAAGGCGGCCAACAGTAAGAAGGCGACAATCAGCAAGCCTCGTGCGGGTACACGAGCGCGACGGCCTACCAACGAACACCTCCGTCAGGGTCGACTCGCGCCTGGGCGCAATGCACTCCCGGGCACTGTATAGCGTCCATAGGTACTAGCTCCGACATGATCATGCCGATCGTGTTGGGCGCGCTGCTTGTGGCCTTCGCGGTTGCCGCACTCACCGGACCGGGTCCGCACGCGCGAACAGACCTGTCAGCGCGGTACGGGCCGGGCTTTCTGCCGGTTGGGCCGTGATGGCGCTGACGGACGGCGAGCCGCGGAATCCCTCGATCTGGATCTAGCAGGTGCGGTGATGTCCGCGCGCTGGGTACGCCGCCCTAACGTGCGACAACGACAGAAGATCCGTGCCCGAACAGTCCCTGGTTGGCCGTGATGCCGGCTGTGGCGCCCTCGACCTGACGTCCCGTGGCATGGCCTTTGAGCTGCCAGGTCAATTCACACACCTGGGCGATGGCTTGGGCGGGGATCGCTTCCCCGAAGCAGGCCAGCCCGCCGGATGGGTTGACCGGGATCCTGCCGCCGACGGTCGTGGCACCGCTGCGCAGCAGTTGCTCGGCGTCACCTTTGGCGCATAGACCGAGGTGTTCGTACCAGTCGAGTTCCAGCGCGGTGGACAGGTCATAGACCTCGGCCAGGCTCAGGTCTTCGGGCCCGAGGCCGGCCTCGGCGTAGGCGGCGTCGAGAATTTGGTCTTTGAACACCCGTTGCGGGGCGGCTACGACGGCCGTGGAGTCAGTGGCGATGTCGGGAAGCTCGGGAAGATGTTGCGGATAATGCGGGGTGACGGTGCTGATCGCCCGTACTGAGGGCACGCCGTCGACGGAGCCGAGATGCTTCTGTGCGAAGGACTTGCTGGCCACGATCAGTGCTGCGGCGCCGTCGGAGGTCGCGCAGATGTCCAGCAGCCGCAGTGGCTCTGAGACCACCGGGCTGGCCAGCACGTCGGCAACCGAAGATTCCTTGCGATAGCGGGCGTTGGGGTTGTTCACACCGTGCCGCGAGTTCTTGACCTTGACCTGAGCGAAGTCTTCTAGCGTGGCGCCGTAAAGGTCCATGCGGCGCCGGGCCAGCATTGCGAAGTACACGGTGTTGGTCGCACCGATCAGGTGGAAGCGCTGCCAGTCGGGATCGTCGCGGCGCTCACCGCCGACAGGGGCGAAGAACCCCTTCGGGGTGGTGTCGGCCCCGATGACCAGCGCGACGTCACAGAACCCCGCCAGGATCTGGGCGCGGGCGCTCTGCAGCGCCTGCGACCCGCTGGCGCAGGCCGCGTAGCTGGAGCTGACGGGCACCCCGTTCCATCCGAGCTTCTGGGCAAATGTGGCGCCGGCGACGAATCCGGGATAGCCGTTGCGAATCGTGTCCGCCCCCGCGACCAGTTGGATCTGGCGCCAGTCCAGGCCGGCTTCGGCGAGGGCGGCACGTGCGGCGACCACGCCGTACTCGGTGAAGTCGCGACCCCACTTGCCCCACGGGTGCATTCCGGCACCCAGGATGTAGACCGGTTCCGGTGCCATCAGACCATCCTCCATCCGTAAACGATGCGCTCGACCCCGTCGTCGTCGACGTAGAGCGGCATGGTGGTCAGTTCCATCTCCATGCCTACCTTCAGGTCGGCGGCCAGGGTGCCTTCGACAACCTTGCCCAGCACGATCAACCCCTCCTCAGCCAGTTCGACCGCGGCTACCGCGAAGGGTTCGAAGGGATCGGGTGCGGGATAGGGCGGGGGCGGGGCGTATCTGTTCTCGGTGTAACTCCACAACCTCCCGCGTCGCGATAGCGGAACCTGGGCTAGGTCATCCCCGTCGCAGCCTGGATTCGGGCAGTTATTGGCGCGGGGCGGAAAGACGTAGGTGCCACAGTGTTGGCACTTGCCGCCAACCAAGTGGGGCTGACCGGATTCGTCGGTGGCGAACCACCCGTCGACCGCGGGTTGAGTGGAAGCTGACACTCAGTCAGCCTACCGATTCCGGTCGAGAAACTGAAACGTGTTCTACTTTGTTGCCGCGCACCTGCGCAGACCAGAGGGTGCGCGATCATTGCGGCCGTCACGTCGGCGATGTTGGGGGTAGCGGCGGTCCAGGTGTCGTGACCGGTGCCTAGAGTGAGGTCCGTGAGTCCAGCCAACACTGCATCGCCCAGGAAAGCCGGCAGGACTGCAAAGGCTGATCAGGCTGTGAAGAAGCCCACTTTGATGCTCCTGGACGGCAATTCGTTGGCTTTCCGGGCGTTCTACGCGTTGCCCGCTGAGAACTTCAAGACCCAGGGTGGGCTGACCACCAACGCGGTTTACGGCTTTACCGCCATGCTGATCAATCTGCTACGCGATGAGCAGCCCAGCCACATCGCGTCAGCTTTCGATGTGTCCAGGCAGACGTTCCGGCTGGAGAAGTACCCGGAGTACAAGGCCGGCCGGTCTGCTACCCCCGATGAGTTCCGCGGGCAGATCGACATCACGAAGGAAGTGCTGGGCGCACTGGGCATCGCGGTCCTCGCCGAGGCCGGTTACGAAGCCGACGATGTGATCGCCACGCTGGCCACCCAGGCACAGGAGCAGGGTTACCGGGTGCTGGTGGTCAGCGGGGATCGTGATTCGCTGCAGCTGGTCAGTGACGACGTTACGGTCCTTTATCCACGTAAGGGTGTCAGTGAACTCACCCGATTCACTCCCGAGGCGGTAGCGGAGAAATACGGGCTCACCCCTGTGCAATACCCCGATTTCGCAGCCCTGCGCGGCGACCCGAGCGACAACCTGCCGGGCATTCCGGGAGTTGGGGAGAAGACGGCGACCAAGTGGATCGCCGAATACGGTTCTCTGCAGGCGCTCGTCGACAATGTCGACAAAGTTAAGGGCAAGGTCGGTGATTCGCTGCGTGCGAACCTGTCCAACGTCGTGCTCAACCGCGAACTCACCGACTTGGTCAAGGATGTGCCATTGGCGCACACCCCCGACAGCCTGCGGCTGCAGCCGTGGGACCGGGATCAGATTCACCGGTTGTTCGACGACCTCGAGTTCCGGGTGCTGCGTGACAGGCTTTTCGACACGCTGGCCTCGGCGGACCCGGAGGTCGAAGAGGGGTTCGAGGTCCGCGGCGGAGTGCTGGAAACGGGAACGTTGTCGGCGTGGCTGGCCGAGCACGGCCACGGTCAGCGGTTCGGGTTGGCCGTGGTAGGTAACCATCTGGCTTTCGACAGTGACGCGACGGCGTTGGCGATCGTCGCTGCCGACGGCGATGGCCGCTACCTGGACACCTCGAGGTTGGCTCCCGACGACGAGGCTGCGCTGGCCTCGTGGTTGTCGGACACCGGCGCCTCGAAGGCACTGCACGAGGCCAAGCTCGCAATGCACGACCTTCAGGGTCGCGGCTGGATGCTGGCCGGGATCAGCTCGGACACCGCACTGGCCGCCTACCTGGTTCGGCCCGGTCAGCGCAGCTTCGCCCTCGACGACCTGTCCCTGCGGTACCTGAAACGGGAATTGCGCGCAGATAGCCCTGAGCAACAACAGCTTTCACTTCTGGACGATAGTTTGAACGACCCGGGAGGAGTCGACGACCAAGCGGTGCAGACGTTGCTGTTGCGGGCAGGTGCGGTCAAGGACCTCGCCGATGCGCTGGACGACGAGCTGGCGCGGATCGATTCCTCGCCCCTGCTGGGCAGCATGGAGCTGCCGGTTCAGCGGGTCCTGGCTCAGCTGGAGACGGTGGGCATCGCGGTGGATCTGCACCGTCTCTCGGAGTTGCAGAGTGAGTTCGCCAGCCAGGTCCGCGACGCCGCCGAGGCTGCTTATGCCGTAATCGGCAAGCAGATCAACCTGGGTTCCCCCAAGCAGCTCCAGGTGGTGCTGTTCGACGAATTGGAGATGCCGAAGACCAAGCGCACAAAGACGGGTTACACCACCGACGCGGACGCACTGCAATCACTGTTGGACAAGACCGGGCACCCGTTCCTGCAGCACCTACTGGCACACCGCGACGCGACCCGACTCAAGGTGACGGTGACCGGGCTGTTGAACTCGGTTGCGTCTGACGGGCGTATTCATACGACGTTCAACCAGACGATCGCGGCGACCGGTCGATTGTCGTCCACCGAGCCGAACCTGCAGAACATCCCTATCCGCACCGAGGCCGGGCGGCGGATTCGCGACGCGTTCGTCGTCGGTGGGGGATATGCGGAGTTAATGACAGCTGATTACAGCCAGATCGAGATGCGAATCATGGCGCACCTGTCGCAGGACGAGGGCCTGATCGAAGCGTTCAACACTGGTGAGGATCTGCACTCGTTCGTCGCTTCGCGCGCGTTCTCGGTGCCTATCGACGAGGTCACCGCTGAACTGCGGCGTCGGGTCAAAGCGATGTCGTACGGGTTGGCCTACGGACTGAGCGCATACGGCCTCGCCGCGCAGCTCAAGATTTCCACCGAAGAGGCGAAGGTTCAGATGGAGCAGTACTTCGACCGGTTCGGCGGGGTGCGCGACTACCTGCGCGACGTCGTCGAGCAGGCCCGCAAGGTCGGCTACACCTCGACCGTCTTCGGTAGGCGGCGCTACTTGCCGGAACTTGACAGCAGCAATCGCAACGTGCGCGAGGCTGCCGAACGCGCTGCGCTCAACGCGCCCATCCAGGGCAGTGCCGCCGACATCATCAAGGTCGCGATGATCAACCTGGACCAGGCAATCAAAGACGCCGGGTTGGCGTCTCGCATGCTGCTGCAGGTGCATGACGAGCTGCTGTTCGAAGTAGCCGATGGTGAGCGGGGTGTTCTCGAGGCGCTGGTGCGCGAGCACATGGGTAACGCCTATCCGCTTGACGTGCCTCTGGAGGTCTCGGTGGGATACGGCCGCAGCTGGGATTCAGCGGCGCACTAAGCGCGGAAGCCGGCCATCTGAGCCAGCGCAGGCGACGCATTCCGCGATGCGTACACCCAGTGGGTCTCCTCGTTGAGCAGCGCCGCCACCCGTAGGTCACCGAAACCGCGGTCGATGCGATCGCGTACGAACGCCAATTCGATGACCTGATGGGCAAATCTCTGTACGGACTTTCCGGCCGGTTTCCCGCCGAGCCGTGTCGCCTCGGCTACGGCCAGCTTGCGGGTCCGGATCGACGCCAGCCAGGTCGCCTCGTTGGGCGTCACCACGCCCGCGGCCACCATGCCGGGAAGTTTGGCGGCGACGATTCGCTGCTCGCGGCGCCGGCTGTAGACAGCCAGTGTGATCGCCAGCCCGAATATCGGCATCATCCAGAACACGTACACACCGAAGTAGGTTTCAGGGCCCAGCAGAGACGAGCCGTTCCACATGGCGTGCAATGCCACAGCACCGATGTAGCCGAGCAGGATGCAGCCGGCCTTGGCGATGGGGCTTCGCTGGTGTAGTGCGAACCACACGCCGAGAGCGAATAACGTGGTGAACAGCGAATGTGCAAACGGAGACATGATGAGCCGCAGCGCCGCCGTGGTCAGCGAGTCGGTGAGTGATTCGCCGTCGGCGATGTAGAGGATGTCCTCCAGCCAGGCAAAACCGGCACCGACCAACCCTGCGTACACCAGACAATCGGTCAACGAGTTCAGTTCTCTGCGGCGCGCACCGGTCATCATGAGCAGCAGAAACAGGCCCTTGGCGGCCTCTTCGGTGACCGGTGCGCCGACCACGAGCGTGACCGCGCTGGTCCCCGCCGATTGCGCTGCGTCAACGACCGGGCCGAGCCACGCTGAGAGGAAGATTTGGAGCACCGACGCGATGACGATGGCGGCCGACGTGCCCCAGATGAACGCGAAAACGAGCAGCCGTGGGGGTTCGGGCTCGAACCTGTCGAGCCACAGGTAGGCCAGCACCACAATCGTCATCGCAATGCTGGACAGCACGAAGCCGACCGCCGTACCGACGGGATTGAGCGCGGTCAACAAGATAACGATGAGACCCGCAACCGTGCCGAGCGCGATGATCACACCCAGCGGTGCTCCGACCTTCCGGGCGCGGCGCGCAAAGGGCGCGGGAGGGGGAGCGGGTTGACCGTGTGCGCCTGGATGAGACACCTCAGTAGGGTAGCGGTACCGAGTCGCGAGTTTGTCCTGCGTGTACCCGGTCGAGTAGCCTCTGCATGTACCTGTATGCGCACCAATCGCAGGTACAGATCATGAAACACAACCCGTCCCTACGATCACACCTGTCCGGAGCAACCCACCACATGCCAAGTCCCTCCGTCACCTCGCCGCAAGTAGCCCTTAACGACATCGGCTCGGCTGAGGATTTTCTCGCTGCCATCGACAAGACCATCAAATACTTCAACGATGGCGACATCGTCGAAGGGACCATCGTCAAGGTTGACCGTGACGAAGTCCTTCTCGACATCGGTTACAAGACCGAAGGTGTCATTCCTTCCCGA
>JAHZKD010000258.1 GCA_022600605.1 Actinomycetes bacterium
CGCCACCGCTCCCGCCGCCACCTCATTTGTCCCTGCCGCCAACTCCGTTGCCCCGGCCGCCGCCAGCACCTGGTACCCCGGCAAGCACCTGCTGGCCGCGATCAGCAAGATCGTCAACAGCATCCCGCAGCAGGCCCGCTAGACGGTACAGCTGACCCCGGCAACATCGTTAGCGATCACGCACGCTGAGGGGTTGGACAGCTTCCAGGCGCCGTCCTGGTTGACCCAGTAAATGTCGTGGCTCTTGGTCCCGAAGATCGGGATTGTCACGGCCAGTTGTGCATCCAGCTGGTCACCGTTGACTACCGGGTTCTGCACCTGCCAGGAAACAACTCCGCCGTACGAGTTCAATCGGTTGGCGATGTTATCGGCCGTAGGAACCGCAGCGGCGCCACCGGCCAGTTTGGCAGCGCGCTCGCTGGTCGGCGCACCCGTGTTGAGCACCTGCCGCAGCTCCGCGGTCAACTCCCCAGCACTGAGGGCAGCCGGCTGCGCTAGCGCCACCCCTGCCCCACCGATTGCCCCGGCGGCCACCACGGCTATCGCCGATACCGCTGCACGAATCAACACATCGTCCTCCTAATCTGCCGGCCCGCGATACAGTCCGGCGGTTTGTTTTCTACGGCGGCTGCGTCCGTCATACCGGACCGCCGTCGTGCACTTACCTCTGACATCTTTGCCCGTTGAGCCCGGTCAATTTTCACTGCTTCTCGACAGTCCACCCGTCAGGTTGACGGCAGAAAACGCAGGGCTGCAACGTGTTTGGCTATGCGTACATGGGCGCATACCGAGTAATGGATTCCTCCAACATGATGTGGAGAAGGCACACCAACAAGTCTTCATTGCGCTCCCGGTAATAGCCCAAGCCGTTGCAAATCAGTGGCGTACTTAACGATGATCGGCGCCGAAACGTGCGGGATGTCGTTGTCAGGGCCGATTTTGGCTTCCTGCACCGCATCACGGAATCGGTCGGTCGGCGCAAGGGATCCACACACGGGTTTCGGAGGCTTGGAGTAATGGGAATCGCGCAAGAGCAACAATTGCAGCACTGAGCGCTCGCGGACGCGATGGGGTAGCGCACGCAGGCCGGCCTCAAACCTCTGCAACCACTCCTCAAAGTCACCGATGCGCTCGATTGGGTAACCCGCCTCGATCAGCCAATCGACATATTCGTCGAGTCCGATGCCGTCGTCGTGCGGGTTCATCACGTGATAGGTCTGAAATCCGTGGATCAGCCGGGTTCCGAGCGTCGCCAAGGCCTCGGCGACAAAATCAACGGGCAGTCCATCGAAATGGGCGCGCTGGCGAGTGCCATCTTCAGCAGGTTCGTAGAACGACGCCGGAGCCACACCGGTACCGAGCACGCTCAGCACCATCCGGGTGAACATGTCCGATACGTTGAGCTGGCCGGTGAATGTGGCTTCGGCCAGGATCATGTCGCAGCGAAAGACCGCAACCGGAAGCCCGCACAGGTCGTTGGCTTCGCGGAGCAGTACCTCACCGGCCCACTTGCTGGTGCCGTAACCATTGCCCAGGCTGGCGTCGACTGTTCTGGTTGAACTTATGGCTCGAATATCAGCATCCTCGGTGAACGCCGACGGCTCGATCTGGCGACCGACGTCAGCGGTCGACACGTAGGCGTAGGCTTTGAGCTTCGTCGTGAGCGAGAAACGGATCAGCTCGGCCGTGCCCACCACATTCGGCTCGAACAACTCGCTGTAGGGCAGGACACCGTTGACCAACGCTGCGGAATCGACTACCAGATCCACTGTTTCGGCCAGCCGCCGCCAGCTCTGCGTGTCCAGACCCAAGTCGGGTGCACTCTTGTCACCAGCTACTACCTCGAGATGATCGGAAGCCAATTCCCGATAATGCCTGAGCAATTCAGGATCACCGCTGTCAAAGGCCCCGTCCAAGCGGCGCTGCGCTTCCGCGTCGGACGGAGCCCGCACAAGGCAGATCAGCCGGCCGCCAACCGATTCCATCTGCTCAAGCAACTCCAGGGCCAAATAACGCCCGAGGAATCCAGTTGCCCCGGTCAGCAAGACCACCCTGGTCTCGGGGTTCGGACCGGGCAGCACCGAAACGGCACTGAGCGTAGCAGCGTCGATGAACTTCTCTAGCTTGAGGTCTCCGGCGTGCACCTCACGCGCATCGCGGCCATGCACAGCCACGAAGCGTCGATCGTTCCCCGGGCGCGCAGCCGAGATCGTGGCACCCGCGGTGGCATCGGCTCTCAGTTGCTGACTCAACCCCCGAACAGTCGGAGCATCGAACAGGGTCCGCGCTGAAAGTCCTACGTCAAGAGCCTGGTTGACGGCGGCAACCAGGCGCATGGCGGAAATGGAATCCCCGCCCATGTCGAAAAACGAGTCGTCGATACCGACCCGTTCAAAACCGAGGATTTCAGCGTAGGTACTGGCGAGAACCTCTTCAACGGCACTTGCCGGCGCCCGGTAGCGACCGGCTTCCTGGTACAGGGGCGCTGGAAGCGCACGTGCGTCGAGTTTGCCGTTGACCGTCAAAGGCAGCGTCTTCACCGCCACCAGTGCGGCCGGCACCATGTAAGGCGGCAAGATCTCGGCCAGCCTGGAGCGGGCATCCACCAGGTCGACCGCTCCTTCCGCCGACTCGATCACATACCCGACCAGCCGCTTGTCTCCGGGCCGGTCCTCGCGGATTATCACCGCGGCCTGCTGCACTCCCTCCAGCCCGACTAGCGCAGTGCGTACTTCACCGCACTCGATGCGGTACCCCCGGATCTTGACCTGCTCATCGGCGCGTCCCAGGTAGTGAAGCTGACCGTCGGCACCCCAACGCACAAGATCCCCAGTGCGGTACATCCGCGATCCGTGCCCGCCGAACGGGCAGGCCACAAACCGCGATGCGGTCAATCCGGTCCGGCGAACATACCCGCAACCGACGCCGCGGCCTGCCGCATACAGTTCACCGACCACACCGACCGGCACTGGTTTCAGGTAGGTATCCAGCACGAACAGCGCCGCTCCGGCCATCGGGGACCCGATCGGCACGCCAGTTGATCCGGCGGCCAAGGGCGCGCTGTTCGATACGCATATCGTGGCTTCGGTTGGGCCGTAGGCGTTGATCATCAGACGCCCCGGCGCCCAACGGTCTACCAACTCGGCCGGGCAGGGTTCGGCGGCCACGAGCAATGACGCCGACCCCAACCCCTCGGGCGAGAGCACCGCCAAGGCCGACGGGGTCTGATGAAATACGTTGACCTTTTCGTTTACGAGCAGGGCCTGGAAGTCGTCGGGTGATGCCGCCACCGACTCGGGCACCACCACCAGCCGCCCGCCATGCAGGAGCGTGCCCCAGATTTCCTCGACAGATGCGTCGAAAGCATACGAATACCACTGCGCCCGAACCTGTCCTGGTATGAGTAGACGGGCATCCAATGATCGGATCAGTTGGCTGACGTTGTGGTGGGTAACCGCGACACCTTTCGGAGTACCAGTTGTACCCGAGGTATAGATGATGTGTGCGATATTCTCCGGCGCCGGAATCGGCGGGCTGGTAACCGGAAAGCTCTCGATCCGAGGGTCTTCCATGTCGATAACCTGCAGTCCATATCCGTCCAGCCGTTCGGCCTGCGCCGCGGTGGTGACCGCAGCGATCGGCTTGGCGTCGGCAATCATGAATTCGATGCGCGCCGCGGACAACGCCGGGTCGATCGGCAGATAAGCCGCCCCGGTCTTGAGCACAGCCATGATCGCTACCACCGCTTCCGCGCACCGATGTGACAGCAGCGCCACGCATTCCCCCGGGCCCGCCCCACGGCTGGTGAGCTTGTGCGCCAGGCGATTAGCGGTTTCATCGACCTCGCGGTAAGTCCATGAACGCCCTCGGTCTGTGATTGCCACCGCGTCCGGGGACCGGGTCACGCTCGCAGTGAACAACTCCGGAATTGATACTGCTGTCTCCGCGCGGCGAGTCAGAACTCCCTGATTGCCGAATTCATCCAGGCGGGCGCGTTCGCGGGCGTCGAGTATGTCGATGTCAGACATCCGTTGGGTGGAGTCAGCGGTCATGGCGACCAATACCCGCTCCAACCGTTGGATGAGTGTCTGGATGCTTTCCGCGTCGAATACGTCGGTTCGAAACTCCACGGTGCCGCTGATGCCGGCTGGCGCGCCGCCATCGGTAAAGCGTTCGGCCAGTGTGAATGTCAGGTCCATGCGAGCGGTGTGGGTATCCACGGGTAGCTGGGTGATGTTCAGATCGCCCAGCGTGAGGTGCGCGGCGGGGACGGTGTCGTCGTTCCGTGGAAGGTTTTGCCATGCCAGAGCCACCTGGATCAGGGGGTGGCGGGCCAGGGATCGGAGGGGATTGAGCTTGTCGACGAGTACCTCGAAGGGCACGTCCTGGTGCTCGTATGCAGACAAGCTGCGCTGCCGAACCTGGGCGAGCAGCTCGGCGACGCTGGGATCATCTGCCAGGTCGAACCGCAGCACGAGCGTGTTGACGAAGAAGCCGACCAACTCGTCGAGGGCGGGGGTGCCGCGGCCGGTGATCGGAAACCCGACCGCGATATCGTCGCTGGCGCTGACCTTCGACAGAAGTACCGCCAGGGCGGCCTGGACCACCATGAACGTGGTCGCGTCGTGTTTCCGGGCCAGCTGCGAGATCTGTTGTTGCAGCATCCCTGGCAACTCGACGGAGACGATTGCGCCGTGCTGGTCGGCGCGAAGTGGGTATGGGCGATCGGTTGGCAATGCGATCGTCTCCGGAAGCTCAGCCAGCGCCTGCCGCCAGTACTGGAGCTGACCGGAGATCACGCTGCTGGGATCTGACTCCGCTCCCAACCACTCCCGTTGCCACAATGTGTAATCGACGTACTGGACCTCCAACGGTTCCCACGCCGGGGCGCGACCCTGCGACCGTTCTTGGTATGCCGTCCTCACATCGCTGAACATGGGAATAAGGGACCACCCATCGAATGCGATGTGGTGCAATACGATACCCACGACATAGTGTTCTGGACCCAATGAATAGATCTCCGCGTGAATAGGGATCTCTGCTGACAAGTCAAACCGGTGTCCTGCAAATGCTTCCAACGCGGGGGCCAGATCCTGCTCGGTCAGCGTCACCACCGTCTTCGTTCCGCGCCGCCACATGCCTGGCCGCGCCGGCAACACCTCTTGGAATGGCACGCCGTCGGTGTCGGGGAATCTGGTGCGCAGAGTTTCGTGGCGGGCGATCACGTCGTCGAGGGCCGCGCTCAGCGCTGCAACGTCCAGCGCTCCGTTGACCTGAAACGCCGTGGGCATGTTGTAGGTTGCGCTCCCTCCCTCGAACTGATTGAGGAACCACAGCCGCTGCTGCCCATAGGACAGCGGAATCCTCTCGGGGCGCGGCATCAATCGCAGCGGCACCCGTGCGGGCCCGTCTGGATGTAGGTCCAAGTAGGTGGCGAGACCCCCAACGGTAGGCGTGTCAAAAAGACACCGCACCGGCACTTCCCTACCGAGCTTCAACTGCAGCCGCGCGCTAACCTGCGTGGCGATCAAGGAATCTCCGCCGAGGCCGAAGAAGTCGTCGTCGCGGCCGGCGCGACGCAGGCCCAACACCTCAGCGAAGATTCCGGCGACGATCTCTTCGGTCTCGGTTTGCGGCGAACGAAAGGGCGTGGCAGCAAAAACCGGCGCCGGCAACTCTTTTCGGTTCACTTTGCCAGAGGCTGTCAGCGGGAACTCATCGAGGACGACGATCTGCGCCGGCATCATGTACTCGGGCAACCGCACACCCAACCACTGACGTACCGCCCCGATTTTGGTGTTGGTCTGGGGATCATTGGCTTCGGTGCTCGGTTGACGCGTGCCGACCGGGGGCAGATAGAGGTCGGTGAGCGGTGGGGGGCGCCGCTCGTGGTCGTCAGCAGGGGCAACGAACACCGCGTCGTAGGTGCCGGCTTGAGCACCCCAGGTTACAGCGACGTGGTAACCGGTCTCCTGGCCGAGACGATGCAGTTCCTCGGCAGTGGTTGTTTCAGGAGGCTCGACCTCGCCGGCCTCAGCAAGCGCGTCAGCCAAGGCAAGCCCGGCTGCCAGTCCGTGTTCGATATGGACATCGTCGACAAGTCCGGTCCGGGGAATATCAGTGATACGCACCTCAGCGAGGCGGCCGGATTGCAAGTGGCTACGCAGTCCAGACAGGCCAGCACATTCGTTCCACGCACGGATGGGTGCGGTAGCCAATGAGCGCACCGAAGTCGGGGCCGTGTAGATGACCACGTCGTAGCGGTACCGGTTGAGCTCGTTGTCGGCCAACCCGCGTTTGACCTGGATATCGAGACCAGCTATTGACTGATGCTGGGCGGCCTGCGCTACGAAGAACTCTGGGGCCAAGAGTAATTCGGGTTCTGCGAGGATAGAACGCCGAACCCGTTCACGGACCTCAGCGGCGTCGATATCGGTTGTCGTGGCAGCCAACGCCACAGCGGTGTGAAACGCACCCTGCAGGCTGTGATTTCGGACATCCCCTATGAACAGCGCACCGCCAGGAGCCAGCAGTTCCATCGCCTTGTCGATGAGGGCAGCTAGGTATTCCTTGTTGGGGAAGTACTGAACCACCGAGTTGAGAATGATGGTGTCGAAGTGGCTCTGCGGCAGCGTCTCAGTAACGTCGGCTGGCTGGGTCAGCAGCTGGACCCGATCACGCCAGGGGATTTGAAGCCGCTCCAACGAGCGAGCGAGGTTGTCCATGGCCATCGCCGACATATCGGTGGCCACATAGTGCTCGCAGCGTGGGGCTAGCTGGGACAACACCAGACCGGAGCCCGCGCCGATCTCCAGCACTCGCTGCGGCTGCAGCGCCGTGATCCGATCAACAGTGGCCGACCTCCATTCCATCATCTCGTCGAGTGGAATCGGATCGCCGGTATGGCTATTGTTCCAGCCCTGGAAGTTCCGACCGAAATCCGCCACGTTGACTTCGGCGCCATACAGCTCGTCATAGACTTGTTGCCACCGGTGGACGTGTTGGGAGTCATTCCCGGCGGTGGTGGTGTGATCGATTGTGATGTAGCCCACCAGGTGAGTGCCGGTATTGCTGTCATGAGCCGCGGCAGCGGCCTGAGTTACTTGCGGGCAGCTCAGCAGGGCGTTCTCGATCTCGCCCAGTTCGATGCGCTGGCCGCGCAGTTTGATCTGGGTATCGACGCGACCCGCGTAGTCCAGGTCGCCCTCCGGGGTCCAGCGCACCAAGTCACCGGTGCGATACATGCGTGTTCCGTTGTCCTCGTACGGGTTGGCGACGAACCGGTCTGCGCTCAACTCCGCGCGGCCGACGTAACCGCGTGCCAGCGCAGGCCCACACAGGTACAGCTCACCGATCACACCGATGGGCGCCGGGTTCAGCCGTGCATCAAGCACCAGTGCTCGGATTCCGGGAATAGGAGTTCCCACGGTGACTGGCTGCTTCTCCGACAACGGGGTGCTGCAGGTGGCCCAGATGGTGGTCTCGGTCGGGCCATAAGCGTTGTATATCCGCCGGCCCGGAGCCCAGAGGCGCGCCAGCCCCGGCTGAAACGCTTCCCCAGCGGTAACCAGGGTGTGCACCGCGCTCAGCCGGTCGTGATCTAGCGATGACAGCACCGTTGGGGTCATCACCGCCGCGCCGACGCGCCGCTCACACATCAGTTCGGTCAACGCCTCTCCGCCGTAGATCTGGGGCGGCGCGACCACCAACGGCGCCCCCGAGCCCACCGCCCACAACAGCTCGAACACCGACGCATCGACGGTCGGCGATGCCACCAACAGCACGCGCGAGTCCGTGCCCACCCCGAACGCAGCCCGCTGCGCTGTCACCAGCCCCAACAGGCCGGCATGGCTCAGCGCCACTCCTTTGGGGGCGCCGGTTGACCCGGAGGTGAAGATCACGTAAGCGGTGTTGTCCACCCGCAGCGCCCCCAGCCGATCGGCATCGGTGATCGGCTGGCTGAGTTCGGATTCTTCGTCAGGTCCCGAGACGCGCACGACCGGTCTCGTCCCGGAGCCGGCCCAGCTGTCGTCTCCACGGGTCAACACGCAGACCGCTGCCACCGCGTCCAATACCGCAGAGATTCGCTCGACCGGATGTGTGGGATCGACGGGCACATAGACCCCGCCGGCCTTGGCCACCGCCCACCATGCCACCACCAACTCCGCGGACCGATCAGCCGCAACGCCCACCGCCCGCTCAGGGCCCACCCCCGCCGCGATCAGCACTCGTGCCAGCCGCGTCGACCACTCATCGAGTTCGCGATAGGACACCTTGCGATCACCGTCGATGACGGCCACCGCGTCGGCGTTGGCCGCCACAGTCTCAGCCAACAACTCCGGGGCCACGCGGGCCGGCGCTGTGCTGCCGCCACGGGACCAACCTGCCAGCACGAGATCTCGTTCACCTCGATCCAGCAGCGACACCTCCCCCACGACCACTGAGGCCTCCGCGTTGAACAGCCGGTCGAAGAGCAGTTCCAGGCGGGCTATGTGCCTCTTGATTTCGTTGGCGCTGTAGCGGTCCGGATTCCATGCAAACTGAACTCTTGGCGCGCTGATTCCCGTCTGCGGATAGATATTGACTGCGATGTCTTGTATGGGAAACGTGGTCAGCACATGGGTTGTCGTTTCCGACGGCCCGAACCGAAACGGAGCGGCGAAGTCCAGCACGTTGATCACCTGACCGAACTCGACGTTCATTTCGGGAGGGCGGTCATCGGTGACGAGGTCGGGCCAGCGCCGGAACTGTTGATGCCGTAGGGCACCGATCAATGCCTTGCCGACGCGATCAGTCAGCGCGCCAATGGTGTCGTCGTCATGGACGTCAATGAGCAGCGGCACCAGGTTCGACACCATGCCTGTGCATCTCTTCAGCGCCGCCGTGGTGCGCGCTGAGACCGGTAGGGACATCGATACAGACCGGCGTCCAGTCGTTTTGGCGATAAATACCGCCATTGTTGCGACGATCCTTGGGACATCGAACTGATCCTGTCGCCCTTTGGAGAGCCGCCGCGTGCTCGCCAGCTCACACACCAGGGGATGTTGCGGCGCCACTGATCTCTGTGTGCCCCCTAGATCGGTGACCTCCAGGGTGCCCCGCGCGACGGTTTTCCAATACTCGGCGTCTGCACGACTGCGCGACGATTGTTGATACTTTTGATCCGCCTGCCGGATCAGCTCGAATTCGGAGAAGTTGACTTCACCGAGTTCCGGGGATGCTCCCGAGTAAACAGCGGCAATGTGGCGAATCAGATTGTGAGCGCCGTACCCGTCGATGAGAACGTGGTGCGTGCGCAGGTAGAAGTAGCACAGATCGTCGGTGATTCGTAGCAGTGCAAAGTCAGTGAGCCGGTCTTGGATCAGATCAACTGGTTGGTGGTAGTCGTTGTTCATCCAGCTCTCAGCGGCAGCAACCGGGTCACGTTCGGCGCGTAGATCCAGGCAACGCAGGGTTTGCGGAAAAGAGCGATCGACCACGAAGCTCGGTTCGCCATCGTCGAGAACCGCTAACCGTGCGCAAGGCGTACCGAAACGAGTTGCCGCAGATTCGCAGGCAGTCATCAGCCTGGCGTCGTCGACATGGTGATCGATCGATAGATAGCCGGCAAAGTTGTAGGGGACTTCGGGGCGGAGCTGTTGGGCGGCCCATATCGAACGCTGGGCTGCGGTCAACGGCCCCAGCAAGTCTGGTCGCCTTCCGTAATCGAGCATTCTGCTGAGAACCCCCTATCTAGACCGGCAGGCCGGCGTCGCGAACCTTCGGATGATCCGTTCTCACCCCTCGGTGAGATAGCCACCGCGCGTGAAGAACTCGCCTCCGTCACGCTCGACTGAGTCCACGTCGCGCACCTTGGTGATCACGAGCGCGTAGTTTCCGCCGCGATACGCATCGGGGCCGGAGACGACAACCCCGCCCCCCTCCTGGGCAACCACTCTGCCCGGGGTTCCCCCGTAGCGGGATTCGGATACTCGCGCCTCAAGGACCTCGATACGCGCTCCTTCGTAGAATGTGAACGCAGGCGGATAGGGTTCGGACAGCGCTCGTACGAACCGCTCGAGATCCTCAGCAGGCCAACTCCAGTCGATCATGCTGTCGCGGTCAGAACGTTTGTGGAAGTAGACGCGCTCCGCCTTGTTCTGCGGTTGCCAAACAGGGGTTCCGGATTCCAGTGCCGCCAATGCATCGCGCAAGATACCGGGTATCAACTCCATGCCGCGCCGGACCAATTCGGGGCCGGTGTCGGTTGGACCGATCGGCAGCGAACGTTGCAGCAAAATGTCGCCAGTGTCCAAGCCGTCGTCCATGCGGTGCACCGTTAGCCCGAATTCGGATTCCCCGCTGATCAATGCCCACAGCGGGGGCGAGAATCCAGCGAACTTGGGCAGCAGCGAGTCGTGCAGGTTCAGCGTTCCGTGGGGCGGAAATGCGTACAGCTCCGGAGGCATCCAGCTGTACCAGCTGTTGACGATGATGACGTCGGGTCGGGCGCGCTTGACTACCTCGATGGTCTCAGCATCGACCCGCTCGGTCAGATGCACCGGTATTCCCTGTTCCCGC
>JAHZKD010000259.1 GCA_022600605.1 Actinomycetes bacterium
CCAAGCCCGATGCCCATGGGCGGTCTGTACCCCGGCAGTAGCAGTCCAGCGCCCGGCATGTACGAGGGCAGGCACATACACGGCAACGGCTACCACGATATCGGCGGTATCGACGGCAAATACCGGGGAGCGTGGCAATCCACAGGGTCGTCCACCGAGTGCATGTGGTCGATACGACTCACCAGCAACCGCTCGGAGGCCAGCATCCTCGATCAGGGGATCGGTGCAGCGAATACGCCGCTGCAGGTCCATATCCAGTCACCTGGTCTTGCCTCCTCGATTACAGGTGAGATCGACGGCCATCGGGTCGTGTTCCAGAGCAACGGCTGCGGATCGTGGAAGCTGACCCGCTAGGGCACACGGCTGCACGTACACCGAGGGCGTGCGCTACCAATGATGGCCACAGCCGGCAACCAGACAGAGCGCTGGACCGACGACAAGATCAGCCGGGCGGCTAGGTGCGCACGAAATGCAACGTGGCAGATAGCCCAGAGGTCGCGTTGGTGTAGATCATGGTCATTTGTGCACCCTCAACTCGCCCAGACATCGTCCCATCGGTGGGGACACACCAAGATGGACCAGAGCTCACGGCACCCGTGTAACTCCCGGAGAATTCCCCGGTGGGTGGGCTGATGGTGAAGTCGGATTGAATAGCGAGTTCACATTTACCAGCGCCAGCTGCTTCTTCTGCGAAACTTACGATCCGGCCATCGCGGATCACAACCGTCGCCTTCGATGGCGAGGCCTCCGTCACGTAGGTGCCGTCATAATTGGTGTTCTCGCCGGCTGGCCGTGTCTCAGCGGGACCGAAGGTCATTGGGCCTAACGTGAACTCGTCAGGTTTGACCTTGCAGTAATAAATCGACTCTTCCTTCTCGAACTGTACTTTCATCCTGCTCTGCATTGTGGGCTGATTGAGCTCGTAGCTGAGAGGTCTTCCAAGCGCACGGTCGCAATCTCCGTCGCATTCAATCTTGCCGTGATCGGCCCCTTCGAACGCGGGGATGAACGTCCAGGTGGTAGCAGTTTTGAGCGGAGGGTCGGCCCCGTCGAGTCTCTGCCACGGGCGGGCCAGCATGTCCTTATCGCATCCCCCAGATGCCTCGCCTGTTGCTGGAGGCTGCGTGACTTGCTGGGCGGTTGGAGAGCTGGACGTGGAAGTGGTGCCGCCGCTACAACCGGAGAGGGTTGCAGCCAGCACGCACGCAACTGCCGCCATAGACCCGACTGTCCCCTTCATGACGCCTATGATCTGCCGCCGATTACTGGATTGTGCGGAAATCCCGGAATCCCAAACTGGGCAACCCGCCCGCGAAGGCAGGTACGGCCTTGTCTGCCGAGTGGCGCATCCCAAGGGCACATCGTGTTTTCACTGTGATCAGCGCTGCGAAACTGTCCTCACTCCCCCGCATATCAAACGCGTTTGGCCAGCGGAACGCGAGCGGGTGCTCGTCACGCTTGGTCTACCAACCCGGTGACAGCGAACCGGCTGCGATGCATTCGTTCAAGGCATAAGGTTCTGGCGCATGCGACTCTCCCTTTTGATTGCAGCGATGCTGGCATCCGTCACGTTCCTCGCCGGCTGCGGTGCCGGCACAGATAGTGCCGACACCGATACCAGTCCCTCGGCTACATCCGCACAGGTTCCGGCCACAACAGGCGCGCAGCAGACCGTGCCGACGGACTCACCGCAACCGCCGGCCGGGGTCGAATTCGACGTGCTCCCGGGGTCCGGTGGGGATAGCGTGTTCGCTGAATTTGATGTCTCCCAGAACCCCACTACGGGGACGATCCGCAGTGTCGCCCAGGACGAAACCGTAGCCATCCTCAAATATGCCCGCGACACCTACCCTGAGGCCAGCAAGGTTTTCGTCGGAGGGTGGTTCCCAGCCACCGACGGGAGCATCGAGGAGCGACAGGTTCTCAATGCAGAATATGAGCGGGCGACGCTAGAGAAGATCAACTTCGACCAGATTGACCCCGCAACAATCTGGGAGATCCGCGACGGCGGCACGGTGCACGCCGAGCTGGAGTGACGGGCGGTACGGTGTCCGCTTGGCCTACTCCGTCATCCGCCCCAGCGGGGCCACTTGTTCGCGGAGACACGTCCTGGGCGCTGCACATTGGAGGCAACTCCTCTGCGGACGTTGCCTTACTCACTTGAGATCCTGCATTGTCTTGGTATGCCCGGCGACGAACCTTGCTACGCCTCAATCTCTGAGCTTTCGCAGGCTTTCGCCAGTCAGACTCTCTCGCCGGTAGAGGTAACTCGGGCACACCTGGACCGCATCGGCCGACTCAACCCCATGCTCAAGGCCTACACGACGGTCCTCAAGGAGAGCGCGCTCACGCAGGCCAAGCGCGCCACCGAGGAGATCGCGCGTGGCGAGCATCGCGGTCCCCTGCACGGTGTTCCGATTGCGGTGAAGGATCTGTGCTTCACCAAGGACGTTGCAACCACCGCCGGTATGAGGATTTACCGAGACTTTCGGCCTACCTATGACGCCACGGTGGTTTCTCGTCTGCGCGCCGCCGGGGCGGTGATATTGGGGAAACTCCATCTCTGCGAAGCCGCCGGCCCCGAGTACCACCCTGACTATCCAACGGTGGTCAATCCGTGGAGCCCCAGCCACTGGCCCGGAGCATCCTCGAGCGGCTCGGCCGTCGCAACAGCGGCCGGGCTGTGCACGGGCAGCATCGGAACCGACACCGGCGGGTCGATCCGCACCCCTAGCACCATGAACGGCGCGACCGGCTTGAAGCCGACCTGGGGACGTGTCAGCGTCCATGGTGTATTCGCGATGGCGCCGTCGCTCGACACGATCGGGCCGATAGCACGAAGCGCCGAGGATGCCGGATACGTACTGCAAGCCATCGCCGGATCAGACCCGAACGATCCGACCGCTGCCCGAGCCACTGTCCCCGACTTCCTGGCCGGCCATCCCCAAGCGCAGGGGGTACGGATCGGGTGGGATCCCCAGTCGCTCGAATCGGCCGATTCCGCAGTGGCGCAAGTGGTCTGCGACGCCTTAGGAACCCTAGCCGGCCTCGGCGCGGACAGTCGCGAGGTGTCGCTGCCGTCCACAGTTTCGCTGGCAAGCTCGTGGGGTACCTACGTGGGGGCCGAAGCCGCAGTCGTACACGAACACACCTTTCCGTCCCAATCAGCCGAATATGGCACCTTTATTCGACAACTTCTCGATGCCGGACACGCAGTGTCAGGCATGGATGTGGCCCGCATCGAGCACGAAAAGCGTTTGTTCGCAGGGAAACTGGCAGCAATTTTTGAGGAGGTCGACCTAATCATCATCCCCGTCCTTCCGCTGGCGGATCTGACCCTCGATCGCTTCGCGCGCCTGCTGTCCGACCCAGACGAACTCCCGAACGTCTTGCGCTTTCTCGCTCCGTTCAACTTCTCGGGAAGTCCCACGATCACGCTACCGGGGGGCTTCGACCAGTCAGGTGTTCCGATCGGATTTCAGCTTGTGGCACGACACCTCGACGAGCCGCTCCTAGTCCGGGCCGGGAGGGCCTTTCAGACTGCATCCGACTGGCATCTTCACCGACCTCCTCTTGGTGAATGACTTGACTCGCAACGGCGACTGAAGTTGGCCTTGGTGTGACGGCATGTTTTTAGCCCGGCCGGGCTCGGGGGCTGTGCGGTACGGGCGCGGAAATCGGCAGGAGTGGCAACCGGATTCGATAGTTTTCTGGCGGAGCTGAGTCAATCGACGGACTCAGTCATCCGTCGCGCCATCGTTGCGCCGATTGAGGGGAGTCCACAAGGACGGCGTCGAGGCCGATTTTTTGAGCCTGGCGGTAGTCGTCAACAGTGTTCACGGCGAAACCCATGACTTTCATGCCGGAGTTCTGCGCTGTGAAGCACTCGACGGCTGCCGGGTCCCACAACTCAGCGGTCACCTCGGAGACACCAACGCCCAAGGTGAACTCTTCGGTGACGATAACCTCGCGATGCAGTTCAAATCCCGCCCACTCCCCAGGAGACGGGGGCGGATCACAGCGAAAGTTCAATGCCACGTTGAGAAGACGCTGACGGGTGATGTCACGGCTTTCGGCCACGTGCAGTCCCGGCAGCCCCAATGCTGCGTCCGTTATGCGTGCATCGGTGGAAAAGATAGTCGACCGCTCAGTGGCTCCTGTGCTGTTCAATACTTGCGCAACCGCCAGGACCAACGGCTGCGCCGGCATCTGCTTGAGATCTAGAAACAGCGGCATATCAGCTGGAGCCACGGCGATGGCTTGCTCTAGCGTGGGAATTGGCGCAGCTCGCTGCCGGTACGGATAGCCATCGACGCCGGGCATAGCGAAATTCCAGCCGGCATTGAGCTGCTGCAGCTGCTGCCCTGTCTTCGAATTCACAGGTCCTGTGCCATCAGTCAGCGTCGCCAGATCGGCCGGCCGGTACAGCACCGGCACCCCATCGCTGCTGACCTGAACGGTCAGCCATAGGCCATCTACACCGGAGGCAACTGCGTGAGTTATCGCCAAAACGGTGTTTTCGGGAAAGTCACCCGTGCCGCCGCGATGTGCGATGATCAGCGGCCCTTGGGGCTGATCATGCGGCATAGCGTCTGCCACGCCACACGTCCCACCCGCCGCAGCGATCACCAGCGCCGCCGCGGTCACCGCCGCCGCCTTCATCCCTTCAGCCCCCTTCAGTCCTCCCCGACCGATCTAAGGAATCCACGTGCACCAACGTCCGCGCTTCCGCAAGAGCCCCGTGGTAGTTCACTATGCCGTGGGAGCCGCCGCGGGAGCCACGATTTCGCGCCGAACGATTCGAGTGGCTTGCTCGCGCACCACGACTGGGAAGCACTGGTCCGGGCGCCGACCTACTGGACACCACCGTGCAAGCCCGCGGTCGCGCTGGTTCAGAGGCGAATGAATTTCTGTTCGCCCACACCGAACATGCCGTCGACCGACAGGTCGACTTCCTCGCTGTGAATCCGGCCTTCGTACCAACCGTAGGGGGCGTAGTACTCGGCGAGCGAACGGCGCGGGCCGACATGCAGCTCAGAACGAACGGTCGGCGTGAATCGCACGTCGACCTGTCCCGACCCGTCCGCGTCCCGCACGATCCAGGTACCCCACGGCCCGTCGGGTCGTTCAACGTGGACGGCGGGCAAGCGGTGGACCCGGTCGCCCCGCCAGACGGCATTTTCGTTGTACCGCTGCGGGTCGCGCACCTGATTGTCGGTCAGGTTGAACCCCTCTACCCGGCCCCCCTCGCCGCGGCGGGCCGCGGTTACCCAGTCGTACTGCATGGGCGTGGGGTAGTCCCCGTGGTGATCGTCGAGGATCATGAACGAGCGGTCGGGGTCGAACGCGCTGAACTCGGCACCAGCACGAAGCGAGCCGGCGAACGGCATCATCGTCTTGTGGGAGTACAGCGCGCGATCGTCGGCGAAGGGGTGGCAGATCACCAGGTGCCCGGCCTCTCCGGGGCCGCAGCGCCCGGCGCCGTGCAACTCCAGGGGCGGCAGGGCACCGCGCCCCGGATGGCTGGCGTCCACCGCGATGAGTCCGGAGTCCATCTCGTTGGTGAGCTGCACCGAGAAGCGTCCTACGTGACCGTGCGAACGGGTGTGGTCCAGGCCGCGAGCGACGTGCACCATCGAGGTTGGCACCTTGCACTCCCAGCGACGGATCGTGGCCGCATGCTTGTCGACGACCAGCACCTGCAGCAGCGAGATCGCCTTTGTGTCGTAGACGGCGCCGAGCACAAACACCGCGTCGTCACCAAGCTGAAAGGCCTCCCACTCCTTGAGCCGGGCGTTGCGCGCAGCGCGCTGCAGGCGGCCACGAGCTCCGGCGGCCGTGACGACGTCGAGTGGGTTGATCCGCTCGATCGGGCCGTTGTAGGTGCCGAACCGGTAGCGGCCGTCGAGCACCAACTCGGCAGGTGGCGGCTCATGTGCACGCAGGGGGTCGGTGGTCGGCGGGGTGTCGGAGTCCACTGCCGGATCGTACCGAGCCGGCCTGCGGGATTTCTCCGGTCCGCAGACGGCGATCTGGCGGGAATGGCTTCGAAGTGATGGCCTATCTATCAGGTCTCTATTAGGCGGTTCTCAGCTTCGCGCCGTAACTTCACTATCAGCAAGATAAGAACCCCCCGATAAACTCGGCCCGTCACCAACCCCCCCAGGTGGCGGGCCGAGATCGTGTCTGCTGGATAGCGCCCCTTCGATGATGGATAGCACCCCTTCGATGACCCACGCCCAGATGCTGCAACACCCATGAGCACGCGAATCGACGCGGCCACCCCGGCTCGGCTTACCGAACTCGCTGATGTCGCCGCACGCACCTTTCCGTTGGCCTGTCCCCCTTCCGTCGCCCCGCAGGACGTCGCGGCGTTCATCGAAGAAAACCTGTCCCCTGGCCGGTTCGGCGACTATCTGGATGACCCCGATCGCGCGGTGCTGACCGCGACCGAAGGCGAGCGGATCATCGGCTACGCCATGGTGGTTCGCGGCCTCCCCGGAGATGATGCCGTCGGTGACGGTGACGATGACGATGGCGATGGCGCGCTCGCAGTCATGACACGCCCGGCCGTGCAGCTGTCGAAGCTGTACGTGCTGCCCGAGGCCCACGGCGCCGGCGTTTCCGCGGCGTTGATATCGGCCGCGCTGCAACAGGCCGGCAATCTCGGTGGGGCCTGCGTGTGGCTCGGAGTCAACCAGCACAACCAGCGCGCGCAACGCTTCTACACCAAACACGGCTTTACCGTTACCGGCACCAGGACCTTGCGTCTCGGCTGCCACCGTGAGCACGACTACGTGATGGTGCGCCCGGCCTGACCGGCCGCGGTCAACGCCAGTAGCCGCGACGTGGCCCGCAGGTACTTCTTGCGGAAACCGCCCGCCAGCATTTCATCGCTGAACAGGGTGTCCACCGCTGCCCCGGAGGCCATTACCGGGATACCGGCGTCGTAGAGCCGGTCGGTCAGCGAAACCAGCCGAAGCGCGACGCTCTGGTCATCGATTGGGTGCGCGCCGAGGATGAACACTGCGGTGACCCCTTCGATCAACGTCAGATAGCGCGACGGATGCATCGTTGCCAGGTGCGCGCAGAGCGCATCGAAGTCGTCCAACGTCGCGCCGGGAACTGTGCCGGCGCGTTCAGCGACCTCGGCGTCACTCGGCGGGTGCGGAGCCGGTGGCAGGTCACGGTGCCGGAAATCGGGACCCTCGATGCGCACCGTGGTGAATATCGAGGCCAACGTGTTGATCTCCCGCAGGAAATCTTGCGCAGCGAATCGGCCTTCGCCTAGCTGCTCGGGCAGCGTGTTTGAGGTGGCTGCCACCGAGACGCCACGTTCAACGAGCTGAGAGAGCAGCCGCGAGATCAGCGTGGTGTTACCGGGGTCGTCGAGCTCGAATTCGTCGATGCAGACCAGCACGTAGTCAGAGAGCAGGTCGATGCACTCGACGAACCCGAACACTCCCGCCAGCTGAGTGAGCTCGCCGAACGTGGCGAACGCCCGCTTGAACTGTGGAGGCCCGGCAACCGCGTAGTACGACGATGCCAGCAGGTGTGTCTTGCCGACACCGAATCCACCGTCGAGGTACAGACCCACCCCCGGCAGCACCTCACGCCTGCCGAACAGCTTCTTCTTGCCCTCTCGGCGCTGCGCCGCCTGCTCGCAGAACTGCTGGCAGGAACGCACCGCCGCAGCCTGTGAGGGCTCCCCCGGGTCGGGCATGTAGGTCTCGAAGCTGACATCGGCGAACGTGGGCGGCGGAACCAGCTGAGCGATGAGCCGCTCCGGTGTGACGCTGGGATGGCGATCGACCAGGTGCCCCACATCGCGTGACCCGTCCATGCAGGCACCTTAGCGGCGTGTTGTGATTCTGCGTATGTCTGCCGAGGGTGACGGGGCCCAATTCGCGACGCTGGATCGGATCGGCCGGATAGGCGCGAACCGGCTCAGCCAGTACTACGCCTACCCCGACAAACTGCGGTCGTGCTGGGTGCGGGGCAACATGATCGCCTCGATCGACGGCGGCGCGACGAGCGGCGGCAAGTCCGGTGACCTGGGCGGTAACGGCGACCGCGCATTATTCGGGGCACTGCGTGAGCTGGCCGATGTGATCGTGGTGGGTGCGTCCACGGCGCGGGTCGAGAATTACTCCGGAGTGCAGTTCAGCGCCGCTCAACGGGAAAAACGAAGACGTCGCGGGCAAGCCGAAGTACCGCCGATCGCCGTAGTGACGCGCTCGGGGCGCCTCGACCGCGACGCGAAGCTGTTCACCCGCACCGAAGTCAAGCCGCTGATCCTGACCAGCGCCGACGCGGTCGGCGACACCAGAGCGCGTCTTGGCGGGCTCGCGGAGGTTCTCGATGCCACCGGCGCACACGCCGATTCGGTCGATCTGCGCGTCGCACTGAACCTGCTGTCCGATAGAGGTCTGCGGTGTGTGCTCACCGAAGGTGGCCCCGGTGTTCTCGGCATGTTTATCGAAGAGAATCTGCTTGATGAGATGTGTCTGACCGTGGCTCCAGTTCTCGCCGGCGGAAAGCCCGCACGCATCGCGACCGGGCCCGCCGAAGCGCACACTGCCATGCAGCTCAGCCACGCGCTCACCGACGACGGCAGCTACCTCTACCTTCGCTACCTCCGCTACCGCCGCCGCGACCCGCGCGCTCCCGGGTAGCTGAGCGACGCTGGTAAGTACTGTGGTCAGCATGCGTCGTCCGCTCCATGCTCTGCGCACTCGCGACCCGAATGCGTCTCACATACGCAACGTTGCCGCGGTGTCAGTCGTGGTCTGCGTCGCCGTGGTCGGCTGTTCGCCGGGCTTGGCGGCGAACCCCCGCTACGCCACCGAGTCCGGGGCTGGACCCCAAGGCCAGGTTTCGACCAGCGCGCCGACTGAGGGGCCTCCGCCGCTGGAGCCCCCCAAGAACGAATTGTCTTGGCGGAATTGCACATCACAGGTATTCAGCGAGGCCTCGGTCGACCCGATCCCCGGCGTCTCATTGGACTGCGCCAGCTATGACGCCGACCTCGATCCGATCAACGGCGCCAGCGGGACCCTCAGCATCGGGGTAGTGCGCGCAAGATCCCCCCAGACACCGGCGGACGCCGGGCCGCTGGTGATGACCACCGGGACAGACATTCCATCGTCTATCCAGCTACCGGTGTGGCTGTCCCGCGCTGGAATCGACGTGCTGGACCAACACCCCATCGTGTCGGTGGATCGACGGGGCATCGGTATGTCAGGCGCACTGGACTGCCGCGACCTGTTCGACCGCCAGGAGATGATCGAGCAGGCCCAGTTTCAACCCGGCGACGACCCCGTCGCCAATCTCGGTGCGGTGGCGATGACGGCCACGACGAGCTGCACCGACGCCATCGCCCCAGGGGCCTCGGCGTACGACAACTCCCGCGCCGCCGAAGACATCGAGCGCCTGCGCACCACCTGGGATGTGCCCGCGCTGGCGCTGCTCGGCGTGGGAAACGGCGCACAGGTGGCCCTGGCCTACGCCGGGTCGCACCCGGGCAACGTAGCCAGGATCGTCCTGGATTCCCCACTGCCGCTTGCTATCTCCGCGGAGGCCGCCACTGAACAGCGCGTCAAGGGGCAGCAGGCCGCCTTGGATGCGTGGGCGGTCCAGTGTGTGGCGACCAACTGCGTGCTGGGCGAGGACCCTAAAGGGGCGGTCGACACATTGCTGACCTCGGCCCAGAACGGCCGGGGGCCGGGCGGCGCATCCGTTGCCGCGGTCGCCGAGGCCATCTCGACCGCGCTGGCTTACCCGCAGGGCGACAGGGTCACTGCCGGCAACGAACTCGCAGTCGCAGTGGCCGACGCCCGGTCGGGCAACACCGGCGGAATAAACGCCCTGATCAGCCGTGCCGAATCGCTGCGTCAAACCGACGGCCAGTTCGTCAATACCTGTAGCGACGCACTGAACCGGCCCACCCCCGACCGGGTCCGCGAGCTTGTCGTGGCCTGGGGCAAGCAGTACCCGCAGTTCGGCAGGGTTGGCGCACTGGACATGGTGAAGTGCCTGCACTGGCCCAGCGGCACCGTACCGCAGGAACCCAAGGACCTTGAGATTCCAACGCTGCTGCTCGGCGTGCAAAACGACCCGATCGTCGGCAACGAAGGCGTCGCTGCAGTCGCCGCCACTGCCATCAACGCCGGTTCGCCCAACCGGCGAGTCATGTGGCAGGGCATCGGGCATGGCGCGGCCATCTACTCGGCATGCGCCCTTCCGCCGGTGATCGGATACCTGGACTCGGGCGAGCTGCCCTCAACCGACACGTACTGCCCGGCTTGATGTAGGCCATGTCGCGGCAGCTCAGCTTCCCGCGTCCGGTACGGTGCGGACGTGCGCGATCTCGTTCTGGCCCCGTTCCGGCCTCGCACCTCCCCTCCCAGTACCGCATCCGTGCTGCGATCGGTCCTGTGGCCGCTGGCGATCCTGTCGGTCATCCACCGCAGCTACGTGCTCGCCACGAACGGCTTCATCACCGACGATTTCGCCCCCGTCTATCGCGCGGTCGTGAATTTCAAGCTCGGCTTACCTATCTACGACGAGCACTTCGGCTACGTCGACCCGCACTACCTTTACCCTCCGGGCGGCACGCTGATCATGGCGCCCTTCGGCTACCTGCCTGTGGAGGCGTCGCGCTATTGGTTCATCTTCTTCAACACACTCGCCATCGTGCTGGCGGCCTACTTCTTGCTGCGGCTGTTCAAGTTCACCCTGGCCTCGGTGGCCGCCCCCGCGCTGCTACTGGCCATGTTCAGTACCGAAAACGTCACCAACACCCTAGTTTTCGGCAACATCAATGGACCTATCCTGCTGCTGGAGGTGCTTTTCTTCCGGTGGCTGCTGGACGGTAACAAGAAACACCAGTGGTGGGCAGGCGTGGCTATCGGGCTGACATTGGTGGTCAAACCGCTGCTCGCGCCACTGTTGCTGCTGCCGCTGATCAATCGGCAGTGGCGAGCGCTGGTGACGGCCTTCGCCATCCCGATGGTGTTCAACCTGGCCGCATGGCCGCTCATCAACGACCCGATGAGCTTCGTGACCCGCACGTTGCCCTACATATTCTCGACCCGCGATTACTTCAACAGCTCGATACTGGGCAACGGCGTCTACTACGGGCTTCCGATGTGGCTGATCATGCTGCTGCGCGTGATGTTCGCCGTGATCGGCGCCGCCTCGCTGTGGCTGCTCTACCGGTACTACCGCACCCGCGACCCGCTGTTCTGGATGCTGACCTCCTCGGGTGTACTGCTGCTCACGTCGTGGCTGGTGCTCACCCTGGGCCAGGGCTACTACTCGATGATGCTGTTCCCGTTCCTGATGACCGTGGTGCTGCCCAACTCGGCGATTCGCAGCTGGGTCGCCTGGCTTGCGATCTATGGGTTCACGACTATGGACCGCTGGCTGCTCGGGCACTGGCCGACCACCGGACGCGCACTGGAATACCTGAAGATCACCTACGGCTGGTCGCTGCTCTCGATCGTGGTGTTCGCGGTGCTGTTGTTCCGATATCTCGACGCCAGGGACGACGGCCGCCTCGACAACGGCATCGACCCACCATGGGTCAAGCAGCCGGCCGGCCCGGGCGGGTAGCCTGAATCCATGACCGCTGCAGGTTCTGGATCCGGCGCCGAGCCCAGTCCTGCGCCGAGTCCTGCATTGGCGCTGACCGAGGACCAGTGGCGCGCACGACTCACTCAGCAGGAGTTCGCCGTGCTGCGTCAAGCTGGCACCGAGAGGCCGTTCACCGGCGAGTACACCGACTCCAAGACCGAGGGCGTCTACCAATGCCGCGCGTGTGGCGCAGAGTTGTTCCGCAGCAGTGAGAAGTTCGAATCCCATTGCGGATGGCCGTCTTTCTTCGATCCGGCTGAGGCTGACTCTGTGTTGCTACGCTCCGATGACACGTTGGGTATGCACCGCGTAGAGGTGCTGTGCGCCTCATGCCACAGCCACCTCGGGCACGTCTTCGACGGTGAGGGCTACCCGACTCCGACCGACAAGCGCTACTGCATCAACTCGATCTCGCTGCGCCTCGCGCCGGCGGGTGAGTAGCCGCTTAATCCGACTTGCTCGTCGGCGCCGCTGCCGTTGGCTCGTGCCTGCGATTCGAGGAGGTCCAGGATGGCGGGCGCAGGTACGGGCCGGCTGTAGTAGTAGCCCTGCGCGACGTCGCAGCCATAGTCGAGCAATTTGGCTGCAGTTTCTTCGTTCTCGACACCCTCGGCCACGGCAGTCATCTTCAAGACGTGAGCCAGGTCGATCACTGCGCGAACGATCGCGGCCGTCGTCGGCTGGATCAATATGGGTGCGATGAAATGCCGATCGAGTTTGACCTCGTGAACCGGGAAGTCACGCAGGTACCACAATGCCGAGTAGCCCGTGCCGAAGTCGTCGATGGCGGTCCGTATTCGGCAGTCGCGCAGCGTCTTAAACGCGGTACGGGTCTCTTCCATATGATCGAGTAAGAGATCTTCGGTGATCTCGACGGTCAATATCTCCGGCGGCAGGCCCCGCGCGTCGAGCGCCTCCATGATCTGTCGAGGCAGATCGGGATCACTGATGGACGGGGCTGCCATATTGACCGCGACCGGGATCCCGACGCCCTTGGCCTTCCACTTAGCCGCGTCGTCCAAGGCACGGTTGAGCATGAATGATGTGAGCGGCTCCATCAAACCGTGCTCGCGCACCATGGGCAGAAATCGATCTGGGGCGAGCAATCCGTGGCGCGGGTGCGGCCAGCGGACCAGCGCCTCGACGCCGACGATCTTGCGGGTGACTAGGTCGACCTTCGGTTGGTACACCGCGGCGAGGCCCGCGTGCTCGATCGCATACCGCAACTCTCCCAGCAAGCGTGCCGAACTTCGCCTGCCGGTTACTTCTCCCCCGGGGTTGCCAGTCGGCACAGCGCCTCGGTGCTGATCCAGCTTCGGCGCAAACGTAACGAGCCGACCGGACCGAGATCGCTTCGCCGCTTGCATCGCTACATCTGCCTGCCTGAGCACCTCGTCGGCCGTGACGGCGCTGTCGTTGAGCGCCGGTACCGCCAACCCGACGCTGGGCCGCACCAGCAGCTCCTCGCCATCGATAACGAATGACAGATCGAAGGCCTTCACCACGCGCTGCGCGGGCGCCAGGGATTCGGCCTCCTTGCCCTCAACCAGCACCGCGAACGTATCGCTGTCCAGGCGGGCCACCGTGTCGGTGGCTCGCACCGTATCGGCAAGCCGCTCCCCCACGCTTACCAGCAGCGCGTCTCCGGCCGCATGACCCAGACTCTCGTTGACGAGCTTGAAGTCATCGAGGTCGAGCAGCAGCACCGCAACGGTCAGCGAGTCACCACGGTGCAGTTGTATCGCGTGCGTCAGCCGGTCGGTGAACAGGGCCCGGTTCGCCAGACCCGTCAACGGGTCGCGCAGCGCCTGATCGGAAACCTCGGTGAGCAGACGGCGGTTCTCACCGAGCATCAGCAACAACCTGACCATGACGGCCAATACCGTCGCAATGCCCACCAGGTAGAACGGGCCAAGCCGGGAGACCAGTATCGGAGTGCTGGCCGCTGCACCGATTGCGAGCGGCACAAACGGTATCCACGTCGATACACCTGAGGGCACCCGTGTTTGCTCGGCGACCGGCTCGCTGGGTACCCGGCAGCTGACCAGAGCGGCTGCGGCGATAGCCAAGAAACCCCAGAAGTATCCGAGCGAGATCGCCCCGTAGTACTGATCTTGCACGGCAGTCGCATAAGCATAGGCGATGTCAGAGACAGCCATGAGCGCCAATCCCGCCGTCAGCAGCGCCACCATCGGCCGTTCGGCGGCCCGGATGCGGGCCAAGAGGAGCAGCGCGACGGTGACCAGAGCGATGCCGGCGACGGGATAGGCCAGCGCCAACGCCCGCGCTAGCGGCTCGGGAGACCGCACTGAATACACGGTGCCCAGCAGTGCCATCCAGGTAGCCCCGAACAGAGCACCGGCCACGATCATGCCGTCGAGCGCAACCCGCAGTCTCGTGGAACGGGGATCAGCGCACCACAGGAATAGCAGGGCAAGCCCGGCCCCCAACGGCATTGCGGCATAGCCGAAACCCGCCACCGACTGAAACTCGTGCGGGGCGCCGACCAGGTGGGGATAGCTCCACATCAGCTGGCCGGCCACAAAGCCGCCACAACCGATCGCCATGCATATCCATGCCGCGCGTCGTCTGCCCGACCCCCGCCAGGCGGCGGCCACCGCACACCCGCCTGCCACCAGAGCAACAGACAACAGAACCACATCGGTGACAATGCAGCGCACCGGCTCAGCGCCCCAGCCGGACAACTGCAACAGGGAGAAACCGGCACCCGTTGCGACAATGGCTGCCCCGGCTGCCGCCACCCGCCTGGCGCTCGGCACCGTACCGATGCTAGCAACGTGCGTGCCTGGGCAGACCGTTTTCGTCGCTATGGCGACGCTGCTATGGGGTCGAAGCCGACACGTTGGTTGTGGTCGTTCTCACAGCACACCCGGGTGTGGGCATGCACGGTCGCAACGCCGAGCGCAGCCCCTCTCAGCGCATCGTCATGGCAGTTTTGTGACGAGCTTTTCCACCGACACCCGCGGTCCGGTGAAGAACGGCGTCTCCTCCCGGACGTGCCGGCGAGCATCGGTGGCGCGCAGATCACGCATCAAGTCGACGATGCGATGCAGCTCGGACGCCTCGAACGCCAACAGCCATTCGTAGTCGCCCAGGGCGAACGCAGGCACTGTATTGGCCCGCACATCCTTGTAGCCGCGCGCCGCCATCCCGTGTTCGGAAAGCATGCGCCGACGTTCGTCGTCGGGCAGCATGTACCAGTCCAGCGACCGGACGAACGGATACACACAGATGTAGGCCCCAGGGTCCTCACCGGCGAGAAACGCCGGGATGTGGCTCTTGTTGAACTCGGCGGGCCGGTGCAGCCCCACGTTGCTCCACACCGGCGTGCACGCACGGCCCAGTGTGGTGGTGCGCCGGAATTCGGCGTACGTCGTCTGCAACACCTCGACGGACTCCGCGTGGGTCCACATCATGAAATCGGCGTCGGCGCGCATTCCGGCGATGTCGTACAGACCGCGCACCACGACCCCGTTATCCTCCTGGGCCTTCAGGAACGTCACGGTCTCGTCGACTACGCGTGCGCGCGCGTCGTCCTCGGAAGGCAGAACGCCCGGCCGCGCAGCGAACACTGAGAACATCAGGTAGCGGATGGTGGAGTTGAGGGTGTCGTAGTCGAGCTTGGCCATGGGCCTATCGTGCCACGCTCGCCGTTGCCATCCGTTCGTGTGCTCGGGTGGCCCTGCCCTCACTGCCCGTCGGGTACAGCCAATGCTGCCACCGCCCGCGTCGCGGCGGCCACGCATGCGGGCACCCCTATCCCATCCAGATAGGAACCGGCCACCGCCAACGTCGGCGGCAGCCCAGCCCGTATCTCGGCGACCAGATCCGCGTGCCCGGGCCCGTACTGCGGCATCGCGTCGATCCAGCGCGCCACCCGGTGATCCACCGGCTGTGCCGAGATCCCGAACAGCGTTGCGAGGTCCTCGGACGACCAGCTCAGCAGTTCCTCATCGCCGATGCTGTGGGCGATGCTCGTTTCAGCGGAATCACCGAACCGCCCGAACGACAACCGCACCATCTCGACGCTGTCTCGCCGTCCCCACTTGCGCGACGACAGCGTGACCGCCTTCGTGCGCAAGCGTCCCCGGCCGGCTATCAGCACTCCGGACTGCTCCGGTAGCGGTGTTCCGCCCGGCAGGGCGAGCGCGACCACCGCCGCAGAAGCCACCGGTATCTTGGCCGCCGCCGCGGCACTGCGCGGGGCGATGTCAGCGATGAGCGCTGACAGCCGCGGCGCAGGCACCGCAAGGACCACCGCGTCGGCTGGCCAGCGGTCCTCGTGATCGTCGACGACCTCCCATCCCCGGGGCACACGATGGATACCGCAGGCAGCCGCCCGCGCCCTGCGCAGGCCTGATCGGCGCATCAATTCCTCGACCAGCACCGTGTAGCCGCCCTGCACGGCGCCGAACACCGACCCGGTCACCGGCGGCGGCAGGGCCGTGCGTACCGCCTCGGTCAGGCTGTCGGCCCCCCGGTCCAGCGCCACCGCGACCGTCGGTGCCGCCGAGCGGAGCCCGATAGTCGCCGCGGAACCGGAGTAAACGCCGGACAGCAGGGGGTCTACCGACCTGGTCACAACCTGCTCCCCGAAGCGTTCGCCGACGAAATCGGCGACGGCCGGGTCGGCGCCGGGCCGCCAGCGCAGAGGCCGTGTCGGTTCGTCGAGCATCCATCGGATCGTCGCGTCATCCACCAGGCCGGAAAGAGCGGCCGGCCGTGACGGAATTCCGTTGACAGTCTCGGCGGGTAATGCGTGCAGTTTGCCTTCGCTGTAGATCAAGGGCCGCGCCCCGCTGGTCCCAATCTGCTTATCTGACAACCCCAGTTCGGCGAGCAGCGCGGGCACCTCCGGCCTGCGCGCCACGAAGGCTTCAGCGCCCACGTCCAGCGGATACCCGCTGATTTGCTCGGTGCGCAGCGCTCCGCCGAGCCGCTCAGCCGGATCCAGCACCGTGATCGATGCCTCCGGACCGGCGGCCACCCGTAGCCGGTAGGCCGCGACGAGGCCAGAAATACCGCCCCCGACAATGCAATACCGGGCGGGGCTGAGGCCACTCACAGCTCGTGCACCAATGCCACCGCGTCGGTGATCACCTCGGGATCGGTACCGGGCAGCACGCCATGACCGAGGTTGAACACGTGCCCGGCCGCGCCGGCGTCGACAGCGCGCTTTCCGTCCTCCACCACCGAGTGCACCGCACGCTGCACGGCCGGCCAGCCGGCCAGAAGCACCACCGGGTCCAGGTTTCCCTGGAGCGCGCAGCCTCGCCCCACCCGCGCTGCGGCAGCGGTCAGCGAGGTACGCCAATCCACGCCGACGACCGCCGGCACGCCATGCCCTGCGACGGCCTCCGCCATGGCGCCGAGTAGCTCGGCGGTGCCGACCCCGAAGTGCGTCATCGGCACCCCGTAGTCAGCCAGCGATGCGAATACCCGCAGGCTGTGCGGCAATACATAGGTGCGGTAGTCGGCGAGCGAGAGCGTCCCGGCCCAGGAGTCGAACACCTGAATGGCGTCCACGCCGGCGTCGAGTTGGATCTGCAGGAACGCAATGGTCACATCCGTCAGCGCCGTCATGAGCGCTTGCCAGGTGGCTGGCTCACTGAGCATCATCGACTTGGTTCGCTCGTGATTGCGGCTGGGCCCTCCCTCGACGAGGTAGGAGGCCAGCGTGAAGGGCGCACCGGCAAAACCGATCAGCGGAACCTCACCCAGCGCGGAGGTCAGTTGGGTGATCGCGGTCGCTACCGGAAGTACCTGCGGGGGCTGCAGAGGTGCGATCGCGCGGACATCATCGAGGGTGCGGATGGGGCTGTCGATGACCGGGCCGACGTCGGGAACGATGTCCAGCGCGATCCCGGCGGCTCGCAACGGCACCACGATGTCAGAGAACAGGATTGCGGCGTCGACGCCGTGCCTGCGCACCGGCTGCAGCGTGATCTCGGTGATCAGATCGGCGTCGAAACACGCCTGCATCATCGTAGTCTTGGCCCGAAGCGCTCGATACTCAGGCAATGACCGCCCAGCCTGCCGCATCATCCACACCGGCCGCCGGTGGGGCTCACGACCGGCGACAGCGGCCAAGTACGGCGATTCGGGCAGCTCGCGGCGCGTATTCATCGTGCCCCATGCTGCCATGCCCGATCAGGATGTCGGCCGCGGCAACCACTCGGGCAACGTGGATCCAGAATCGGCGCGCCTGCGCGCAGACCTGCCCGGATGGACTAGCGTCAAACGTCGTGACCACCGCCGAGCCGGCTGAATTCCGTGAAGCGGTGGCGGCCATGAATGCCACCACCGTGCGACCTGAGATCGAGCTGGGCCCGATTCGGCCGCCACAGCGGCTGGCTCCGTTCAGCTACGCCTTAGGCGCCGAGGTAAAGCATCCCGAGACGCCGATCATCCCGGAGCGTTCCGAAGGTGACGCGTTCGGCCGGCTGATCTTGTTACACGACCCCGAGGGCGCGGACGCCTGGGACGGCACGATGCGCTTGGTCGCCTACATCCAGGCCGATCTGGATTCCAGCGAGGCCGTCGATCCGCTGCTGCCCGAGGTCGCCTGGAGCTGGCTGGTCGATGCGCTCCAGGAACGCGCCAACCACGTCACAGCACTGGGAGGGACCGTCACTGCCACCACATCGGTGCGCTACGGAGATATCTCCGGGCCGCCGCGGGCCCACCAGCTTGAGCTTCGTGCCTCCTGGACGGCGACGACACTGGAGCTCGGACCGCACGTCGAGGCATTCTGTGAGGTTCTCGAGCACGCTGCCGGTCTGCCGCCGGACGGCGTGACCGATCTGAGTTCCCGCACCCGCGCCTAACCACATGTCCGAACGCGAGGCGGTCGCTTCCGCAATAGAGCCTGAAGTTGACGCGTCCGGCGATGGCGAGCCTGAGGCTCCAGCGCCCGAGCCCCTGCTGGCGCCGCGGGACGGAGTGCCCGAGGTGTCGGCTAGCCGCAGCGAAATTGCCAGGGCTGCAGACCTTTTAGGGTCAGGTTCCGGGCCGTTCGCCGTGGACGCCGAGCGAGCGTCGGGCTTCCGCTATTCCAACCGCGCATACCTCATACAGCTCCGCCGGGCCGGCGCAGGCACCGTTTTACTCGATCCGATCAGTCACGGTGCAGACCCCGTTGCAGTCATGGCGCCGCTGGCTGAAGTACTGGCCACCGACGAGTGGGTACTGCATGCCGCCGATCAGGACCTGCCGTGCCTGGCCGAGCTCGGTTTGCGCCCGAGCACGCTCTACGACACCGAACTAGCTGGGCGGCTCGCCAACTTCGACCGGGTCAACCTGGCCGCGATGGTTCAGCGACTACTTGGGCTGCAGTTGATGAAGGGCCATGGCGCCGCGGACTGGTCCAAGCGTCCACTGCCCCACGACTGGCTGAACTACGCCGCACTCGACGTCGAGGTCCTGTGCGAACTGCGCGATGCAGTAGCCGAGACTCTGGAGGGGCAGGGCAAAACCCATTGGGTGAGACAGGAATTCGAGTTCCTGCGGACCTTTGAGGGGGCACCGACCAGACGCGATCGGTGGCGCCGCACCTCAGGCATCCATAAGGTCCGCAATTCCCGGGCGCTTGCGGCGGTGCGCGAATTGTGGACCACCCGCGACGAGATTGCCCGACGTCGCGACATCGCCCCGGGCCGCATCCTGCCCGACAGTGCAATCATCAACGCCGCGACGACGAACCCCGATAGCGTCGAGAAGCTCACCGAATTGCCGGTGTTCGGCGGATCCAAGCAGCGACGCAGCGCCCAAGTATGGTTGGACGCACTGGCCCGGGCCCGCGCGAGCACCGATCCCCCCAGCCCTTCGGAGCCGTCCACCGGCCCGCCACCGGCGTCCCGGTGGACACGGCGCAAACCGGAGGCCGCGGTGCGACTGGAGGCCGCGAGGTCGGGGTTGTCTGAACTTGCACAACGCGTTTCGGTGCCTACCGAAAACCTGCTGTCCCCAGAAACCGTGCGGCGGCTGTGTTGGGACTGGGAACCGGTCGACGACACTACGGCCGCGGTCGAAGAGTTTCTGCAGGATTCCACGGCGCGGCAGTGGCAGTGCGAACTCACGGTGCCGGTACTCGCCGAAGCGCTGTCTGTATCTGCCGCCACCAACTAAGTACCGAAGCCGCCATGACGTACCGAAGCCGCCTCAGCGTCTAGGCGGGCGGCCTCGACGCTCAGTCGAGGTGTTCGCTGATGGCATGCTCGGTCACCGATGCGCCCAATGCGGCCACCCACCCGGTGATCTGGCGAGCGAGGTTGCGCTCGGTGAGTCCGACGGAGTCGAGAACCTCGGCGCGCGACGCATGCTCGAAGAACTGCTGGGGCAGCGCTGCGTCCCGGCATGGCACGTCCAACCCGGTACGCCGCAGAGCACCCGAGACCGCCGAGCCCACCCCGCCATGGACACCGTTGTCCTCGACCGTCACGACCAGCTTGTGTCCGGCCGCCAGGGCCACGACCTCCTCAGGAACGGGCAATACCCAGCGCGGGTCGACCACCGTCACGCCGATGCCCTGGTCGCGTAGCCGCGCAGCGGCGGCAAGGGCCATCTTCGCGAACGGTCCCACCGCGATGACAAGGGCATCCGCCGACAACCCGGCAGTCGGAACCGCGAGCACATCGACGCCGCCACGCCGCTCGATCGCCGGGGTATCCTCGCCCACATCGCCTTTGGGAAAGCGAACAGCGGTGGGGCCGTCGTTGACCTCGAGCGCCTCGCCGAGCTCCTCCCACAACCTGGCACCGTCGCGCGGTGCCGCCACCCGCATGCCGGGTATCACTCCCAGGATCGACAGATCCCACATACCGTTGTGGCTCGCGCCGTCGGACCCGGTAACCCCGGACCGGTCCAGGACCATCGTCACCGGCAGCTTGTGCAGCGCGACATCCATCATGATCTGGTCGAACGCGCGGTTGAGGAACGTCGAGTAGACGGCGACCACCGGATGCATGCCGCCCATCGCCAAACCAGCCGCCGAGGTCACGGCGTGCTGCTCGGCGATGCCGACGTCGAAGAATCTGTCCGGAAACCGCTTCCGGAAGGCACTGAGCCCAGTCGGCCCCGGCATTGCGGCGGTGATTGCCACGACATCGCGCCGCTTGGCGGCCAGCTCGATCAGGGCCTCGGAGAACGCCGACGTCCAGCCGGGACCCGGCATCGACGTGGCCAGGCCCGTCCCCGGGTCGATGACGCCGCAGGCGTGCATCTGGTCGTCCTCGTCATTTTCAGCAGGCGGATAGCCCATTCCCTTGCGGGTGACGACATGCACCACGACAGGAGCGTTGAAGCCGCGGGCGTGGCGCAGCGCACTCTCCACAGCGTGCTCGTCATGACCGTCGATGGGGCCGACGTACTTGAGCCCCAGATCGGTGAACATCACCTGCGGAGACAACGCGTCCTTGACGCCGGCCTTGATGCTGTGCACGCACTGGTAGCAGAACTCACCGATGACCGGCAGCCCCCGCATCGCCTTGCGGCCTTCCTCAAGCATCCGCTCGTATCCCGGCTGCAGCCGCAGGCCCGCCAGGTGTTCGGCGAAGCCGCCAATCGTCGGCGCATAGCTGCGGCCGTTGTCGTTGACCACAATCACCACCGGCCGCGACGAGGCGGCGATGTTGTTCAACGCTTCCCAGCACATGCCACCGGTGAGCGCACCATCGCCGACGACGGCGACGACGTGCCGGTTGCGGTGACCAGTGAGTTCGAAAGCTTTGGCCAATCCGTCGGCGTAAGACAGCGAGGAGCTGGCATGGCTGGACTCGACCCAGTCATGTTCGCTCTCGGACCGAGAGGGGTAGCCCGACAGGCCGTCCTTTTTTCGAAGCGTGTCGAAGTCCTGGCTGCGTCCGGTGAGCATCTTGTGCACATATGCCTGGTGACCGGTGTCGAAGAGGATCGGGTCGTGAGGTGAATCGAAGACCCGGTGAAGCGCCAACGTCAACTCCACCACGCCGAGGTTGGGCCCCAGGTGCCCACCAGTGGCAGCGACTTTGTAGATCAGGAAGTTGCGGATCTCGCAGGCCAACTCGTGAAGCTGCGCCTGCGTCAGATGCTGCAGATCTGCAGGGCCGCGGATCTGTTCGAGCATCCCGTAAGTCTACGCACGGCCGTCGCCTCAGTCTTGTGGTGTGTCGTAGACATCGGGCACTCCATCACGGTCGGTGTCGACCGTCTCCTGGGCGTAAATCCGCCGGTAGGCGGCATTCCTGCTGAGCAGCACACCGGCCGCCAACGTCGCTGCCAACAGGGAACCCGCCAACACGCCAACCTTCACTAATTCGTCACGATTGGTGCCCAGTCCGTAGGCCAAATCGCCGATCAGCAGCGACACGGTGAACCCGATCCCGGCAAGCATGGACACGCCAAGAACATCCACCCAGCGCAGAGACGGATCCAGCTTCGCGCGGGTCGCGGCGGCCATAAATCGTGTGGTCAAGAGGATCCCCACGGGTTTACCCAGAACCAGTCCGAGCACGATGCCCAGCGCAACCGGGTCGCTGAGCGCGCTGGTGAGCCCGCTGAGGCCGCCAAAGGCCACACCCGCGGCGACGAAAGCGAATACCGGGATCGCGATTCCGGCCGATATCGGGCGTATGACGTGCTCAAAGTGCTCAGCCATGCCCACTCGAGCATCCTCGTCGACCTCGGCCCCGTGGCGCGTCGCCGAACGGCGCACCGGAACCATGAATCCGAGTAGTACACCCGCCACCGTGGCGTGCACGCCGGACTCGTGCAGCAGTACCCAGGTGGCGAGTGCAAGCGGGATCAGCAGCCACCAGGACTGCACGCCGCGCTGCACGCACAGCGCGAACGCAGCCAGCGGCACCAACGTCAAAGCCAGGGCAGTCACATTGATGTCGTCGGTGTAGAAGAGGGCGATGACAGTGATCGCCAGCAGGTCGTCGACTACGGCCAGGGTCAACAGGAACGTCCGCAGGGCCGCGGGCAGGTGGGTCGAGATGACCGCGAGCACGGCTACCGCGAACGCGATGTCGGTCGCCGTCGGGATCGCCCAGCCGCGCAGCGCCCCATCTCCGGTCTTGATATTCACCAGGACGAAGATCAGTGCCGGTACTACCATCCCGCCCACCGCGGCGGCTATCGGTAGCGCAGCGCGACTTGGGCTGCGCAGGTCTCCGGCAACGAATTCGCGCTTGAGTTCCAGCCCCACGACGAAGAAGAAGATGGCCAAGAGCCCGTCGCCGGCCCAAGCGCCCACGGTGAGACACAGGTGCAGGCCGAAGGGCTCCCCGCCGATCTGGAGGTCCCGCAGCGCGAAGTAGCTTGGCGCCCACGGGGAGTTCGCCCAGATCAGTGCCACTCCCGCGGCGACCAGCAGGATCAACCCGCCGACGGTCTCCGTGCGCAGGATCTCGGTGATCCTGCTGGTCTCCGCCCATGAGCCGCGGGAGAAGAGCACAGAGCGGATACGTCGCCCGCCGCGGTGAGATGTCACAGCCTGCCTCTAGTTCTCGTCAACGAATGCCCGCCGACCAGACTTCCCGGCGCACCCGCCCGACATGCTATGCCAGACCCTCGAGTTGCACCGATCATCGTTGCAGCGCCGCGACACATTCGACGTGGTGGGTCAATGGGAATGAGTCGAATACTTCCAGCTGCTCCACCGTGTAGCCGTGGCCACGGTAGAGCCCGATGTCACGCGCGAAAGAGGCTGGTTCACAGCCGATGTGGACGATGCGCGGCACGCCTGCGGCCGCGAGCAAGTCAATCACCTCACGGCCGGCCCCGGCGCGGGGTGGGTCCAGCACGGCGACGTCAGCACCGCGTCGCTGCCCGGCCAGCGCGCGCCGCACAGACTCGGTCCGTACCGAGACGCAGCCGAGGTCGGCCAGCGCAGCACGCGCCGAGCGGGCTGCGCCCCGCGATGTATCGACGGTAAGAACGTGGCCGGCCTCGCCGACGGCTTGGGCCAGGGCCGCGGCGAATACGCCGACCCCGCCGTAGAGGTCCCAGGCTGTCATGCCCGGTTCGAGCTGAGCCCACTCGGCGACGAGCGAGCTGTACAGCGTTGGCGCATCGCGATGTGCCTGCCAGAACGCCGTCACCGGGACCTGCCAGCTCTGCTGGTCAACGCGCTGGACTGCCTCGTAGCTACCTTCTGCCACGGTTATCCGCCGGCCCCCACCGGTGGAGGCGGTCTTGCGGTCACCGCGGCGGGTCCCCGACACCACTATGTGGCGATCGCCGTCGTCGTCGATCGCCACGTGGACCTGCGAGCCCGCGGGCCATTTCCGGTCGGCGACTCCGGCGAGCATGCCCGCGGGCAGTTGGGCACATTCCAGCCGGTGCACCAGCTCTGCACTGTGGTAGCGGTGAAACCCGGCTCGGCCGTCTGCCGAGGTGTCCAGCCTCACCCGGGTGCGCCATCCCTGCGCACCCAGCTCGCCTACTGGACGGGCGGTGGCGTCCTGTTCATCGCGCCAGCGGTATCCGCCAAGGCGGGAAAGCTGATTTGCCACCACCGCGCCCTTGAGCCGCCGCGCGGCGGCCGGCTCGGCGAAGGCAAGGTCGCAGCAACCCGCCCCGTGGACCCCGGCGATCGGACATAGCGAGTCCACTCGGTCGGCAGCGGGCTCGAGCACCTCGATGACCTCGGCGTTCCAGTAGGACCCTCGCCCCCCGGCGCCACCTGTTATGCGGACCCGGACCGTCTCTGCGGGCAGCGCGTACCGGACGAACACCACCCGCCCCTCGTGGCGTGCCACGCAGCTACCCCCGTTGGCCGCCGGGCCGGTGGTCAACGTAAGTTCGACGGGCCGGGTCACCCCCGTCAATCGAGGAATCCTCTGCGCGCGTCCCCGGGAGCCGATTGCGGCTCCAACTTCTTCAACCGTTCCGACGAAGACAGTTGCCACGGAACCGAAGTCACCATGACGTTGGGTTCGAACAGGAGTCGACCCTTGAGCCGCAGCGCACTCTGGTTGTGCAGCACCTGTTCCCACCAATGGCCCACCACATACTCAGGGATGAATACGGTGACGACGGTGCGCGGCGACTCCTTGCCTACCCGTTTGACGTAGTCGATAACGGGGCGGGTGATCTCCCGGTACGGCGACGCGATCACCTTCAGCGGCACGCTGGTATCACTGTCTTCCCACTTATGCACCAATTCGCGGGTCTCGGCATCGTCCACGCTGACCGTGATGGCCTCCAGCATGTCTGGCCTGGTGGCCCGCGCGTAGGCGAGCGCGCGCAACGTCGGCAGGTGCAGGTTGGACACCAACACGATCGCGTGGTTGCGGCTGGGCAACACAACGTCCCCGGCCTCAGCCGCACGCAGTTCGAGCTCGCGGCTGACCGACGCGTAATGGCGGTGAATGAGTTTCATGATTACGAACAGCGCGCCCATCGCCAGGATCGCGATCCATGCTCCGGTCACGAACTTGGTGACGACCACGATGATGAGCACGGTGCCGGTACAGATGAATCCGATGATGTTGATCGTCTTGGCGCGGTTCATCCGGGAGCGGGCGGCCACGTCGGTTTCCTTGCGCAACAACCGGTTCCAGTGCCGCACCATTCCCATCTGACTAAGGGTGAACGCCACGAAAACCCCTACGATGTAGAGCTGGATCAACGCGGTGACATGCGCCTGGAACACCACTACGAATGCGATGGCCCCGAAAGTCAAAAACAGGATTCCGTTGGAGAACGCCAATCGATCGCCACGCGTGTGCAGCTGACGGGGCAGGAAACGGTCCTGCGCCAAAATCGATCCGAGCACCGGAAAACCATTGAACGCGGTGTTGGCGGCCAGCACCAAAATGAGCGCCGTGACGCCGGCGATCAGGTAGAGGCCGATCGGCATGTCGTGGAACACCGCGTCAGCAAGCTGGGTCACCAACGTCTTCTGTCGATAGTCTTCGGGCGCGCCGATGAGTTGTTCCTCCGGCCGGTCGGCGACCTGCACGCCGGTTGCCTTGGCCAGCATTATGATCCCCATGAACAGCGTGACAGCGATGACGCCCAGCAGCAGCAGTGTCGTGGCGGCATTGCGGGACTTGGGTTTGCGGAACGCCGGAACGCCATTACTGATCGCCTCGACACCAGTCAGCGCTGCACTGCCTGACGAGAATGCCCGGGCAACAAGAAACAGCAGCGCAAAGCCGACGATGTCGCCGTTCTCCGCGTGCATCTCGAAATCCGCGGATTCCGCGCGCAGCGGCTCACCCAGCACAAAGATCTGGAAGAACCCCCAGGCCAGCATGAGGTACATGCCGATCATGAACGCGTAGGTCGGAAATGCGAATGCAGTCCCGGATTCGCGGATGCCGCGCAGGTTCAGCGATGCGAGAAACAGGATCGCCGCCACCGCGAACCACACTTTGTGCTCGTCGACGAACGGCACCGCCGACCCGATGTTCGACATCGCCGCCGACATCGACACCGCCACCGTCAACACGTAATCCACCAGCAACGCGCTGGCGACGGTGAGTCCGGCGGTGGGGCCGAGGTTGGTGGTCGCCACCTCGTAGTCGCCGCCACCTGAGGGGTATGCGTGCACATTCTGCCGGTTGCAGGCGATCACAATGAGCATCACCGCGGCCACCGCAAGGCCGATCCACGGCGTCATCGTGTAGGCCGACAGCCCCGCCACCGACAGCACTCGGAAGATCTCCTCGGGTGCGTAGGCCACCGAAGACAACGCATCGGAGGCGAACACCGGCAAAGCTATCCGCTTTGGCAGCAGAGTGTGGGACAGGTTGTCGCTACGGAACGGCCGACCCAGCACCAGCCGCCGCGCGGCGGTAGAAAGCTTGGACACGAGTGCCAAGAGTAAGCCCGAAGGCCGTCTCCCGTGGGACAGCGGTAGCGTTCTGCAGTGCGCGGGTGCTGCCGCAGCAGTGTGGGGAGGCAGTTTGGGCAAGCAACGTCTGCTCAGGCGGGAAGGGACCGTAAGTGCATGTAGTGGTGATGGGATGCGGCCGGGTGGGCGCGTCCCTATCGGACAGCCTGGCCAGGATCGGCCACGACGTCGCGGTAATCGACCGGGACAGCACGGCCTTTCACCGGCTCTCCCCCGAATTTGAGGGGCAACGGATTCTCGGCATGGGTTTCGATCGTGACGTCTTGTTGCGGGCACGCATCGATGAGGCCACAGCCTTTGCGGCGGTGTCTTCGGGCGACAATTCCAACATCATCTCCGCGCGGGTAGCGCGGGAGACGTTCGGCGTGCCGCGGGTCGTCGCGCGTATCTACGACGCCAAACGCGCGGCAATCTACGAACGACTCGGCATCCCCACCGTGGCTACGGTGCCCTGGACCACTGACCGACTACTCAACGTGCTGACCCGCGAGAACAAAACCACCAAGTGGCGCGATCCGACCGGCAATGTCGGAGTCGCCGAGTTGGCGCTGCACGAAGACTGGGTGGGCCGCCGGGTGACGGATCTAGAAGCCGCCACCTCAGGTCGGGTGTCGTTCATCATCCGGTTCGGCGCCGGAACGCTGCCGACCGCCGGGACCGTCATCCAGGCGGGAGACCAGGTTTATCTGGCGGCGATCTCCGGGGGCATCGCCGAGGCCCTGGCCATTGCGGCAATGCCCCCTACTGAGGACCCGGAGGCCTGATGAAGGTAGCGATCGCCGGGGCCGGGGCAGTCGGCCGTTCCATCGCCCGCGAGCTCGTCGAATTCCATGAAGTCACCCTGATCGACCGTAACCCGGGCCATATCGACGCCGATGCGATCCCAGCGGCCCGCTGGCGTCTCGGCGACGCCTGCGAAATCAGCCTGCTCGAGTCGATCAAGCTCGAAGAGTACGACGTCGTTATTGCCGCGACCGGCGACGACAAGGCCAACGTGGTTGTCAGCCTGCTGGCCAAGACCGAGTTCGCCGTCCCCCGCGTTGTGGCCCGAGTCAACGATCCCCGTAATGAATGGCTCTTTGACGAAGCGTGGGGAGTCGACGTAGCGGTATCCACCCCCCGGATGCTGGCCTCGCTGGTCGAGGAGGCGGTCTCGGTCGGGGACCTGGTGCGGCTGCTGCAGTTCAGCAAAGGCCAATCCAGCCTGGTCGAAATCACGTTGCCCGACAACACTCCGTGGGGCGGAAAGCCAGTGAAACGGCTTGAGCTACCCAAGGACGTGGCGCTGGTGGCAATCCTGCGCGGACCGCGGGTCATTGTCCCCGAAGCTGACGAACCTCTGGAGGGCGGTGACGAACTGCTGTTCGTCGCAGTGACCGAAGTCGAGGGCCAGCTGCGCGAACTGCTGTTACACCCGCCTCAGCGCTGAGAGTCCTCGGCGCGGCTCTGTACTGGCTCGGCGGCATCGGGGGCCGGGTCAGCAGGGTCTGCGACACCGTTGGCTTCCTGACCGTCGGCTTCATGCTCGTGCAGTGCCCGCTGCGCAGCCCTGATCGCCACGTAGGTCACCAGCGCGGCCACAGCCGTGAGCGGCCAGCCCATGGTGATTCGGGCCACCCCCAGCCAACCTGTCTTGTCGGCGTCATAGAGGTGGTGCTGCACAACGAACCGGGAAGCGAACACCGCCACCCATACCAGGGTGGCCACGTCGTACGCCCGCACAGCCTTCGGCACTCCTCGCCAGCGCCGGTCGTGGGTATTCACCCAGCCCCAGATGTAGCCAACCAGCGGGCGACGGATGACGACTGACGTGGTGAACACAACCGCCCAGAACAGCGACATCCAAATCCCGAGTAGGAAATATCCCTTGGAGGCGCCGACCAAGTAAGCGATGAGTGCGCTGACCCCGACGGCGATGAAGCCCGAAATGGCGGGCTGCAGAGACTCGCGCTGTACTAGCCGCCACACCAGGATGAGGGTCGCCACCGCGAGCGCGGCGATGATCGCCGGCATGAGCCCGAACGCCGATGACACCGGTACGAACACCAGGACGGGCAACGACGAGTAGATGAGCCCGCGGATTCCGCCCATCTGTTCGAGGACAGCCGTCCCGCGGGGTTGTGAAGATTGGTTGTCCGGTCCGGTGCCCGGGTCACTCACTTTTGAATCTCATAGTGGGGGTTGTAAATCGCCTTGACACCGTTGGCCAGATTGCCGACCCTGCCATGCACCTTGAGCATGCGGCCAGACTCGATGCCGGGAATGCGGCGCTGCCCCAGCCAGACAAGCATCACCGAATCGGTGCCGTCGAACAGTTCGGCCTTCACTCCACCTGCACAGTTCTTGCCGTTGCACTCGACGCTGCGCAAGGTACCGACCATCGTCACCTCTTGGCCGCGCCGGCAGTCAATCGCCTTCTGCGCGCCGGTGTGGGCAGCTCCGTCGCTGAGCTTCTCCACGTCCAATTGCTCTGGGTCTTCGGTCAACCGACGGGTGAGGCGCCGAAGATACCCCTGGTCCGCGGCCATGGCTGCTCCTGAACTCTTGTCAATCCACTGTGGATTCACCTAACGAAGGCCACGGTAGACCTCTTGGACCGGACACGCCACGTTGAGGTGGCCTAATCGCTGCAGCGATTCCGCAGCGGTGCACGATCGTGACATGGCAGTCAACCTGCAAGGGGTCACCACCGTGCTGCTTCCCGGCACCGGATCTGACGACAACTTTGTCCACCGGGCATTTTCGACGGCACTACAAGGCGCGGGCGCCGTCGTGGTCACTCCGCCCCCGCAGCCACACCGGCTGCTCGAGGCCTACCACGACGACCTCAGCAGTGCTGCGCGTGCCGCTGCCCCGTTGCCGATCGCGGTCGGCGGGGTGTCGATCGGTGCTGCCGTCGCCGCATCGTGGGCGCTGTCGCATCCCGACAGCGTGGTCGCGGTGCTCGCCGCACTGCCCGCATGGACCGGTGCACCCGACGCCGCGCCAGCCGCGCTGGCGGCCCGTTATTCCGCGGAGCTGCTTCGCCGTGATGGCCTGCTGGCAGCCACCACACAGATGCAGGCCTCGACCCCGAAGTGGCTGGCTGAAGAGTTGACGCGGTCATGGCTGGGACAATGGCCTTCGTTGCCCGACGCGATGGACGACGCGGCGGGTTATATCGCTCCGAGCATTGGTGATCTTGAGGGCCTGACGGCGCCGATGGGCGTAGTTTCTGCCACCGACGACCCGGTGCACCCGATGGAGGTCGGCATCGAATGGGCCTCGGCCGCCGCGTGTGCCTCGCTGCGCACCGTGACACTCGATCAGATCGGGAACAACCCTGCTGTCCTGGGCGCGCAGTGCCTGGCTGCTCTGTGGGACGCCGAGGACCCGGCTAGCGGCTAGCCCCCGGTGATGGTGCGCAGCTGCTGCATCGCAGACCCCTGCGTGGTGCGCCGCGCCGTTGGCTGCTGCTGCTGGGGCGGTGTGGGCTGCTGCGCGGCGGCCTGCTCGGTCGCAGCGCGAAGTTGTTCGGCCATCGGCTCAGGCAGCTCGATCGGCAACGGAGTGCGCACCGGCATAGGGGTATCGCCGCGTCTCACAACGGTGTCTGCCAGAGCATCTCGAGCTTGTTCGGCCAGGGCGTCGATGCGGTCGTGGGGCCCACTGACCACGCAGCGGATCATCCATCGGTATCCGTCTACGCCGATGAAACGCACTACTCCCGCATTCTCGGCGCCGACGCCGATGACTTCGCGACCCCAGGGACCATCCTCGATGCTGACTTTGGGGACGTCCTTGCGCAGAGAATCGGCCAACTCGGCGGCGACTTCGCGCCAAAGGCCAGCGGACTTCGGTGCGGCGTACGCCGCGACAGTGAAGCGGCCGTTGGGGGTCACCACCCACACAGCACTGGGAACTCCGGTGTTGCCGAGTTCGACCTGCACCTGCCCGGCGTCGGGCATGGGGACCAACACCGAGCCCAGGTCTAGCCTGGCAACGGCGGCGACCGCGGGATCGTCGAAATCGTCGATGTCAAACGGCCCCTCAAGCTCGTCGCTTGGGGCTGCCTCCACAACAGGAGTCTCAGAACTTTCGTTGCTGTCTTTGCTGTCTTTGCGTCGTCTTCTCAGTGCCATTTTCACAAACTCGCATGTCCGCCGGAGGAACCGTGGCCGTCGTCGCCACGGGTTGTGTCGGCCAAACCGGCCTCGTCGAAGGACGACACCTCGACCAAACTGGGTAATTCCACTCGCTGCACGAGCAGTTGGGCTATCCGGTCTCCACGACGAACGACGATCGGGATGCCGGGGTCGAGGTTGATCAGAGCGATCTTGATCTCGCCTCGGTAGCCCGCGTCGATGGTGCCGGGGCTGTTCACAATCGAAAGCCCCACGCGGGCAGCCAGACCCGAGCGCGGGTGCACAAGACCAACCATGCCCATCGGGATCGCCACCGCCACCCCGGTCGACACGAGCGCCCGCTCACCGGGTGCCAGCTCAAGGTCCTGTGCGCTGTAGAGGTCAACTCCGGCGTCGCCGTCGTGGGCCCGACTTGGCAGCGGCAGGCTGCGATCCAGTCGCACTACCGCCAGAGAGGTCGACACGACGTCAGAGATTACCCTTGGCCTCGTGTCCGACACGCGCGCCACCACACAAACCGTTCGCTATCGCGAACAGCTGCGGGTCCCGTGGTGGTGGTGGCCGCTGGCTCTGGCGCTGGCAGCCCTGATCGCGCTTGAAGTAAACCAGGGTGTCAGGGCGCTGCCGAACTGGTTGCCGTTCGCGGTGTTGCTTCCGGTGGCGGCCATCGTGCTCATCTGGCTCGGCAGGACCGAGCTGCAAGTCATCAGCAGCGACCGCGGAACCGAGCTGTGGATCGGCGGCGCCCACCTTCCGGTGGCCGTCATTGCGCGGACGGCCGAAGTGCCCCGCAGCGCCAAGTCCGCAGCGCTGGGCCGACAACTTGACCCGGCCGCCTACATCGTGCACCGGGGATGGGTCGGCCCGATGGTTCTCCTGGTTCTCGACGATCCCGACGATCCGACCCCGTACTGGCTGATCAGTGCCAAACACCCGGACAAGGTGCTCGCAGCGCTTAACGCCTAGGCGCGGGCGATAGGTCAGGCGCCGCAATCGGTACAGATCTTCATGCCGTTCTTCTCGCTGGCGAGACGGCTGCGGTGGTGGACCAGAAAGCAGCTTGAGCAGGTGAACTCGTCGGCCTGCTTGGGAACTACCCGCACCGAGAGCTCCTCACCGGACAAGTCAGCGCCGGGCAACTCGAAGGACTCCGCAGATTCAGATTCGTCGACGTCGACCACCGCAGACTGCGCTTCATTGCGTCGCGCTTTTAGTTCCTCAAGTGAATCCTCGGAAACGTCGTCGGTCTCGGTGCGCCGTGGGGCGTCGTAGTCAGTGGCCATTCCTGTCCCCTCCGTCAAGCAAGTGCAGCAGTGCTTTGTACCAGCGTCGAACGCATCCGCCAACCGATTCGTGCCCTTATTGCCCAGGGTTGTTATGTGATTTACGTCACAGTTACCTCGTCGGGGGGCGGAACCCCTGGCCACACTGGCCTTAGAGTGCACATCGTGGTAGCGCAAATCACCGACCGTACGGCGGCGTTCGACAAGCACGGACGCCCGTTCCGCCGCCGGAACTTTGTCCCCGTCGTCGTGTTGTTCTCATGCCTGGCGATGGTGACTCTGCTCATCTGGGTGATCGCTCTGTCGCGCCCCCCCGACATCCGGGAGGCCGCGGTCTGCAACCCACCCCCCGCGCCGGCAGATTCCGACTCGCCCAGAGTGGAGCTCGGCGAGCAGGTGTCCCGCGAAGAGATGGTCGATGTCACTCCCGCCAAACTCGCCGACACCGAGGTCCGGGTGCTCAACGCCAGCCGGCAGGGCGGGCAGGCCGCCGATGTCGCCAGCGCACTGCGTGACGTGGGCTTCACTGATCTCCAGGCCGCCAACGACTCGATCTACGAGACAGCGCGGCTGGAATGCCAGGGCCAGATCCGGTTCGGGCCCGCCGGTCGCGCCACGGCAGCGGCGGTTTGGCTGGTGGCCCCGTGCACGGAACTGTTCCAGGATGACCGCAGCGACGAAAGCGTCGACCTGGCCCTCGGTACTGACTTCGGCGGGCTGAGCCACAGCGACGACATCGATACCGTGCTCGCGAGCCTGCTGCCCGATGCCACCGCGCCGGCCGAACCGGCATTGCTGTCCAAAATCCACAATGGAGCCTGCTGAGCCACAGCACAGGGCTGCCAGCTGTTGCGGCGCTATCTCGCGCCACACCGTGCCAGCATGTCGTCGAAGGCTGCGCTGATCCCGGGCGCCGCGGCCACCACCAGACCGGCGCCCACGTTCGGCTCCGGGGCGCGCACCACCGCGCCCGCCTCGCTGGCGATGAGGGCCCCGGCGGCCCAGTCCCACACCTGGACGCCATCTTCGTAGTAGGCGTCGAGCCTGGCCGCGGCCACCATGCACAGATCCAGCGCACAGGAGCCGATCCGGCGCAGGTCACGCACCTCCGGGAGCAGCCTGGCCACGACCTCGCCCTGCCGCCTGCGGCGATCGGGATGATAGGCGAAGCCTGTGCCTACCAGAGCAGACGGCAAGTCGGCGAGAGCGCTGCAGCGCAGCTCAGCGACGACACCGTCACGTCGCAGCCTAGAACCCTGACCCAGGGCCGCCGAAAACACGGCGCCGGCAGCAACGTCGGCCACTGCGCCGGCCACCGAGACGCCGTCACGCTGCACGCCCACCGACACCGCATACGCCTCGATCCCGTACAGGAAGTTCACCGTGCCGTCGATGGGATCAAGCACCCAAGTGAGCTGCCCATCCGCAGAGCCAGCTGGTCCGCCTTCCTCTTCGCCGAGGATTCGTTCACCTGGGCGGAGTTCAGCGAGCCGGTTCCGCAACAGCCGTTCGGTCTCGGTGTCGACCACAGTCACGGGGTCGGTCGGCGTGCTCTTGAAACTCACGGCATGCACATCCGCTAACCCCGCCTCGCCGGCCCTCGCGGCTGCACCGGTGCCGAAAACCTCGATCCGGCGTCGTCTGACAAACGTTGCCGCCTCTGACGCCAGCTGTTCGGCCACCGAACGAAGCAGCGCGGGATCGGTGTCGCTTCCAGTCACGCGCCCATCGCAACACATCGGCGGACCAAAGGCTGAGCGGGATGGCCGACCGGGCACCTGCGAATTAGCGAGCCGATAGGGTATGGAGCGCACATCAGCTGCTTCGTGGCCGCCGACCTGCGCAGAGGAGCTCTTCATGACCGCCAGCGATCCACCTGATACTGACATCGACCGCCCAGGGCAGCGCCGCGGGTTCGGCGTCGACGTCGGCGGCAGCGGCGTCAAGGGCGGCATCGTGGACCTCGACACCGGCCTGTTGATCGGTGACCGTTTCAAACTGCTCACCCCCAAGCCGGCCACGCCCGACGCGGTCGCCCAGACCATCGCCGATGTCGTCGGACACTTCGGGTGGGAAGGCCCCCTAGGGGTGACCTACCCCGGCGTGGTCACAGAAGGCATCGTGCGTACGGCCGCCAACGTGGACAAAGGCTGGATCGGCGCCAACGTCCAAGAGGTCATCGGCGCAGCACTGGGCGGCCGACACGTCACCGTGCTCAACGACGCCGATGCGGCCGGACTCGCCGAGGAGAAATTCGGCGCGGGCCGAGAAAACACGGGCGTCATCGTGCTCTTGACGTTCGGCACAGGAATCGGCTCAGCGGTCATCCACAACGGGGCACTTCTGCCCAACACCGAGTTCGGTCACCTCGAGGTCGACGGCAAGGAGGCCGAACACCGGGCGGCAAGTTCAGTCAAAGAACGCGAGGATTGGGGCTACCGTCGCTGGACCGAGGAAGTCACCAAAGTGCTGGTGGCCATCGAGAACGCGATCTGGCCCGACTTGTTCATCGCCGGCGGCGGCATCAGCCGTAAGGCACCAAAATGGGTTCCACTACTCAAGAACCGCACACCGGTGGTCGCGGCGGCTCTGCAGAACTCCGCGGGCATCGTCGGCGCCGCGATGGCGGGCGACACCGACATCACCGCCACCCGCGGGTAACAGTCCCCGTTCGGCTCTTCCGGCGCGCCGGAGGAGCCCAATTTTGCCGCTCTGCGCGGCGCCCGCTCGCACTGTCGTTACAATGGTCGACGGCGGCCGCCTACCGAGTAGCGGCGAAGTATCCCGAGTTGCGATCGACGCCGACATTCGACACAGCCGACACTTTTCGGTGACGCACGCGTGCGCTCCGAAACCGCACGACCGAAAGGGTGGACGTGGCAGCGACAAAGGCAAGGCCGGCAACCGATGAGCCGGTGAAGCGCACCGCCACCAAGCCCCCAGCCAAGAAGGCCGCGTCAGCCAAGGCGGCGAAGTCAGCGAACGGGTCGGCGCCCGCGAAGAAGGCCGCGAAGAAGGCGACAAAAAGCACGGCGGCCAAGGGCACGGCGGCCAAGGGCACGGCGACGAAGGCCACCAAGGCGCGTGCCACCAAGGCGCGTGCCACCAAGGCGCGTGCCACCAAGGCTGCCGACGCACCGGCTCCGCGCAGCCGAGCGAAGAAGGCCACCGCGCCCGCCGCCGAAGCAGCCGAGGACAATCCTGCCGGCTCCGGCAGTGCCGAGGTCACCTCCGGCGAGGTTCTCGGCGTCGACGGCGCAGAGTTAGAACTTGAGGCCATCGTCGTGGACGGACCCGACGCGGAGGCATCCGACGCCAAGGCCAAAACGGCCGGAAAAGGTGGCGGCGGTGCGCGCAAGGCGTCGGGCAAAGCCGCCAAGGTCGACGACGAGATCGCCGAGCCATCCGAGAAGGACAAAGCCTCGGGCGATTTCGTCTGGGACGAGGAGGAGTCCGAGGCCCTACGCCAGGCCCGTAAAGATGCCGAGCTGACGGCCTCGGCGGACTCGGTTCGGGCGTATCTCAAGCAGATCGGCAAGGTCGCGCTGCTCAACGCTGAGGAAGAAGTTGAGCTCGCCAAACGCATCGAGGCGGGTCTGTACTGCACGCAGCTAATGACAGAGTTCGTGGCACGGGGCGAAAAGCTAACCACGGCTCAGCGCCGTGACTATCAGTGGATTTGCCGCGATGGCGACCGCGCAAAGAACCATCTACTGGAGGCGAACCTACGGCTGGTGGTGTCGTTGGCCAAGCGCTACACCGGCCGAGGCATGGCGTTCCTTGACCTGATCCAGGAAGGCAACCTGGGACTCATCCGTGCGGTGGAGAAATTCGACTACACCAAGGGCTACAAGTTCTCCACCTACGCGACGTGGTGGATCCGCCAGGCGATCACCCGCGCGATGGCCGACCAGGCGCGAACGATTCGCATCCCGGTGCACATGGTCGAGGTGATCAACAAACTTGGTCGAATTCAGCGTGAACTGCTCCAGGACCTTGGTCGCGAGCCGACGCCCGAGGAACTCGCCAAGGAAATGGACATCACGCCGGAGAAGGTGCTGGAGATTCAGCAGTACGCGCGTGAGCCCATCTCGCTCGATCAGACCATCGGCGACGAAGGCGACTCCCAGCTCGGTGATTTCATCGAGGACAGTGAAGCTGTCGTGGCCGTGGACGCCGTCTCCTTCACGCTGCTGCAGGATCAGCTGCAGTCTGTGCTGGAGACGCTCTCCGAACGGGAGGCCGGCGTCGTCAGACTGCGCTTCGGCCTCACTGACGGGCAGCCGCGCACCCTCGACGAGATCGGCCAGGTCTACGGCGTGACACGCGAGCGCATTCGCCAGATCGAATCCAAAACCATGTCCAAGTTGCGGCACCCCAGCCGCTCTCAGGTGCTCCGCGACTACCTGGACTGAGCGACTACCCGGACTGAGCGACTACCCGTTGAATCGTTCTGACCCGCGGATTCGTAGGTCGGTACAGAAATAGTCGACAGGCTGAGACCGGGATGCGCGCCGTCTCGGGTGGAATGCACCGACGTGTATCCGACGTAACCCCCGGCATCGTCGAGGTTCGCGTCGAAGGTCAGCACTAAACCATTCGCAATTGCGCCAATCGCAGGCCACTCGTGCAGCGTTAGTTCCGAAGCTATCGACCGTGGAGGCTCCGAAACTATCCACCGTGGAGGTGCGAGTCGATAAAGTTCATCTGGCAGCAGGGACGGCGAGTAAGACGGTCCGACAGAAACGTCCTGCAGCTTGAGGCATCACTGCGCTGGAGGGGACACCGTGATGGTCGAGCACTCCACCACCAACCGTATCGATGAGTGGGGGCGGGCGGTTTTCTGGCCCCAAGAGGCGCGTTGGCGCGGAGTCATTTGGTTCCTTGTCATTGTCTGTGCCTATTTGTTTGTTCTTTCGCTCGACCAATTCGTGTCGCCACACGGCGCGGCGTTGCTGTGGCTGCCCAACGCCGTCCTCGTCACAGCACTGCTTCGGTTCCGGCCACGCGACTGGCTCTACGTGTATTCGGCAGGGCTACTTGCCGAAGTGATCGGCGACCTGACACTCAGTGCGATGGCGCCGCATCACGCTCTCGTCTTAGGTGTCGCGAATGCTACCGAGGCCACTCTGGTCGTGCTTGTCGCCGCGCTAATCGCCGGGAGTCGCCGCAGTATCGGGCTCCTTTCGATACGCGGGGTCTTGGCCCTGGTTGTCGGCGCGGTCACGGTCCCAGCATTGACCGGCACACTCGGAGCCTTCGGCTTGGTCTGGGCCTTCGATATCGACTACCTCGAAACCTGGCGGAGCTGGTGGTTCGGGGACAGCCTGGGGCTACTAGTCGGAGTCCCACTCGGCTTGCTGCTCCGCGACACCAGCCGATCGGTGGCTCGACATCGCTCAACTGCCATGGTCCTGGTCGGCAGCGGAGCAGCAGCGGTCCTGGTTGTGTTGTCCATGGCTCTCGCGCTCACGGACATGACGATGCTGGCGCCGCAGGTCGCGCTGGCGAATGCTGTGCTCTTATCGTTGATCTTCGGAGCAGTCGGGGCTCCGCCGGGGGCGGCATTAGCAACAATCTCGACCTTGATTACTATTTCGCGACTCGAGAATGGCCTCGCTGACCTGGTGAGAGATCAGCTTCTGGTCATCTTAGCCTTCGTGGCTGTCTATGCCATCGCAGCAGCAACAGAATCAGCAGATCGGTCGGTGCGCCAACTATCGGGCGCCAGGAAAGATCTCGAGAGCGCAAACGAACAGCTCGCACTTCTATCCCGGACCGATGAACTCACCGAACTGTCCAACCGTCGCGCTCTGGCCGAGAATCTTGAGATCCTATGGGCATGGTGTGTCCGGGAGTCGGAACCCGTCGCGATGCTGATGATCGACATTGACTGGTTTCACCAGTACAACAGCACCTATGGACACGTCGCCGGCGACGAGGCGATCAGGCGAATAGCCTCCGTCGTAAAAGGTTTCGGCCGAGAGAAGACCGACATGGTCGTCCGATACGGTGGCGATGAATTCCTGATCATCCTCCCGAGCGCGACCCTTGGCTACCCCGAAAAAGTCGCCAGCCAAATACGCCAGCAAGTGCAGGACTTGAATATCGAACACTCCAGCTCGCCGGTGGCCCCGATCGTGACAGTGAGCGTCGGTGTGCTCGCACAAGCATTGGCAACCCCCGACGCCGCAATCAGCGCCGTCGATCGCTGCGACGAACTGCTATACCAAGCCAAGGAGGCCGGGCGAAACCAAATCGTCGCTGAACAGCATTAGCCTGATTCGTCAAAGATATTCAGCTCCACAACGCTTGGATGCGAGCGGCCTCGGATTCCGACGCGGATGCCGATGAAGATTCCGCTGAGGTTGACCAAGGCTTCGCGAGGCAGATTGCCGATGGGATTGCTGACGACGACGGCGGCGACTCGCTGGCTGACCACATCGACGACGGCGGATCTGATTCAGATGAGGTTGCCGGCCGCAGCGAAGATATCGATTTTGAGGTCGATGTTCGCGACCCCGAGGTCCCAATCCTGGGGAACATCGCAGAGCATCAATTCGTGCTCACCGAATGTCAACGACCAGCCCCGACGATACCGGGCCCGGCGCCGTCGACATCGCGATGATCATCCACACCGGCGACCCCGACAGCAGCGACTCGGCTCGCCCGCCACGGCACGTCGCGTTCAACATCCGCCTCGATCACGTCCTCCCCGCAACACGCGAACCCATGCCATCCGTCGCGACAGAAACCCCAACCACCCTGCAGGCCGGCTAACACTGACTCGCGGCCCTGGGCGCCTCTTCGGAAGGCGCCTCCACGCTAGATGGCCCGGCCCTGTGCGGTGGCCCGGCGCGACGCCGCACAGGTGCCGCTGGCCTTGTGTTGGCCGATTGTGTTAGCGGCGGGAGCACTCCAACGGATTCCACGCATTGGTCGACCCGGTCGAAGGCTGAACATCTGGGGTTGAGTCAGCTGATGGCCTCGCGGGTGTGGCAGGGCGTAAGGATTGGCGCTGCACACACAGGATTCGTGGAAACGGTCTAAGAATCCGTTGTCCGGGGGGCAGGTCCGCGATGAGGTCGGGCTCTATCTGGCCCCGCCGGAACGGCCATTGGTGTTGCGCGTTTGGATCGGATCCGGTCTTAGCGTTCCCAGGTCTGGGAACGCGTCATCAGTTATAACGGTTTGATGTCAATAGTGTGGCGCGTCGAGCGGCGGCACACCAATTCGGACGGAATGGACCGGCCCGGCCCAGCACAGCCCCCAAGGCCTGAAGAGCAACTAGCTGAAGCCACCACTCGGTTCATCCACAGCAACCATCAGCACCCCATGGGATGGTCAGCGGCGTCTAGGCGCGGCCCTGCCTGCCAGGCCGATCACCGGCAGTCGACAGTGTCGCGCCAAGGTCGCCACTTTAGGGAAACAATGCGGCACCTCCCCGGAAGGTAACTCTGATGGCAAAGACCCCTAGATCACCGCGGCATCGCGCCCCCACCGCGGCCACCTCCTTCAGCAGGTCCACGCGGGAGTTTCCAGTGCGCTCCAACGGTCGGGGGCCGGCGCGGCCGGTTGTGAGCTCAAGTTACGCAGACCATGTGGGTCGGGTTGGCGCGTTAGCGGTCATCTTGGGTGTGGGGGCGGCGATAGCGTCGCTGCCCGCCGTGGCGTTGGCCGATGCCATAGGGTCTGCGGGTTCGACAGACTCATCTAGTTCGTTGTCAGGTTCGGATTCTTCAGGCTCGCAGTCGGGGTCGAAATCATCGGGGTCGGGTGCGGATGGTTCTTCGGATGGGTTGAGTGCGGGGACGGCAGACTCCGCCAGTGTCGAATCGGTTGGTGGTGTCCTAAAGGACAGTGCGGGCAGCAACGTAACAGGCGCCGGCACGGACATCGCTGACGAGATGCCGGACGATGTTGCTGACGAGATCGCAGACGGCCTCAGCGATGAAGACGACGTCACCGGCGAGATCGCAGACGGGGATTCGGGTGCAGCTTCAAGTACCGGCACCGGCGCTGAAACCGATGCCGATGCAGTCACGGCCCCTGAAATAGACCCGGATCCGGCGTCGGATGACGATGCTGACGCCAGCCAGCTCTCGGGCTTGCCTGAGAGCAGCGGGGAGGAATCTTCGGGCCCGGTTGACACTTCTGCCGAGCCGTCCGGGGCTTCCGGTGGGGGCCCGGACGCGGCGTCCTCGGCGGCTTCGCCGTCGGAAGTTGAGGTGGAGCCGCCGGCGTCGGAGGCGGAGGTCCCCCAAGTCGATGAAGTCGATGAAGTCGATGAGGTCCCCCAAGTCGATGAAGTCGATGAAGATATACCGGCTCCGGCGGTGTTGCCTATTGCCGATCAGAACGATGGGGCGTCGGCGCCGGTAGACAACCAGGTTGGCACAGCGGGTGCAGATGTGCCGATACCCGTGATGACCGCGGCACCGCAAGCCACAGCACCCGAGGGGCTGGCCGCCGAAGTGGGGTCGTGGCTGGGGTTGTCTCCTGACGGCGGTTCGGACATCCCGGCGTTGGCGCCACTGGTCTGGACCGCAGCGGCATTCGCCCGCCGCGACATCGGCGGTGAGAACAACGACACCGGTACTGGCACCGTCGTAGGACAAACCGGTGAACCCGCCGACCCCGAAGGCCAAGCCGGCGACGAACTAAGGACCGCGCCCCCGGTGGCCGCAGCCGTGGCGGCGACGTCTTGTGGGCTCAACCTCATTTGTGACGCCTTGGAATTCTTCCGAACCGATATCACCGATGGCATCGCGGATTTGGCCAGGGACGTGTTGAACCTCTTCGATCCTGCGTTGGCGCCCCTGGCCCCAACAATCGGGGCGGCAGGCTTCACCCTGCTGAGCGCGACACTGCTCGGCGACTTTGAAACGGTGCCGTCCTCGATTCAAGACCTAGCCACAGATGTCGACACCCTCCAGACGATCTCGTCGGCGGTCGCAGACACCAGCGCCCTGGCTAGCCTGCCAACAGATCTTCAAACCGCTGCCGGCAACGCGGCGGCCTATTTTGTTGAACAGTCATTCGGCAACCCGGCTGTCGCCGATGCCATGGTCCCTGTTTTTGAAGCCATCCCCTTTCCCACCAACGTCGTTGCGGTCGTCGAATATATCTACGACCTTTTCAAAGACGACTTCAGCTTCAAGCAAGCCCTCATCGATCTGATTGGCGACCCACTCAAGGATGGGCTGACCTCGTTCCTGGGCGACTCAGAGGTACAGCAGGCATTCGGCACCGCCGCCACTGACGCGGTGGACGTGCTAATAGGCGCCACTACCCCACCATGGGCAACCCCGACAAACCCTGCTGCTGTCGGGACATACGTAGGCCAGCTGGTGGCAACTGCGGTGCTCGGGGAAGACAACCCCGCCACGGCGAGCGTGAGCGCGATAGTTGGTGACGCCGTTGACGTCATCCTGGCAGGAGCCGGTACCGACGTGGCCGACGAGGCCGGCTCGGCGATCGTCACATTTCTGAGCCAGCCTGGGGTAGACGACGCGCTGGCCACCGACGTGCTCAACCTCATCCTGGAGGGGTTGGGCGGCACTCCGATCTCAGGTGGCGGTCCCCTCGCCCCCGCTGCCAACGTGGCCGCTTCCGACGCTGTGGAGGCGCTTCTGTCTGACTCTGCTCTGCTGCAAGCGTTGGGTAACGCTGTCACAGGGTTGGTCACCGACCTCGTCGATGACCCCACGGTGCAGCAGTTCGCCGGGGATGAAGTCACCACCTTGGTGACCGGGTTGCTTGGTGATAGCACGATCGCGGCACCAGTGGGTGCGGCCGCCGGTGCGGCGGTGCAGGACTTGTTGGCCACCGACGGGGTCGGGGCCGACCTCGGCGCTTTGGTTGGGTCAGTGTTGCCGGACTTCCTGGGCCAGACCGGGGTCGTGTCGGCGTTGGGCGGGGCCGCCGGTCAATTCGCCGACGCCGTGATCGCCGGACAGGATTTGTCGACAGCACTGGCCGCGGCACTGGCCGGGCTGGAAACCGACACCGGGATCCAGGACGCGGTCGGGGTCACCGTCACCGACGTCGTCGAACAACTCTTGGGCGACACCACCTTGGTCCAAGCGTTGGGCACCACGATCACCGGGTTGGTCACCAGCCTCGATGACTCCACAATCCAACAGTTCGCCGGGGAGCAGGTCGCAGCAATAGTCACCTCACTGCTTGGTGATAGCCCGATCGCCGCGCCAGTGGGTGCGGCCGCCGGTACCGCGGTGCAGGACTTGTTGGCCGCCGAGGGGGTCGGGGCCGAGCTGGGCGCGGTCCTGGGATCGGTGCTCCCGGACTTCCTGGGCCAGACCGGAGTGCCCTCGGCACTCGGCGATGCCGCCGGCCAACTCGCCGAAGCGCTGGTCGCCGGACAAGACCTCTCGACGGTGCTGCCCACGGTACTGGCCGCCCTCAGAGGCGACACCGGGATCCAGGATGCGGTCGGAGTCACCGTCACCGACATCGTCGATCAGTTGTTCAGCGACACCGCGTTACTGCAAGCACTCGGCGCGACGATCACAAGTTTGGTCACCGACCTCGATGACTCCACATTGCAGCAGTTCGCCGGCCACGAAGTCACAGCAATAGTCACCTCACTGCTCGGTGATAGCCCGCTCGCCGCACCCGTAGGCGCAGCCGCCGGCACCGCAGTACAGGCCTTGCTGGCCATCGACGGGTTCGGGGCCGACCTGGGCGCGATCATCGGATCGGTGCTCCCAGACTTCCTCGACCAGGCCGGCGCGGCAACGGAGTTGGCCGCAGCCGCCGGTCAACTCGCCGAAGCGCTGGTCGCCGGCCAAGATCTCTCGGCAGTGTTGCCTAAAATCCTGGCCGCCCTGGAAGGCAACACCGCGATCCAGGACGCGGTGAAAGCCACCATCGCCGAGGTACTCCACACCGTAGAAACCACATTGCTGACCGACCCCAGCATTCTCCAAGAACTGGGCACCATCATCGACGAATTGGTCACCACCCTCCTCGATGACCCCGCAGTCCAACAGTTCGCCGGGGATGAAGTCACCACCTTAGTGACCGGGTTGCTCGGTGATAGCCCGATCGCGGCACCAGTGGGTGCGGCCGCCGGTGCAGCGGTGCAGGACTTGCTGGCCACCGACGGGGTCGGAGCCGACCTGGGCGCGGTCATCGGATCGCTACTCCCAGAGTTCCTCGGCCAGACCGGAGTGCCCTCCGCGCTGGGCAATGCCGCCGGCCAACTCGCCGACGCGGTGATCTCCGGCCAAGACCTCTCCACAGCACTAGCCGCAGCACTGGCCGGGCTGCAAGCCAACACCGCGATCCAGAACGCAGTCGGGGTCACCGCCAGCGACGTCGTCGAACAACTCTTGGGCGACACCACCCTGATCCAAGCC
>JAHZKD010000260.1 GCA_022600605.1 Actinomycetes bacterium
CCCAGGGGAGCACCAGCACTCGCCCCGGTGGCACATGCCTCTCGAACTGCTGCACCAGGTCCTCAACGTCGATGCTCGGTTTACCCGGCACGACATGGTTGATGACCACGCACGAGCGCCCCAACAGATCCTGGTATCCGTGTTGGCGAAGCCAGTCCATAGTGACGGCCGCCTGCCGGGCGCCGTCGATCGAAGCGCTCGCTACGATGACCAGACCTGACACGCTCGACAGCACGCCGCGCGCGGCCGGCCGGAAGAGGCCGCCGCCGCAGTCGGCAAGCACCAGGTTGTAATAGCGCGACGCGATCTCCGTGGCAGCCTTCCAGTCCTCGTCATTGAACTCGCGCTGCGCTGCGCTGTATTCCTCGGATGACAGCACCTCAAGGTTCGAGTTGTTCATGCTCGTGTACGCGCGAATGTCGTTGTAGCGGTGCAGTTCTTGATCGGTCAACAGATCCGAAATCGTGGCGGCCGACTGCCGGCCGACCCGGTCGGCGAGATTGCCACCATCGGGATCAGCATCGATCGCAAGGATCCGATCGCCGCGGACCTTACTCAGCGCCGAGCCGAGCGCCACGGTCATGGCCGTCTTTCCCACTCCACCCTTCATGCCGAACACACCGATTTGGTAGGAGTCGCGGGCGTTGCGGCGGATCCGGTGGTACAAGCCCATCTCATATTGCTCGTCCGGCGAGAGCCCAAGGTTGATCCGGGTCAGTAGGTAAATCCAATACCGCCAGCCCCGCTGCGGTGGCATCTTCACCGCACTGCGGACTCCAACATGTGCCAGCGCGTCGATCGCGCGGTGACCGCCCATCGTCGCTGCCGATGTCGGCGCGGGCGGCGTAATTGTGGGCCGAGAAGCTTCTCGGTCGGCCAAGTGCTGAGACGGTGCCGGGCCGGAGGTCGCGCTGGGGGGCGGACTGTGCTGGTCATGGCGAGCACCCGAAGACAACGAACTCTGTGAGGCGCGCATCATCCCGTTGTTCGGAAGATGTTGAGACCCTGATACCTGTGTCGGCTGGATTTGGTTGGTGACCTCGGTCTGCCGTGGCGGGGGAGCCTGGGTCTGAGTTCGCACTGGTGCGACCGGCATAGGAGGCGGCGTAGCGTCGGCGCCTAACGAGCCGTTTGGTGGCATCTTGACATCCGATGTGGTTGGCGAAGTGTCGTGCTCAGCGTCCTCGCCGACCGCTGGTACGGCATCCGGGGAGTGGAACAGCCTAGTGTAGTCGGCCGACATCTATACCTCTCATGGTTGTGACATGAAGCCGCGGTGGGCGAGCCCTCATCGGACTGCTCGCCCACCGGCGTGCTCCATCGTTGTTATGTGAAAGTGCCGATAACACCACTCTCGGTGGTGCCCATGGTGGAACCAGAGTTGCTGACAGCGTGTCCAAGGCTCTGCAGGGCCTGGTTCAGCTCTGCGGAGTTGTTGTCCCAGCGCTGCTGAACGGCCTGGTATGACATCGATCCGTCCCCAACCCATGCGCCCTGGAGCCGTGCAAGAGAGCCCTGGCCCTCTTCGAGCAACCCCTGCGTCCGCGCAACCGCGGCCTGGAGTTCGCCGGCGCCGCTTTCGATGCCGGCGAAGTTGTATTCGATCTGTCCCACGTCTGTTCTCCTATTCCCAGAGGTCTCTTAGATCTGCATCTGCGACGCGAGGTCGTCAGCGTTGTTCACATCGGTGTTGAGGTACGAAGTACCACTTGTGTGAATATTCTGTGAGATGTCGTTGAGCAGACGGATCTGCTGGCTGGACGCCTCGTTGAAGCGAAGCAGCGCGGACTGCGCGGCAGCCCCGGCGCCCTCGCTGTTCAGGCTGGCCTGAAGACTCGATGCGGTCGATTCGACCTGGGCTAGGACCGACGACAGCTCGCCGCAGATTCGGTCGAAGTTCGCCGCCTCTGCCATGAGCTGCGGAGTATCCGCATTCACCAAACTCATTGCTGACCTTCTCTCTTTCTACCTGTGCTCTCGCCGGCGTGGCGAGCCCCTCCGACCCAGACGGTCGGCAAGTTTTGGCGGACGACGGTCACCAGTCGTCCTCTTCGTCGTCATTGAGGTCGTGCTCCAGCGGCGCTGGCGCGCTGAGACCGTTCTTAGAGCCGCCGCTGGTCCCGCGCTGGCCAAGCATTCCCATCGGGCCGCCTCCGCCCATGCCCCCGCCTCCGGCCGGCGCCAGTCCGGCCGCGGCCGCACCCGGTCCAGCACCCGCGCCAACGGCCGCTGGGGATGCCGTGGGCTGCAGTTCTTTCCCGAGGAGATTCGACATCAGGGGCGTGCGCGCGGTAGTTCCGCCGGCCCCCGGCAGCGACGCCGCGCGGACCAATCCCGACCCGGCTGCCGCGCCGTTTCCTCCGATTGCTGGGTGATTGGAGAACGGGGTCGCGCCGAGCATCCCCACCTGGGCGCCCTTGTCTCCGCCGGCCATCTGACCGAACATCGACGACACCTGCTGCAGCGGCTGGGTGACCTGCTGGAACGGTTGGGTCACCCCCTGCATCATCTGCTGGGGGGCCTGACCGAGCGTGGACCCGAGCTGGGAAGCCATCTGCATGCCCATCTGCATGCCCTGCGACGGATCCTGCGTTAGGGATTGGGTCTGGTCGGCATACGAACGGCTCTGGTTGGCCGCTTCGGTGGCGGCCTGATTGGCCCGACCCGCCTTGAGTGCAGCCTCCTCGACCTTGCCCTGGCCGCTGACTTTGGTGAACACCGCATTGCGCACTGCGGCGCCTCCCATCAGGGGGGCGGCGCCTGCCATGCCCCCGGCCATGGCTGCTTGCGCGGCCCCGGGCAACACGATGGGCTTTGGCGGCGCGACCGGCTCGAAGGTCGCGTTGACCATCGTCTCGGCCTCGTACGTGCTCATCACGCTTGCCGCCTGTTCCCACATCCGCACGTAGTCGGCTTCGTTGAGTGCAATGGGAACGGTGTTGACGCCCAGGAAGTTGGTCGCGTTGAGCACTCCGTTGGTGATGTGGTTCAGCTCGATCTCCGGCAACGGTGGCGTGGTCGCCAGCGCTGTCGTGTGCGCAGTGGCCTGGGCGGCCGCCTGAATGGCGCGCTTGTGGGCCTGTAACGACAGCATTCTGAGCCAGATGACCATCGGCATCGAAGCCTGGATGGCGCGTTCGCTGCCCATGCCTTGCCACATCTGAGCCAGCGAGGCCAGGGCGGCCGCCAACTCGTCAGCTTGGGTTTCCAGCGAGATCGCCAGGGCTTCCCATCCAGCGGCGGCCTGCATCATGGGCGCAGCGCCGGCGCCGCACATCAGGCGCGACGTGTTTATCTCTGGCGGGAAGGCCGGCCACCAAGGTGGGATGGGAAATGCGGGTGCCATAACGCACTCGACTCTTTTCGGGTATCCGGCGGCTCAGATGAGCGTTGCGCCGTTTTCGCCGTCGACAGCCTGGTAGGCACCGGCAATCTCGATGACTGCCGCGCCGGCGCGGGCGATCTCTTCCTGAGCCCACGCGTTGATTCCCAGGGTTTGCACACCTTCGGCCATGAAGGCTGCCGTCGCCATCGCCGACACTTCTTCCGCACCGGCGGGGGCGAGCGCGCTGACTTGGGCGGTCGCGGCGGTACCAGCGGCCAAACCGCGGGCACCATTAGCAGTGACCTGACCGCCGACTCCTATCGCACCCGCATTGTGGGCTAATGGCTGCATTTGCTGCACTCCTCACTCTTGGTAAACGCATTCTGGCTATTCACTGTCAACCAACCGGCAGCGATACGCCTGGGAAAATGCTGGGAAGTCCCTATATGTTCTACGTTTGCGGTGTATCCGCCATTTGCTGGTTGAGCGTTAGAACAATTCTAACCTCGCCCGGAGAGTGCCGATTACACTCTTTCTTCCGGCGGATCCACATAGGTCGCTTGAATCACTTCTTTAACATCAGGTGTTACATAAAATGCCTGGCCGGGGGGCCTATTCTTCACCACGATCTCGCGTGACGGAAAATCCTGCTTCTCCCCGGATAGGAACATCGTCGGCGTCCCTGCCCCGTAGGCAGCGCCGACAAACTTGTCCATGGTGGACCGGTGCGCCTGGCTCATCTGGCACGTCACGATGAGGTGCAAACCGATGTCTGCGGACGCAGGAATCAGCGGCGAGAGCGGAGCCATCGGCGACATCATCCCGCCGGCCGCCACGATCATGTGCCAATCGTCGACCAGCAGCACGATATCCGGGCCTGACCACCATGAACGTGATCTCAGCTGGGCGGGTGTCAACTCTGCCGGTGGCAGCCGCTGGGCCAGGTTGGTCGCCAACGCCTTGACCGACGCCTCTAGGGTTGTGTGGTTGCGGTTGATCGCTCCTGCTGCCAACAGATGTGTCTCTGGCACGGCCTCCAACAGGCCCGACCGGTAGTCGGCAACCATGAATCGCACTTGTTCGGGGTTGTTCCGCGCGCATATTGCCCTAGCCAAGGCGTGCGCAATCGTTGTTTTGCCGGACTTTGATGCGCCGAAGATCAAATGGTGCGGACTGTTGTACATTTGATTGTGCGCAATTGTGAGATCCGTCTCACGTAGGCCGACCGGAATGGACCAGCGGTCGCGGTAGTCTGATTCCGGCCCCGGAGGGTTGGGATCTAGCTGGTGGAGGTAGACCCGGTCGGGCAGCACCCTTACTCGCGGGGCCTCGTCGGTATGGCGGGCTGAGATTTCCTGGACGGCAGCCGAGATCGCAGGCACCAGAGCCTCCGCGCTATGAACCCCGTCTAGTCGCGGCACCCCGATCATCAGGTGGTGTTTGTCGGTCGACACGGCGCGCCCAGGGCGGTTCAGCGGAATATCGCGCGTGATGCGATCCACTTGAGTCTCGTTGACATCGCCGAGCCGAAACTCCACCTTGGTGCCGAGGTAGTCACGCACCCGCGCCTTGAGTTCCGTCCAGCGCGGCGTCGAGATCACGGTGTGTACGCCGTACGCCAGGCCTTGCCCCGCGATGTCTTGAACCACGGCTTCAAGATCGGTGAACTCTGCGGAGAAGGCCGGCCATCCGTCGATGACAAGAAAGACGTCGCCAAAAGGGTCCTCCGATGCCGGATGATCGGGATCGTCGCGCAGCAGACGATAGTCGGCCATCGAACCGACCCGGTACTGCTTGAACGTCTGCTCGCGTTGCCGCAGAACTGCTTTTACCTCCGCTACCACTCTGTTGACACGGTCGGGTTCGGCCCGCGTGGCGACGCCACCGACATGCGGCAGGTCCTCGACGTACATCAGGCCGCCGCCTCCCATGTCAACGCAGTAGAACTGCAGTTGGCGGGGTGTGTGCGACCCGGAGCCCGACAGGATCAGGGTCTGCAGGAAAGTAGACTTGCCGGTCTGCGGGGCTCCGCCGATGGCGATGTTGCCCGCCGCGGTCGAAAAATCGATGCCCCACACTTCCTGGCGGTGTCTGCGGGGCTCGTCCATGATTCCCAGCCCGATCCGAAGCGGGCGACGATCGTAGTCGCGGGAGATGAGCTCGTTGACAGGTGTGGGATCGGCCAATGGTGGTAACCACATCCGATAGGCATGGTTCGCCCCGGTGGTGAGCTGATTGAGGACGACCTCGCGCAGGACCTTCTGATCTTGTTCGCCCGAGGTCATGGTGTCACCGTCGCGTCGGGGACCGGGGCGGCCGTGAAGTGATGCACACGGACGCTACGGCCCGTGGTAAGCGGCGCAGCGTTGCCGTCGCTGGTCATCGCCTCTGTGGGCTCATAGGGGTTTCCGGTGTACACCGTCTGGAACTTCACCGGGTCCTCCATCCCGACCCGCTGGAATCCCACACCGCTCTCTTTATTGGTGATGTACTGCGCTTCCGGAGTGCCGATGACGGCTTTTGATTCCGCAGAACTGGTGGTGCGCAGCGCGATTCGATAGGTCAGGTTGGGTTCGAGCTTGTCGATACGGGTCCCGCCGGTGTTCAGCGACTGGGTGGCCAGGAGTAGGTGCACACGCAGAGACCGACCCACTCGGCAGATCCGATCGAACAATCCGATGAAGTCCGGATGATTCTGGAGCAGCTCCGCGAACTCGTCGACAACGACGAAAAGCGTGGGCAGCGGCGGCAGGTCTGCCCCGCGCTCCCGGTGTTTCTCGTACTCGGCCACCCCGGACAGCGCCCCAGCCGCGCCGACCTGGATGCCCGCTTGCCGCAGGATGGACTGCCGGCGATCTAGTTCGCCGGTGAGAACTTCTGCCATCCGGCTAACCAGTTCGGCTTCTTCCTCCATGTTGGTGACGACCGCTGCGGTGTGCGGAAGCTTTTCCATACCGAGAAATGTTGAACCGCCTTTGAAGTCGGTGAGCAACAGGTTGATCTGGTCTGGATGGTGGGTGGCAGCAAGCGAGAGGATCAAAGTTCGAAGGAACTCCGATTTTCCCGAGCCGGTGGTGCCGATGAGCATGCCATGCGGACCCGCGCCGAACTCAGCGCCCTCTTTGATATCGAGGTACATGACGTCGCCGGTCTTGAGCTCGTGACCGAACGGAATCCGCAGCCGATCGCGATCGGTGTCGGTGAACATTCGCCAGCGCGCCGGTGTAACCTCTTCGACGCTTTGCGCGCCGACGATTTCATGCCACTCCGTCGCGACCTTCTTCTGGACTCTGGTGCTCTTGTCGATGATCGTTCCAGTTGTCGACCAGCCGGCTAGCTTGCGCGCCACCCGACCCGCCTGACCGGGCGTCATGCTGTCCACCTGACTCACAACCTGACGGAAGGGCTGTTTCGGCAGTGCGTCGTCGGCCGTGCCGTTCGTATCCACCCGAATCCGGTATGCGGAACCGCGATGGTTCCCCAAAGTGACCACAGTGACACCGGAACGGCCGTCCATCGGGAACCCTGCCCTGCCGCCGGTCAAGTCGACGACCACCACGTACGGGCCGCTCGGGGTCGCATCGGCTGTGTGCGGGCCACGAGCGGTCAGGTCGCTGAGGCCGTCAGGCCGGGTGAAGATCATCCGGGTGGCGCCGGCCGCGTCGGTGTCCGATTGGTGCTGCACGTGCGGCAACCATTTCATCCACGCCCAGTCTGCGTCGTCGGGTTTGTCCGTCAATACTCGAATCTGCAGCAAGTCCGGTGGGTGAAACACCGCCAGGTGGCAGACTATCGCTCGCAAGAGCCCCGCCGCGCCGTCCGGGTCACCGCCGACGGCGACCGTGGGAAATGCCCTCAACTGCACCAACTTCGGGCATTCATGGATCAATCCATGGGTGCGAAGGAACTTCGTCACCCACATGTGGCTGACTGGTTCCAGGTGTGGCTGAGGGGCACCCGCAGGGCCGGTGAGTTCACCGCCCACCGCCGGCTTCAACAGTCGGTCGACCGCAGGTTCGGAGCCGGTGCCAACCCGGATCGCCGCATAGAAGTCGGCGTTGGCCGCCCGTGACCACTGACGGTGAGTGCCTATGACTGACAGTAGATCGTCGGGATGCGGTGCGTGGTAGTTGAAGAACGTCACCTGCGCTGCGGCCGAGGAAGTAACCCGGGTCCGCAAACCGGCGAGGTAACGAAGGTATTCCTTTCGGTCGGCGTTGATTTCGGGCACCTTCTTGCCCCCGCTGCCGCCGCTGGCCATCATGCCCACCGCGCCCATCACCATCATCAACGGCATCATCAACATGAACGGCGAGAGCTGACGTATCCCGCTGAAGACCATGATCGCGATCATGCCGAGCATGCACCCACCCAGCACCCACGGGAGTGCTTTCTGCACGCCCGATGGCGGGACATCGATACCGAGGTCCTCCGGGGGGTGCACGTTGATCTCGGCGGGGGTCAGGCGTGGCCCGCGCTTGAGGATCGGGGTGAACTTGCGGGTTGTCATCTTCCGCTCTCGACTTTGCGCGGGTTCGGATCCGCAGGCAGTGTGTCGTGCTCAACCAATGCCGCCTCCTGCGACAACACGGGACCGTCGATGAGCAGGCTGACTACCTGCCAGGGAGCTGTTGTGGGCGAGGACAGCCCCAGCTTGGAGGCGGTCTCGGTGTTGGGTAACCCATAGCGCACACCCTGCGGGTCGATGTAGTACAGGTTTTCGCCGTAGCGGGGGTCCGGTGACTGCAGCTGAATGTACTGTCCGCCGGCGATGTGCACCGTGGCATCGCCGCCGATTTGCTTGATCCCGGTGCCGACCGCTGAGGCGGGCAACGGAAGGCGCCTGCCCACGATCACGGTCGTCTTCGGGGCGTGATCCCCGGTTTGGCGCTGCCACGCCCAGCAGAGCGTAGGGGTTTCCTGGCGCACGAGAACATCCATCGGGGTGTCTGGCAGCGGCGAGTTGTATACGTGCTCAACGATCCGTGCGACTGCGCTCGGCTCCAAGGAGGGTGGCGAGATCAGGCCGTAGGAGTTGGTGGCCCGCAGTGCGGCGGCGGTGGTGTTGTTGACTCTCGCGACACCGTCCGGCAGCACCACGAAGTGCTGCACGTCCGATTGTGTGATGGTCTTGAACACCGAGCCAATCACCAACTCGGGGGGCAAGCCCACTGAGTTCGGCGCACCGCCGCCGGGGATATCGGGGAGCCGCCACGGCCCCGCGTCGGGCAGCGCGTTGAACAGTCCCTCCGAAATGGGAGTCGACCGGGCCGTCACCGGAATCCCCACTGCCGAGGTGAGGGCCCGGTCGGAAAGGTCGATGGCGTGGCGCCCGGTAGCGGTGACGAGCGAGGCTTGGTTCTTGTAAGAGATCAGCATTCCCTGCTCGGGGCGCATGGGGCCGACCGACGAGTCCATTGCCAGCGGCATGATCAGCACGGCCGTGTCGATCGTCGGGGCCACACTTTCAGGCTTGATCACTGTGTCGCACAGGGTCCACTGCGACTCAGCCGACCTTGACACCGGTGTGGCGTACGGCGCACCCGGTATCCCCAGTGGCTGTCCTTTCGGCATTCGGTCAAGTTCCTCGGACTTCACCGCGACGGGCTTGCCACTGCTGCCCAGAATCAACCGTGCCGACGTCAGGTTGTACACGGGACGCAGCTGACTGCTGTCGGGGAGCACCACGTACAGCTGATTGGTGGAGCGGTCGACCAGGAGACTGTCTCCGCCACGCTTTCCGAGAGGTTTGAAGTAGGCCAGCAGCCCAGCCCCGAGGCAGATGAGCACGGCGATCACGATGCCCGCGGTTACTGCGCGGCTGTAGAACTGGAGAGGATCGTCGAACATCCGGGTGTCGCGACGCACAATGGCATGCTCGACGCGGCGCAGCAGGAATCGCCAGCCGCTGACCTGCACCTTGGTGGTGAGACGAAATCCGGCCATCGGCTACCCGCTCAGGTTCAGACGGTTGTGTACTGACGCGATCGCCGCGGCCATATCCTCGCCACATATCTCGCTGAGTTGTTCGGTAGCAAGGGATTCGATGTCCGATGATCGTGCCAGGCGCATATCACGCGTCTGCTCGCCTGCCTCCACCAGCTGTCGCGCGTAGCGGCCATTACCGGCGACATCGAGTGCAGGTTTGCCGTTCACGGTGCTCTGCCCAAGCAGCGTCGCCGCGTCTAGCACATGCTTGGCGGCATCGTCGGCGAAACTCGAGTCATTGTCGACAGCAATGACTTTCGCGATGTCAACGATCTCCTCCGGCGAATAGGAATCGAACTCGATGCGGGTCGCGAAGCGCGACCTCAGGCCATCGTTGGTCTCCAGCAGACGGTCGATGTCGTTGCTGTAGCCAGCGATGATCACCACCAGCCGGTCGCGGTCGTTCTCCATCCGGGCCAACAGTGTCTCCATGGCTTCGGTGCCGAACGGGTCGGCGCGACCGTCGCGCTCCTGCACCAGCGTGTAGGCCTCGTCGATGAACAGCACACCTCCCAGTGCACGGTCGATGGTCCGTGCAGTCTTGATCGCTGACTGCCCTTCGTACTCGGCGACGAAGTCCTTGCGCGACGCCTCAACGAGTTTGGGCTCCGCGATCACGCCGAGGCCGGCGAGGATGTTCGCGACGACCCGCGCGATGGTGGTCTTGCCCGTCCCCGGCGGCCCGGTGAAGATCATGTGTTTGGACGCCTGCGCGACCTTCATCCCGCGGGCGGCCCGAACCTTGGCCATCTGGGTGGCGGCGCGATAGCGCTCAATCTGCTCTTTGACCCGGGTCAGGCCGATCTGGCGGTCCAGTTTGGATTGTGCCTCGGCCAGCAGCTCCTCTTTGCCGGAACTGTCCGCCTCGACACTGGAGGGATCCCACGGGTCGCGCCTAGCGGCGATCCTCTCGGCTGTCGTAGTCTCGAGTCGGTAACCGGGATCCTTCAGCGCTGCAGCGACTTTCGGCGTCGGATAGCTGGCTTGAAGTGATTCAAGCCATGCGATGGCGGCTTCTTCGTTGCCTTGGCCGCGAAGGGTCATCGCCAAGAACCAGGCGATCTCCGGAGCGCACGCTCCGCTCGCGGGCGATGAATTCGCTGCCGTGAGGAGGCGTTCGGCTTCGGTGAACAACCCGAGGTTGGCTGCGGCCACACCGTGGCATACTCCGGCTGCGGCCGCCAGGAACGTGTCCGGCCAGGCACCGGCGTCCCGGACCTCGTCGATCACATCGGTCCAGCGTTCTGCGGCACTGTAGACGACAGCTTTGACCCAAGCCACCAGGTGTTCAGCACCTGCCGAGGGTGCCTCGTCGAGCGCTTCCATCGCGTCGGTGTAGTTGCCCTCGGCAGCCTCGCTGACCGCGAACCCCAGCGTGATGGCCAGCGGGGAGATCACCGGATAGGTGATCTCCCCGTACTGGCCCCCGATGGGCACCCGGGCGGCCAGGCTGTTCATCGATACCTCGGCGGCTCCGGCGAGCTGTCCGAAGTTGGCCCGCGAATACCACGCACGGAACATGGTGACCCGATCCGTGTCACCGCAGCGGATTCGTCCCACCCAGGCGTCGCAGGCGGTTTCGTCGAGATCGGTGATCTCGGTGAACATCTCCAACGACCGCGCCGGCGAAGTGGGCAGCATGCCGACGGCGGTAGCGAAGATGCTTGCCAGATGTTCCTTCATTCCTCACCTGCATAGCGTGTGGCGAACAGCTCGGCGCGCGCAGCCTGAGCCTGTTCCGGGGTGGGCAGATCCATGTCACGGCTCAGGAAGTCGCGGGTGCCCACGGTGTCGTGACCTTGTTCTCGCATACCTTCCAACATGAACGTGAACTGAGCTGACCTGGCGTCTTGGGTCGCCAGGCCTGCAATGACCACGATCTCCTCGGCAAGTGCTTCCTCGGTCAGGCTGGCTACGTTGGGGGACAGGTCGATTCGGTGTACGCGGCCGTCCATCAAGGTCGTCACCGCAACGGACGCGGACGGGTTGGCGACGGTGAACAGTGGGATCGCAGGATCGCTGTCTGAGACGTCGTCCGCGGCCCACTCCAGTGCATCGGGTAGCTCTGGTTCGTCGGCATCGACCTCGGAGCCGTACTCGCCGAGAATGGCTCCGAGGTCGGGCTCATCCGCATCGTCAACGTCCCCACCGCTGAAGTCCAGCGCCGCCAGGTTGTCGTGGTGCCCGTCGTCAGGCGCACTAGGTGGGTCCCCGTCGTCAGGCGCACTGGGTGGAACGTGAGCCACTTGTGTACCGCCTTTCTCAGTCTGGGTGCACGCCGTTGTGTTCGGTCTGGTCGATTACGTCCTTGTGGTCGAACCACGTCCGCGACGGAAGGAACTCCATCAATCCGCTTAGCGCACGCTCAAGGTTGTCCTGGGTGCCCGGAAGGAAGCTGCCGTACAACTCACCGTTGACCCGTCTCGGGATCGACACAATTCTGCCTAAGGCCGAGTCGAGGACGCCCGCCCCCACTCCTGCGTGTGAGTACGTCCCCCCAGGGTGCCGCTCGTTGGCGGTGATCTCCACCCAGCTGTCAGGCTTGTCAGTGGCTTCTGCGTATGTTCGAGCCGAGGATGGCGGCAGGCCGTATGTGCTGAGCTGCTCGGCCGTTCTGGCCTCGGCCAACTTTCCCGCGATACCCGTCAGCGGCTCGACCTCGGCCGGGGTTGCATTGCCGATAACCACATTCACCATCCCCGCCAGCCCGACCTGTGGAGCGACTCGCTGCAGCACCAACATGTCTTCGTCACGGGCCGCGACGACATGACGCTCTCCCTTACGACAGACTACGAAGCGCACCATCTTGCCACCGACATCGCGCCGCCACCAGCGGCAATCGAGGGTGCGGTCAGGCCGGCTCAGGGCGTCGACCATCGCCGCCACTTCGGGATGTGGGTCACCGAAGGCGGTGAGTATTCCCTGCGCGGTCAGGTCGCGCCGGACCTGATCCCAGACGAGGTTGCGCTGATCCTCGTAGGGGATGTTCGGCCGGATTCCCAGGGAAAGGGGGAAGTCCACCAGGTGGAGGTGATCAGCGATCACCAACATGCCGTCGATGGTGACCTCGACGCCTACGACGTCGTCGTAGTGGGTGGGTTCGCCGCTTCCGAAGGACGGGCTGGCCATCAGCGCGGGGGTTCTGGAGTCGGCGCAGCAGGTCGGTGAGGGAGCTGTCGGTCGAGATTGGCGCCTGATGCTCTGTCGGTAACCTCATAGCGGCCTGCGGCCGAGATCAGGTTCTCGCTCAATGCCTCCGATTCGTCGGCCGCGCATCTTCCTGCGCCGCGCCGCGCCGCCTGGATCGCCTCGACCGCGCTCGCGCTGGACCACGCGATCAGACCGTGGGATGTACGGATAGCGGTGTCCACCCCGGACACCGCTTCGGTGGCCGAGGTGACCTCAGCGGCCGTCTGGCCGTGCTTGGCAGCTAGTTCGCGCAGGTGGGCAGTAGTCACCTTTAGTGCTTCGCGGGACATATGGTGAGGTCTCCTGCTCAGTTATAGAGGCGGCCGCGTCGCGGCCGCTGGAACGTGCGGCCTCAGCGGCTC
>JAHZKD010000030.1 GCA_022600605.1 Actinomycetes bacterium
TGACTGCGTCATCTGCATCCAGACGCTGCTGGTGATCTATGACGTCAAGGCAGCCATCAAGACAATCCATCGCATCCTCAAGCCGGGCGGAACGGCGCTGCTGACCGTTCCGGGCATATCTCAGATCTGCCGGCCCGACATCGACTCCTGGGGAGACTACTGGCGCTTTACCACCCTGTCGGCGCGACGACTCTTCGAGGAGGTGTTCGACCCCGCGAAGGTCACCGTGGAGAGCTTCGGCAACGTCCTCAGCGCGTCGGCGTTTCTCTACGGACTCGCCCAAGAAGACCTGAGCCGCCGCGAACTCGACCTGCAAGATCCCGACTTCCAACTCACGATCGGAATCAAAGCCGTGAAGTAGAGCGCAATCCGGCAAGCAGTCAGAGTAAGGGTTCGCGCCGAGCCTTCCACTCGATCTCCGGCTGCACCGCCCGGGTGCGTTCCATGAACTCCTGAGGGTCGTCTTCCCGCGCAGCGACACGGATCGTCAGAAGGCCACGATCGACCGCTTCCTCAAGACTATTGCCGATCCAGGTTCGTAGCAGGTACGGTCCCGCCCGCAGCACACCCGGGAACGTCGCAGAGACCACGTAGGTCCCCGGCTCGCCGGACAGCGCCGCGCCGGTCAGGCGGTCGTTCACGGCGTCATCGACGATGATCGCTCCGAGTTCGTCGATCAGAACGAGTGATACGTCGACATCGCGTATCGCCTCGCGGACCACGAAGGCCATCTCGATCGTAAACGCCCGGCCACGCTGCGCCACCGTGAGCACCTGACCCGATGTTGCATCGCGCACGGTGACTCGCTGGACCGCCGTCGCCGCGCCCGGGTCAACATCGAACTCCACATCGAGCAGGCCAGCGGGTGTCACATGCGTGAGATAGGAGGACACGATTTTGCGTGCGGGGCCGTCGGCCCGGATGCGGCCGGCCTCCAGCCACACAACGCGCTTACACAGCCGGGTGACCGTGCCGAGGTCGTGACTGACGAAGAGCACCGTACGATCGCGCCGCCCCATTTCGGCCATCTTGCCCATGCACTTCTCTCGGAAAACGGCGTCCCCAACGGCCAGCACCTCGTCGATGACCACGATCGGTGATTCGAGATGGGCCGCCACCGCGAACGCCAGCCGCAATTGCATGCCATCCGAGTAGCGCTTGATCGGGGTGTCGAGGAAGCGCTCGACACCGGCGAACTCGACGATCTCGTCCAAGTGGGCACGGATCTTGCGGCGCCCCATGCCCAGCAGGGTTCCGTTGAGGAAGATGTTCTCGCGCCCGGTCAGTTCCTCGTCAAAGCCGGTGCCGACGTCGAGAAGTGCGCCGACCGTGCCGCGGGTCCACGCAGCACCCTCGGTGGGGACGGTGATGCGGGCAAGGATGCGCAATAGAGTGGACTTGCCCGCGCCGTTTGGTCCGATAACCCCCAGCACCTCGCCGCGCGCAACATCCATATCCACTCCGCGCAGCGCCCACAGCTCTCGCTGGTCGTTGCTCTTGGGACGCACAGCTCGGGCCAGCGCCTGTAGCAGCGTGTCATAGCCGCCTGCACCGACACCGAGTCGGAACCGTTTCCCCAAGTTCTCGACCCGGATCGCCGCCTCGTCCATCAGATCGTATCCGCGAAGACCCGCTCAGCCATGCGGAACCACACCAGGCCAGAGACACAGAGCAGGAGAAGCGAGCCGACCGACACCGCGAGCTGCGGGCCCGGAGACGGGCCGTCCAGAAGCGCCCAACGCATACCGTCAATCAGACCGGCAGCCGGGTTGAGGTTGTATACGTATCTCCAGCCGTCGGACACCAGCGAGCTGCTATAGGCAACCGGACTGATAACCAGCCACCCCTGGAGCAGAAACCCGAGTGCGTGGCCCACGTCGCGATAAAGAACGTACGCCGCCGACAGCCACAGCCCGGCGCCCATCGCCAGCAGGATCGCACCAAGGATCCACAGCGGCAGGGTCAGCACCTGTATCGGCGGAACCACGCCATCGATCGCGAACACCGGGACCATCAGGACGAACGCGATCAGCAGCCTGACAGTGTCCGACAGCACTGCCGACAGCGGAGCCAGCATTCTCGGGAACCACACCTGCGTGATCATGTCGCGGTCGTTCACCAGAGACTCCGCCGCCGACGAGACTCCGGTCGAAACGAACGTCCAGATCGTCAGGCCGACCAGCGCGAACGAGGTGTAAGGCACGCCGCCGCTGGGTAGCTGCGCGAGGCGCCCGAAGACCAATGCGAAGACGAGCATTGCGGCGACGGGCTGGATCACGAGCCAGACAATGCCGAGCAGCGTTTGGCGGTACTCCAGTCGCATATCCCGCTGCACCAACGTCACACCGAGATCCCGATAGTCCCATAATTCGCGAAGACCAAGACGGGGCAGGCCGCGCCGCGGCGGCTTGATCTCTTGCCAGCGGGGCTGCGGAGCGGCGGCAGATCGAACTCGTCGGGGGGGATGCCGCACTTTGGCAGCTTATCGAAGCACTCCGGTCTCGCGCGCTGCTCTGGTGCGGTGTGCTCGCGCATTTCCATTTAGTCGCCAGGACAAACGGGGAGCACATTCTCTATTCGTCCACCAACCGGCGGTCAACGTACGCAGGGAATATCGGTGCCGGTCATCTTGGTCAGGTCGGTGGGCGCCGGGGCTTCGGCGCCAGTGGCGGTGGCATCCACCGTATCGACTGGCGCCGCAGTGGGAGTTTCCGCAGAGGGCGCGACGTAGATAGGGGTGCCGTCGCTGTCGAGGTAGTCATTGACCGGGAAGTCGGACCCGATCGTTAGTTGCACGGTGCCGGGGGCCACCGACGAGGAAGCAGCTGCCGTCAGTTGGAGTTGATCGGCAAGCATTTGGGCGGCCTCCTCGGAACCGGCTCCGTACTCGATTGTGCTGGCATCGGCCAACGAATCGGCTGTGTCGACCTCGCCCGCGGTGAATCCGCGAGTAGCGAAGCTGTTCTCAACGGCGGTGGCCAGGCCGTCGTAGCTCGTGGCGTTGACCACGTCTAGCACCGCTGAATCCGGGGGCGTTGCCGACGGCGTGGCCTCCGGTTCTGGCGAACCGGTGGCGAACAGGTTGCGCACGATTGAGCGGATAGCCGAAACGTTGATGAGGTTGACGTCTTCCCCGTCAGGGTCTTGGCTGAATTCGCTGATAGGCAACGTGTACAGCGTGATGGGCCGCCCGGTCAGGGCGGAGTCAGTGTCGACGAAGCCGGCCAGATCGAAATCGGCATCCACCGCCACGTTCTGCTGAGCAACCCGCAACAAGTTGCGTAGTGCACTGGGGCTCGACAACGCTCCACCGTGACGCACCGCGGCCATCAGCGAGACAATGAACGCCTGCTGGCGCCTGGTGCGATCCAAATCGGTAAACAGGGCGTCGTTCAGATCGCGGCGTTGCCGCACGAACGCTATCGCTTGCGCGGCGTCGATCTGTTGCACACCTGCACGAAAGTTGGCACCTGAGTACGTGTCGGCGGTGGCGTCGTTGAGACATACCGTGATGGGTTGCACTACTTCGGCGATCTGGAAGAACGCACCCAGGGTGACCTCGATGAAATGATCGATCGGTACCCCGAGCAGCGCGCGAACCGCGTTGATCTCGGCTTTGCGCCCAGCCTCTCGCGCAGCCTGTTCGTTGGCGAGCGCCTTACTCGAACTCGATGCGCTGCTATCCGATTCAGAGGTGTCCTCAGCCGCCAGCTTGTTCATGGTCTGCTGGTAGGCAAGTCCATAGGCCTGTTTGATTTTTCCTTTGCACTGCTGGCTGGGGCAGCCGGGCAGATCGACATAGTCGTCGCGGGGAATGGAGATCGCAATGACCGGACCGTCTCCGGCGGGCAGGTGCAGCAATATCAACACGTTGGCGTTGTAGCCACCCACCGATTCATCGCCGGCGTGCAGCGCCGCATACATCTCTTGGGGTAACGGCTGGCCGTACTGGTCAAGACGGCTGTCTAACCCCATGATGAGGATGTTCTGTTCACCGCCGGTCGAGGCGGGCCCGCCGGCGAGCGCCTGGGACAGGGTGATACCGGCCAGACTGCGATAGCCCGCCCAACCAATGCCCGTCGCTACCAGTGCCAACACCGTGACCAGCCCGGCCAGCACCCGCCCCCCGGCCAGTAGCCGACGGTGCCCCTTACGAGGGGCCCGGCGATGGCGGGGCGAGCGGACTCGCGGCAGGACATCGGTATCCTGCCCGCGAAAGCCTGAGGGCTCAGCCGTCTCTGTCATTACACACAAAAACTATCCACGAAACGCGCCCGGCGCGAGCAGTCCACGATTACTGGCGGCTTTCCGAAGTCCTTCGATACGGCTTCGTGATCGTGGGCCCAACAAAGGGTCGGCAAATCAGCGAATCCACTGGTAGACATTCGGCACTATTTGTCGCACCACTGAGACATCGTAGTGAGACTGTTGCCCTCGATTGTGACTCCTGCTACACCTAATGGTCTGATCGAAGGGATTCATCCCACGCGTTTGAGGAGGCGACATGCGTCGTCCGCAGACCCATAGGGCCGAAGGGCACGCCGAAGAGTCCCGGCCCGCTGTTGGGCACTCTAGGTTCATCGGTCGAGTCGGCGCACTCGCAGTATTCCTCGGCGTCGGCGCAGCGCTCGGCATGCCGACCGCGCATGCCGACACCGACGACTCGACTTCTTCAGGGGCCTCGTCTTCAGGGGCGTCGTCTTCAGGGGCCTCGTCTTCAGGGGCGTCGTCTTCAGGGGCGTCGTCTTCAGGCTCGACTTCGTCAAGTGAGTCACGTTCAGACTCGACGAGCCACTCAGGCTCAGACTCCGATAACGCCGACTCTGACTCTGACGGCGCGCGCCCACCCCGGGGCGAGCTCGACGAAGATTCGCAGCCGACGATCTCGGGAGCCTTCGGAGAAGATTCTGACCTCGTCAGCTCCCACGTCATCGATTCGACAACATCCGACGACGAATCGGACGCCACCACCGCAGAAGTGATCGACTCCGCCGCAGAAGTCACCGCCTCCGCGCCGCAGGCAACGGACAGCAGCGCACCGGAAGCA
>JAHZKD010000261.1 GCA_022600605.1 Actinomycetes bacterium
CGCCGCCCAGGCTGCCAATGACGCCCCTGTGTTCTTACGGCCACGCGAGGACGGGACGCTGGAACCGGTCGACATCTCCGGACAGTGGCCGGTAAAGACCGTGCACGGCGCGGTGTCGGAAGCCTTGGGCGAAGACGTCGGGCCGCAGACCGATCTCGCCACCCTCCGGGGGTTATGCGAAGCCGCCGGCATTCCCTACCTCACCCATTGGGATGCCGGCGCGGTGGTGCTCGAACTCTATGAACGCCTCGTCGAGCACCGCACCGAGGAACCGACGTTCTACAAGGATTTCCCGACGACGGTGTCTCCCCTGACAAGGCCGCACCGCAGCATCCCGGGAGTCGCCGAACGCTGGGATCTCGTGGCCTGGGGTGTCGAATTGGCCACCGCGTACAGCGAGCTCACCGACCCCGTTGAGCAGCGCCGCCGACTACAGGAACAATCTCTACTGGCCGCCGGCGGCGACCCTGAGGCAATGGAACTCGACGAAGATTTTCTGCAGGCCATGGAGTACGCGATGCCGCCGACGGGCGGCCTGGGTATGGGCGTGGACCGCGTGGTCATGCTGATCACCGGCCGCAGCATCCGGGAAACTCTGCCGTTCCCGCTAGCCAAACCTCATTAGGCCCTCAGCCGCCAGGTCATGCGACCCTAAGGAAATCACCACTGGCCCTTCACATCCAACGCGGCAGCGCCCAGCTAGCACGCTCTAGCGGTAGGCCCGGTACGCCCCCGAGTCAGCCTGCCCGACCCACCCCGCCCTGCACTGGCGACGGTAGAGATATCGACAGCCACGCGGTGCTACTGCGGAGTAGCGTGGTGGTCATGCCGGAGGAACCCAGCACCGATGCCTGCGTCGCGCCAGAAGGTAGCGACATCGTGATTCCAAGCGCCACGCAACAACCTGTGGAATCTGCCGACACCGGCTACACCGCAGACGGCATCCCGACGTTCGAGTCCGTGCGCGAAAAGATCGAAACCCGGCATGCGACCTCAATCGGGTCGGTGGAGCTCGCCGCTGACACTCCAGAGGGTCGCAGCCTCGAAGAACAGTACGAAGCGCGCCAGGAGGCGGCGGCCGAGCGTCTCGCGCAAATCCGCGCGTCCATGAGCAAAGACGGGCAGGCGCAGTAGCGTCAAGACGCGACCGCCGGCGACCGCTACGCGCTGACTTTGCGGCGGCTGCGAGCTTTACGCGGCTTCCGGCGCGCCACGCCCAACGACTCGGCTAGGAAGTGGCCCGTGTAGCTATTCATGTTGGCGGCGACGTCTTCGGGGGTGCCCGTGGCGACCACGGTGCCACCGCCGGACCCCCCGTCTGGACCCATGTCGACGATCCAGTCCGAGGTCTTGATCACATCGAGATTGTGCTCGATCACAATGACCGTATTGCCTTTGTCGACAAGGCCGTTGATCACTATCAAGAGTTTGCGGATATCTTCGAAGTGCAGCCCGGTAGTCGGCTCGTCCAGGATGTACACCGTGCGCCCGGTGGAGCGCTTCTGCAACTCTGACGCCAGCTTCACACGCTGCGCCTCGCCGCCGGACAGCGTGGGTGCCGGCTGGCCCAGCCTGACGTAACCGAGCCCAACATCGACCAAGGTCTTCAGGTATCGGTGGATGGATGTGATCGGAGCGAAGAACTCCGCTGCCTCCTCGATAGACATATCGAGCACCTCGGCGATGGTCTTGCCCTTGTAGTGGACCTCGAGGGTTTCGCGGTTGTAGCGGGCACCCTGGCAAACCTCGCACGGGACATATACATCGGGAAGAAAGTTCATCTCGATCTTGATGGTGCCGTCACCGGAGCACGCCTCACAGCGGCCGCCCTTGACGTTGAAGGAGAACCGCCCGGGTTGATAACCACGGACCTTGGCTTCGGTCGTCGCTGCGAACAGTGTGCGTATCTTGTCGAACACCCCGGTGTAGGTCGCGGCGTTGGAACGCGGCGTCCTGCCTATCGGCGACTGGTCGACCCGAACCAATTTGTCGACCTTGTCCAAACCGGTCACCCGGGTGTGCCGGCCGGGCACCTGCCGTGCACCGTTGAGCTTGTTGGCCAACACGGACGCCAAGATGTCGTTGACCAGTGTCGACTTGCCGGACCCGGAGACGCCGGTCACCGAGGTGAGCACCCCCAGCGGGAAGGACACATCAATCTCGCGCAGGTTATGCTCTCGCGCGCCGACCACCGTGAGCTGGCGCTTGCGCTCGGCCGGCCGCCGCAACGCGGGAACGTCGATCTCCCGCTTTCCCGAAAGGTAGTCGCCAGTAATCGAATTCGCGTTCTTGAGCAAGTCCTCGTATGGTCCGCTGTGCACAATTTCGCCACCGTGCTCGCCGGCTGCCGGGCCGATGTCGACGACCCAGTCGGCGTGGGCAATGGTGTCGAGGTCGTGTTCGACCACGATGAGAGTGTTGCCGAGATCGCGTAGCCGCACCAGGGTGTCTATCAGCCTGCGGTTGTCGCGCTGATGCAGCCCGATCGATGGTTCGTCGAGCACGTAGAGCACGCCGACCAGGCCCGACCCGATCTGCGTGGCCAACCGGATGCGTTGCGCCTCACCGCCGGACAGTGTCGAGGCGGCACGGGACAGCGATAGGTACTCCAGGCCGACGTCGAGGAGAAATCCCAGCCGAGACTGGATCTCCTTGAGTACCTGCCCGGCGATCGCCCGTTCTCTGGTCCCCAGGGTGAGCGCGTTGAGAAATTCCGCGCACTCGGCGATCGACAGCTCCGCTACCTTCGCGATCGACTTGGCGCCGAAATCCCCTGCCGTCAACGTGACTGCCAGGATTTCTGGTTTGAGCCGGGTGCCGTCACATTCGGGGCATGGCACGTCACGCATGAAGCCTTCGAGGCGCTGCTTGGTCTGTTCGGAGTCGGTTTGCTCCATGCGACGGTGCAGGAACGCCATGACGCCCTCGAAGTCAGCGTTGTAGGACCGTGTGCGGCCGTAGCGGTTCTTGTACCGCACGTGCACCTTCTCGTCGCAGCCCTCAAGAATCGCCTTGCGCGCCTTGACGGGAAGCTTCTTCCACGGGGTATCGACATCGAACCCCAACTGGTCGCCCAGTCCGGACAACATTCGGGTGAAGTATTCGGCGGTGTTTCCCATCGCCCAGGGCGCGATGGCGCCCTCCGCGAGCGTTAGGTCGGAGTCGGGCACCACGAGATCGGGGTCGACCTCTTTCTTGATGCCCAGACCGACGCACTCCGGACACGCCCCGTAGGGCGAGTTGAATGAGAACGACCGGGGCTCGAGGTCATCGACGGCCAAGGGGTGGCCGTTCGGACAAGCGAGCTTTTCTGAGAACCGCTGCTCGCGGGGAATGTCGGTCTCTTTGTCTCGGTCATCTGGGAACTCCAGGACCACGATGCCGTCGGCAAGGTTTAGCGCAGTTTCCACTGAGTCGGTCAAACGCTGCTTGGAGCTGGCCTTGACGGTCAAGCGATCGACGACCACCTCGATGTCGTGCTTCTCCTGTTTCTTCAGCTTCGGCGGGTCTGCCAGGGAGTGCACCACGCCATCGACCCGGACCCGGCTGTAGCCCTGTGTGTTGAGCTTGTCGAACAGGTCGACGAACTCCCCCTTGCGGGTTCTGACCACCGGCGCGAGCACCTGAAATCGCAGCCCCTCGTCCATGGCAAGGACCTGATCGACGATCTGTTGGGGAGTCTGGCGGGCGATGCGCTGTTCGCACACCGGGCAGTGCGGCGTGCCGGCTCGGGCGTAGAGAAGCCTCAGATAGTCATAGACCTCGGTGATGGTGCCGACAGTCGAGCGCGGGTTGCGGTTGGTGGACTTCTGGTCGATGGATACCGCAGGTGAAAGACCCTCGATGAAGTCGACGTCGGGCTTGTCCATCTGCCCGAGGAATTGCCGTGCATAGGCCGACAGCGACTCCACGTAGCGACGCTGCCCCTCGGCGAAGATTGTGTCGAACGCCAAGGAGGACTTGCCAGAGCCCGACAGACCGGTGAACACGATCAGTGCCTCACGCGGCAAGTCGAGATCGACGCCGCGCAGATTGTGCTCCCGGGCACCCTTGACGATCAGGCGGTCAGCCAACTCCGTCCTTCCTCACGGTCGTTCACGCTTCTCACGCGGTCGCTCACGGTTCTCACGCGGTCGCTCACGGTTCTCACTCGGTCGCTCACGGTTCTCACTCGGTCGCTCACGCTTCTCACTCGGTGGGTCCGCGTCACCCGTGTGGCGGAAGCCAGACCCATGCTAGGTGCCGGCACCGACAAACCCCCAGCCAGCTATCGGTCAGTGTTCACGACGGCCTCGGCGCGCCCGTAGCGGCGGAAAGTAACCTAGATCAACATGACCGTCGTCGATGACCACTACAGCGGACACGTTGATCCCGGGAAACCAGCTCGGCGCACCCTTCCAGGTGCCTCGATCCTCAAGGTATCCGTCGGCCCCATGGACAACAACGCTTACCTAGTCACGTGTTCCCGAACCGGTGAGACCCTGCTCATCGATGCCGCCAACGACCCCGAAATCCTGCTCGAACTGATCGCACGGTACGCGCCCAAGTTGTCGTTGATCGTCACCAGCCACCAGCACCAGGACCATTGGATGGCGCTATCGGAGGTCGCCGCATCTACCGGCGCCCCGACCGCCGCTCACCCATTGGATGCCGGACCGCTGCCCGTCACCCCGGATCGACTGCTGTCCGACGGCGACACTGTCAACGTCGGCGAGCTCAGCTTCGACGTCATCCACCTGCGCGGCCACACGCCTGGCTCGGTTGCACTGGCGATGTCCGGTCCGGCCGCCGGCGATGAGGTCCAGCTATTCACCGGTGACTGTCTGTTTCCCGGTGGTCCTGGACGGACAACAAACCCAGATGAGTTCAAGTCATTGATAGACGACCTCGAAACGAAAGTGTTCGCGCGATACCCGGACGGCACAGCCATCTATCCCGGCCACGGCGACGACACCACGCTCGGAGTAGAACGGCCGCACCTAGCGGAATGGCGCGAACGCGGCTGGTGATGCCCGCCCGTCATCCACAAGGAATGGCGAGCCGAACTGACTTTTCACGTGGGTTTGAGCCCGAGGATCAGATTCTTCGTTGATTGATGAAACGTGGCGCAGTACCTATTGCAGGACGCTATTAATATCGCACCGACGTTGGTCTGGGTCCTTCGCCGACATTACGAATCCAGGGTTATCCTTTTTGATTTCCAGCGCTCGCTGGTACAAGTCGATACAGGGCATCTTCACTAAAGGTTCTGGGTTAGGCCTGGCCGTCTGGGTGCTCCACACAGTAATTCCCGGCGCCAGTAGAAATGCAACAATCGGCAGTATTATCGCCCATCTAATGCTCCAGTTCCGATTCCACACGACAGCCCCATAGATAATCAGAAACACACCGATGAGCAAGCTTGTGCTCATTAAGGCCAGCGCAACAGCATTTCCCCTGTAATTAGGCCAAAAATTCTGCGCTATTAACACGTTGGGGACGAGAATAAGAACACCCAAAGCCATCGAAAGTACAGATAAGAAGCGAAGCTGCGCGCTTTCCGTCACCGAAGTGGCCTCGTCTAAGCCCTTCCTGCTTGCCTCGATGTCATCCGCAACCTTGATACCCCCGTCCGAGCCGGCGTCGTTGGCGTGGCCGTCTGGGTCAGTCCCCACGTGGTTTGGCATGACGACGATGCTAGCCGAAGCTGGAAGTAATTCGGGGTGGGATCAGAGCGGTGCGGACCGGGGTGCCCAGCACCTAGCTGATCTGTTGGCCCGCGCCCGCGACCATGACGTCTTCGGCACCAAGATGCGGTCCGTCTTAAGAAGTGTGAACGATCAGCACGTCGGACTTGGATCGCCGCGCCACATTGGCGGGAACTGACCCGAGTAGCCGTCCGGCCACCGTGCTCAGTCCAACATTGCCGACCACCAGCAGGTCGGCGCCCACTTCCTCGGCCAGCTCGACAAGAGCTTCCACGGGTGCCCCGACGACGGCCTTCTCTTCGACGTCCTTGGCCCCGGCAGCTTTGGCGCGATCCCGCGCGTCGTGCAGGATGTCGTATATCGGAGCGTTCCCTTGCAGCTTGTAGCTCTCGTCCTTGAGCGCGTTAGAGCCGTGCTGATCTTCGGCATGCGGGAAGTAGGCCGTCGCGACGATGAGCTTCGCATCAGCCCCAGCGGCGATCTGAGCTGCGCGGTCCACGGCCCGA
>JAHZKD010000262.1 GCA_022600605.1 Actinomycetes bacterium
CCTCAGTGCTGGAGTTGCTCTACGCGGCCTGGCGGCGGATGAGCACGCCCCAGTCCACACAGGCCTCAATGGAGCAGTCGGCGCTGCTGACGACTCCAGCCAATTCGACAAACGGCTCAATTTTCGACATTTTCAACGTGAGTATCTCGGCTGGCGGCCACCAACTGGTGCAGATGGGCACGGCCCATGCCGAATCGTCGGGCTTCGGTTCGTTGGCCATCGCTTTTCTCCCCAACAGCTCGGCCACGGCCGACGGCCTGTTTAGCGGCGCGGTCGCCCTCGACGACAACACCGCTAGCGCCATCGTCAATGGGGACGGTCTGACCGCGACAGCGGGTCCGGGCGACAACAACACCGACATCCAACCGCCGCCGGCACCGTAAATTCCGCGGGGTTGATGCGGCCGCACAGCGACTGCACCCCTTGGCGGTATCTCGTCAGGGCAGTCTGATCAGATCAATCCGGGTATCAGGGCCTTGCGCTCGGCGGGGTAATCCGGAAACTTCTCGCGGTACCACTTGTGAGTGGCGAATGCCCGTGGGATCAGATTGCCTGCTGTGATCAGGAAGATGGCAACCCCAGCAAGCGACCAGGTCAGCAGGGCGAATCCGGCCCACGCGATCAGCTCGCCCAGGTACGCCGGGCTGGTGACGAACCGGAACCCGCCCCCGTAGGGGATCTTGTACTCGCTGCTGCCCGGGTCCTTCTTGTCGCGCAGATTGCGCACGATCGACTCCGACGAGACCAGCAGGACGAATCCGCTGAGGTAGACGATCAACCCGAGGAGAAACCGCGGGTCGGTGAGCCAATCGGTGCCGTACTGATGCTTGTAGTCGTGGCTGAAGAACGAGCCGTTGAGGTAACCGTGCATCGCGGTGATCACCATCCCAGCGGCGATCACCGAGATGTTGAAGCTGCCGCGTTTGCCCGGCACCTGTCTGATCGACAGCGGGAAGAACCAGCCCCGGTTGCCGTAGTGCAGCAGCCAGATTGCTGCAAGGACCAGCGGCGTGGCTTCGAATCGAAAAGGCCCGGTGAGGTAGAAGATGGCGAACACTACGGTTGCGGGGATCTCCATCAGCCACCAGCCCAGCTTCGGGTTGAGATTCACCCCGGGCGCCGTGGACCCGAATCGGCCGTATGGACTCTGCACGAACAAGCCGCCGATGATCACCAATGCTGCGATAACCAGGGCGATCGTCAAGACAGTGTCATAGGTTGTGTTGCCGGTGTACCAGTTCATCAAGCTCCTTCCGAGAGCGCCTGGCTTGTGGGGCCGAGTACTTCGTGGCCACAATCGCGGCTCCCGGCGCTCGGGGCGATCATCAAGATGATCAACCCGCGCCGCACGTCAACGAACTCGACCCACCGAACCCGCTACGGTGACTACGGTAACGGGGGTGAGCGCCGAATTTTCTGAGATCGACACCCAGCCGTGGCGCGACAAGAAGCGATACCTCTGGCTGATGGGCCTGATCGTGCCGACGGGGTTCTTCATGATGATGCCGTTGGTGTGGGCGCTCGGCCTGGCGGGTTGGCACGCGGCCGCCCAGGTGCCGTTCTGGATCGGTCCGATCCTGCTCTACCTTTTGCTGCCCGCACTGGACCTGCGGTACGGCCCTGACGGTCAGAACCCACCCGATGCGGCGATGGAGCGTCTCGAGAACGACAAGTACTACCGCTACTGCACCTACATCTTCATCCCGTTCCAGTACGCCACTGTCATCTTCGGGGCCTACCTGTTCACCACGTCAAACCTCGGCGCGCCCGGATTCGAAGGCTCGCTGGGGTGGCCGGCGAAGATCGGGTTGGCGTTGTCGGTGGGCGTGCTCGGAGGCGTTGGCATCAACACCGCCCACGAGATGGGCCATAAGAAAGCCGAACTGGAACGCTGGCTTGCCAAGATCGCGCTGGCCCAGACCGGCTACGGCCACTTTTACGTCGAGCACAACCGAGGACACCACGTCCGAGTCGCCACCCCTGAGGATCCTGCCTCAGCCCGCTTCGGCGAAACATTCTGGGAGTTCCTACCGCGCAGCGTGTGGGGCGCCTTTAAGTCATCCTGGGAGCTGGAGGCAGCGCGACTTCGCCGGCAGGGCAAGAGTCCGTGGCACTGGTCCAACGACATACTCAACGCCTGGGCGATGTCGGTCCTGTTCTACGGCATCCTGATCGCGGTCTTCGGACTCGCCCTCATCCCATACATACTGATCTCTGCCGTGTTCGGCTTGATGCTGCTGGAGGCGGTCAACTATCTCGAGCACTACGGTCTGCTGCGCCGGAAGGTCGCCAGCGGCCGCTATGAGGTTTGTACGCACGAACACAGCTGGAACTCAGACCATTTGGTGACCAACCTGTTCCTCTACCACCTGCAGAGACACAGCGATCACCACGCCAACCCGACGCGCCGCTACCAGACGCTGCGCAGCATGGAGGGCGCCCCGAACCTGCCCAGTGGGTACGCGTCGATGATCGCGCTGACGTACTTCCCGCCGCTGTGGCGCAAGATCATGGACCACCGGGTGCTCGAGCACTACGACGGCGACATCACCCGGGTGAACATTCACCCGCGGGTGCGGGACAAGGTCCTGGCCAAGTACGGCGCCAACGATCGCGTCTCACCGCCACTTCACATGTGAAGTTCATCGGAAGCCAGTCGTGAGACTTTGCAGTCAGCCACGAGAACCTACAACCCTGGCACGGGCCCGACTGGTAACCCCCTGCACCCCGACAAGTACGTCCGGATGGTGGCCGCCGGCTATCCGGTCGTTATCTGGGATTGAGATCGTGCGTTCCCGCTTGTGCCCCGTTAGGGCGTCCCGCCTAACCGGAAACAGTTCGACGGCTGCGTGTTCCTTACTGCACGTTCTGATGCCTGGCATTGAACGCCGCCGAAGCGCCCAGTTGGCCTCAAGCCGAACACTGACCCCAGCCATCGGTAGCTCACTCCGGCGATCCTTCCCGACGCTTGGGGCTCAGCCACCGGCCACTTGTACTCTGAGGGAGAAACGATCTCAATGTGTGAGGAGCGCTCATGAGCGCAACCACCGTCGCTCGGCAATGCTCGCTGTGTGAGGCGCATTGCGGAATTCTGGTGACCGTGGATAGCGACGCTGGCCAGGACCAGCCCCCGGACCGCGTCACGCGAATCGAGGGCAATCCGCTGGACGTGCTGTCGCGTGGCTACATCTGCCCGAAGGCAACAGCGATGGGGGGGCTGCACCACGATCCTGATCGGTTGCGCGCGCCGGTGCGGCGCATCGGTGACTCCTTTGAGCCGATCGGGTGGGACGAGGCGTTCCGCGAGATAGGGCAACGCTTGCGGACGGTGCGTGCCAAGCACGGACGCAGTGCGATCGGGATGTATCTGGGAAACCCAGCGGCACACAGTTCATCGGTGATCTACGGCGGCTTGTTGCGCGCGGTGCTGTGGACGAAGAACTTCTACTCGGCGTCGTCGATCGATCAGTTCCCGCAGGAATTCGTCGCGTGGCGGATGTTCGGATCCAATGGACTGATGCCGATCGCCGATATCGATCGGACGGATCGGTTGGTCGTCATGGGCGCCAATCCAGCGGTGTCGAACGGATCGGTCACCACAATGCCCAATGCCAAGCGCCGCATCCGCGAGGTGCGCCGGCGCGGCAAGGTCGTGGTGATCGACCCGCGGCGCACCGAGACCGCAAGGCTTGCCGACGAGCATGTGGCGGTAGCACCCGGGGGCGACGCCTATCTTCTGCTGGCGATGCTGCAGGTATTGATCAGTGAAAGCCTTTGCGACACAACGGTGGTCCGCGAGCAGTGCACGGGGTGGGACGAGTTGCGGTTACTGGTGGCGGAGTTCACCCCGGAGCAGGCGGCGCCGCACGCCGGTGTCGACGCGGAAACGATCCGCCGATTGGCGCGCGAGCATGCGGCTGCAGAATCGGCGGTGCTCTATGCCCGCATCGGGGTATGCCAGCAAGTGACAGGCACGCTGGTGCATTGGCTGGTCAACACAATCAATGCGGTGACGGGGAACCTTGATCGGCCCGGCGGACAGATGTTCGCGACGCCCCCGATCGACCTGGCCCGATACGCGAAGTATCTGCCCATGTTGTATGGCAAATGGACGGATCGATCCGGCGTGCACAAGTCGTTTCGCACCGAACTGCCGGTGGGGGTGCTGGCCGACGAGATCCTGACCGGGGGCGAGGGTCAGATCCGGGCGATGATCACCTACGCGGGCAACCCGGTGCTGTCTACCCCACAACGCGGCCGGCTCGGGGCTGCGCTGGATTCCCTGGATTTCTATGTCGCCGTCGATATGTACATCACCGAGACGACCCGGCACGCCGACATCATCCTTCCGCCGGTCTCTGCTCTGGAACGCGAAGACGTCAACTTCCTGTTCCCGATATTCAGCGTGCGCAACAACCTGCGCTGTGACAACAGGGTTTTCGAACCGCCCGGCGGCGGCCTCGACGACTGGCAGATCCTGGCGCGATTGATCACTGAGGTGCTCCCGCTGCCGGTGCGCCGATTGGCCGGCCGTGCGGTCAACAGAATCTTCGAGCAGCTCAGCCCGGTGCGATTGGTGAGCCTCGGGGTGGCCGCCGGTCCACACGGGGTGCTGCGGCGCGGCCGCAAGGGACTGACGGTGCGCAAGGCGCGCGCTGCCGCCGGTGGTATCGACCTGGGACCGCTGCAGCCAAGGCTGCCTTCGCTGATCGGGACCAAGGATCGCCGGGTACGCCTGGCGCCGGAGGATTTCATTGCCAGTGCCGGCGCCCTGCTCGACGATGCCCGCCGCGGCAGTGCCATCACCGCAGCCACCGACGGCTACGACTTGCAACTCATCGGCCGCCGCCACCTGCGCAGCAATAACTCCTGGCTGCACAACGTCGCAACGATGGTGAAGGGCCGCGATCGATGTACCGCTCTGATGCATCCTGACGACGCCGCTAAGCGGGGGCTTTCCGACGGTGAACGGGTCGCGGTGACCTCTCCTACCGGATCGATCGTGGTCACCTGCGAGGTCAGCGATGATATTCGTGCGGGGACCATCGCCATTCCGCACGGCTGGGGCCACAACGAACCCGGTGTCGGCTGGCAGCTTGCGGCATCACTGCCGGGCGCGAACGTCAACCTGCTGCATGACCCTTCGCTAACCGACCAATTCTCCGGCAATGCGGCGGTCAACAACACCTGGGTGACGGTGGCAGCGGTGCCGCCGGAATCCGTCAGTGAGTCCACGACCAAGGGCGACCGCGCAGCCACCCCGGCCGGTTGAACGTCAGCGGGCGCCGCCGGCCACCCGCATACACGATGTCCGGCCCACCAATGGGCTGGGCGGCCAGGCTCTAGGCCGGTTGTGAAAGCTCGCCGCGTTGGCCGGTTGTGTTCACCACCAGTACGTCGGTCTTGGCCCGACGAGACACATTGCCCGGCAGTGAGAGCCATCGCCCTAGTGCTTTATCGAGTCCCACGTTGCCGACGACCAGCAGGTCGGCGTCGACCTCCTCGGCGAGGTTCACCAGTGCTGTCGCGGGATTCTTGCGAATCGGCCGCTCCTCGACGTCCTTCACCCCGGCCTCTTTGGCTCGCAGGTTGGCCTCGTGCAGAATCTCGTAGATCGGCGCGTTGCCGCGCACCTTGTAGCCTTCGTCTTTGAGGATGTCGGCAGCGCGAGGGGCGTCTGGATCCGGATGGTATCCGGTCGCAATGATCAACTTTGCGTCCGACTCGGCGGCAATTTCGGCTGCGTGGTTGACCGCACGCAGCGACGTCTCCGAGCCGTCGGTCCCTACCACCACTGTCTGATAGGACTTCATCTCTCCTCCTGAGTCTCGCTGTAGTACGTCTGAGATCGGCTCCAGCTGGCTGCTGCTTGAATGCCGTTTCTGCGTGGTCTGGAAATGGTTCCTGGCTGCGATTGGAGTCTTGTTCGGGTAGCCGCGAGGGTGCCTTTTTGAGCAGGTGGGCTCGACCCTGGGCTGGGCACTGGCGCAGTCTGAAGCAGCTGCGTTCCAGCTCGATTGTGCACGCCAGGAAGGCCAATTGCACGCTGTTGTGCCGCAGTCGACCTGCGTGATCGGCGGGTGAGTCAGCTCACTTCCGAGGCCGGGACTGGTCGACAGGAGGAAACTCCTCGCGATTCGGCAACCCACGTTCACATGCATGTGATCGGAGGCCCCAGCCTCCCCACACCGTTTAGCGGATCGACACCAGCTGGTCGATCGAGTCCGAGGGACGGTCACCCTCGACAATGGTCGTCACGCCGGTAGGTTCCCAACTTCGGTGAACGTCGTTGCGCCGCAACGGCTAATCGATTCACCGAACATCGAGGAGATCGTCATGAGTGGCACTCGCCGGGCCGCGCAATCCTTGCCGGTCTGGACCACTTTCCGTGTGGGCTATGCGATGGTGATGCTGTTAGCTGAACGAAAGAAGCGAAGAACCGGCGGCCCTGGGATCATCCCATTTGAGTTGGCCGGGCACAGCGCGGCTGCCGCAGGCGATCATGGCACGATGGGGCGTAGAAGGTCGTCGTGCAGCCCGCGTGTCATTCATACTCGATTTCGGTTGACCAAGACCCTGCCCGGCGTGTGCACCGGATACTTGGCGGAATTCGGGATCGTCCGAACGTGGACGCGCCGCCGGGAGCCGAAGCGCCTCAACCCACGCGGGGCGGTGGCTTGACTGATTGGTGCATGGCGGGTCTTACTAAGTTGCGGCCGGCGACGGCCGAGTAGCTGTTGACATGACCCATGCCGTGAGCACGACCTGATTGGAGCGACCATGGCCCTGCCTGAACCATCACCGGAATCGACCTGCTTGATCACCGGCGCGTCGTCGGGTATCGGCGTCGAGATCGCTCGTGCGCTCGCCAAGCGCGGCCAGAACCTTGTGCTGCTCGCTCGGCGCGTCGAGCGGCTCGAGAGCCTGGCATCCGAGCTGTCCGATGAGTTCGGTGTCCGGGTCGAGGTGCTCGGCTGCGACGTCAGCGACCCGGCAGCGCGCGCCGAGGTGCCCGACCGTGTCGCCCAGCTCGGTCTCACGGTCGAGCTGCTGGTCAACAACGCGGGTTTCGGCACGGCCGGCAAGTTCGTCGAGCTCGACCCCGCACGCGAGGTTGGCATGGTCCACGTCAACGTCGAGGCGGTCACCGCGTTGTGCAGCACGTTCGTTCCGCCCATGGTGGACCGCGGCCGTGGAGCGGTGCTCAACGTCGCCTCAACGATCGCATTCCAACCGATGCCCGGCCAGGCCGGCTACGCGGCGACGAA
>JAHZKD010000263.1 GCA_022600605.1 Actinomycetes bacterium
GCCCCCGGTTCGAAGTCAGCGAGCCGGGCGAAGTTAAGTATGTAGCGCAGTTTGCGCAGTTCCTCGCTGCTGAGTACGTCCGGGGCGTCGAGGCTGTGCCGGACGATCCGGTTCTCCATCCTTTGCAGCAGCAGGTTTGGTTCGACTGCCAGAAGGTCGGCGGTATCTGCAGCGTCGGTCGGCACAGACTCACGGTAGCGGCTTTGGGGCTTATCGGTGCCGGCATCGCCCGTCAGGCTCGGAAACCCTTGCGCCGGTGAAGCGTTCCGATTGCCAGCAGCATCAGGCGCATCAGGCCGGTGGCCAGGATCGCAGTCGCCGGCACAGTCGACAGCGCGGCCTGCTTGCTGGCTACACCGGCGATGTGTCAGCCGCCGGTGACGGCGGCGTAGGCGGTATTGAATTCCTGGGCCTTCTCGTCGGTGAGCATCGCCCAGGCCTTGGCCCTGTCCAGAATCTCTTGGGGCGGATTGATCAGCGGATTGCTGGCCGCGGCCGGGTCGATCTTCTCGAGTTCCTCGGTCATCCCCGACAACACCGGCACGAACTGGACGAATGCCACCAGCTTTGCGTAGTTCGCCCGGTCGTAGACGTAGTTGATCCACGCTTCGGCCGCCTGCTGGTTCCGAGTGGAGTAGGGGATCACCATCGTGTCGACGAAGGTGGTCCCGCCCGCCTCTGGAACGACAAACTGGAGGTCGGGGTTGCGGGCTTGCAACTGTACGATATCGCCCGAATATGCCTGTGCCACAGCGATATTACCGGCGGTGAGCTCTTCGGTGTAGTCGTTGCCGGTAAATCTGCGGATCTGACCCTTGTCGTTCTGTTCACGGACGAGGTCGATTGCCTGCTGGACGCCCTCGGCGCTTGGGCTCTCGGGCGTGTTTCCTTGCGAGAGCATGATCATCCCGAGGCCGTCCTGTGCGTCGGAGAACAGGCTGACCTGGCCCTTGAACGTGGGATCCCATAGGTCATCGACGGTGTTGATGTCGCGGCCCGTTGCCGCGCGGTTGTAGGCGATCCCGACCAGACCAGACAGGTATGGCGCACTGAACTTGCGTCCTGGATCGACGCTGGCTTCCATCAGGTCGGGGCGGAGGTTCGCCTTGTTGGGTACGTTCTCGCCGCTGATGTCGTTTAGCCAGCCGAGCTGGTGCAGCCGCACCGCCATGAACGTCGTCGGTACCACTAGGTCGGCGCCGATGTCGCGCTTACGTGACAACGGTTCCTTGACTTTGGCGAACCACTGTTCGTTGTCGTTGAAGTCTTCCTTGTAGTCGACGGTGACGCCGGACGCGGTCTGGAATGCTGCGATGAATCCGTCGGCCATGTAGAGCGGCCAGTTCGAGATGCGCAGGGTGCCGCTGGCGGGACCGCCCTGCTCATTGGCCGAACTCGACGTGCCGGTATCTGAACCGCAGGCGGCGAGGAACGACGAGCCCAGCGTCAGTGCAGCGGCGGCCGCGGCGCTACCGCCGATGAAGCTCCGCCGAGAGGTCCGGCTCGCGTTCGGTTGTGGCATCAGACCCGATGACCTACTTCTCAAGTTCCTGGGCAGATTCGAGGGCCTCGCGCTGGATACGGTCGAACTGGGCGCCCATCGCTTCGGCTAATGCCGTCGCACCCGAGAGAGGCCGCACCATCACCATGAAGTCGTCGATCAGGCCGTCGTCGTTGAGGTGCAGGAAGTCGCACCCGGTGACCGTCTTGCCGTCGACCGATGTCTCGAACACCAAGGCGTGGTCGCGGCCGTTGACATCGGCGATCTCGCGGATGTAGCGAAAATCTCCGAACACGCGCATCACGCCGCGCAGGATCGCCGCAGTGATGAGTTTGCCCGGGTAGGGCTTGAAGGCGACGGGACTGGTGAACACGACGTCGTCGGCCAACAAGGCTTCGATGCCGGCTTCGTCGCGGGCTTCGACAGCTTTGCGGAAGGGATGCATACGGAAAGTATGCATATCTGCCTCCGGTCTGGTTGGAGACTGGCAGTGCTGGCCCCGGTATCGGAGCCGCGCGTGAGGATCGTCACCCGGCTTTCAAGCCCTGATCGATCGATGTCATTGGATAGCCAGATTGGGTGCCGGTAAGTGATTCTGGCAAAAGGCTGGGTATTTCCTGGCCTGCTTATTGTGACGGGTGGCAGATTAATGGGGAGCAGCTCAGGCGGCTGTGCCGACGTGCACTGCTAGGTGCTCAGACCCCAGTTGGGTCAGCTGCGAGGGCCAGGAGGAAAACCGCCCTGATCCCGGCATAAATTTGCTGCGGCAACTCAATCGTCCTCCACGTGAATTTATGCAACAATAATGGGCGTTGCTTTGGTTATTCGTCGGTCCATGCCGCTTCGAGAGGAGGCTCTGACGGTGCAGGGTTTTCGCTCCGCAACGGGCGTCCTGGTGCTTTCCACAGCGCTCTTGATCGGTAGTGCAGGCGGGGCAACCGCCGTGGCAGACACCGGCGGCAGCGATTCGAGCTCGACGTCATCGAGCGCCGATAGCTCCAGCGCCGACAGCTCCGGCGCTGACAGCTCCGGTGCCGACAGTTCCGGCGCTGACAGTTCCAGTGCTGACAGTTCCAGTGCTGAAAGTTCCTCCAGCGATTCTTCCGCCAGCCTTCGCGATTCCGACCCGACATCGCACAGCGAGGCCGGCTCCACGCTTTCTCAAGATGACGATTCCGCCGAATCGCTAGCCGCAGAATCGCTAGCCGCCGACGAAGCCATCGATGAGGCGCTGGCCGCCGAGGAAGCTGGCGAGTCGCCAGTTGTCGTCGAGGAGGCCGTCGCTGTCAGCGAAGTCGAGGAGGCGGGTGCTGCTGGCGAAGTCGATGCCCTCGTCGCGCCAGAGCAAATCGAAGATGAGTCGGCGGCGGAGACGCTGGCGGCGGCCACTGAACCCGAGGCCGCCGAAGCTGCCGCGCCCGAGCCCGTCGTGTCCGTGTCGGGGTCGAACAGTCGTGAGGGGGGCAGCGTGGCTGCCCTCTCGACCGAGCCGACGTCGGCCTCGGATGAATCGCTCACCGCGCCCGTTGCCGTCACCGGCCCCTACAACGCGCCGACCGGTCAAGATATGCTTGCCGGCGAGTTTGACCCCGCCTCGTTTGTTGATCCAGCCCCATTGACCACAATGGTCAAAACCCTAGAAACGGTGGTCGTCTCGCTAGGGGATGCAGCTGCCGCGATTCCCCCGGTGCTTTGGGCGCTGCCCTTCTCAGAGACTCCAATCTCCGATGTAGTCGCACTGCTGGAGACCGTCCTGGGTTCGGTGACGCAGTCAGCGGCCGCCGTTGCGCAGCTGCCCAGGAACTTCGTCGCACTGCTCGGAGTGCCCACGGTCGGCGCCTATACGGCAGCGTCAGGCGAGCCATCCGGCCACCACCTTCCCCCGATGATGGATGCAAGAATCGCGGCCGTGATTCCAGCGGGAGCTCCAACATTGCTGGGGATGGCGCCAACGCAGCCGTCCGACCCTGTCCTTGCTAGTTCGGGATTCGCGACGCTTGGCCCGACCGCGCTTGCCGCTCTCGCCGCGCCGATCCAGAGGGTTCCCGCGCCAATACCAACTCTGGCGGGCGAATACGAATCGATCTTCGATCGGGCGTTCGGTGCGTTGTTAGTGCCGCTGTCGCTGTGGGCATTGGCCACAGGTGCTCTTCCTGGCCTGGTCGGCTTGTTCGTCGTCTTCGGCGCCGGCACCCGGGTTGGATACCGGCAGGCTAAAGCCGGGTTTGCGTTGAAGATGGCCGGCCTCTCGCGCTTCGCGGGACCGGGCCCCTTGGGTGTGGTGAGATCCGGCTCGATCATCGCCGTTCACCAGAAGGGCGTGCGGGCCAAGAGCCCTCGTTGGTCACGTCTCGGCGATCAGGCTGCCTGAACCGTCGTTTCCCGGCTGGGCCACTGAGGACCACGCGCCACAAGGAATTGCAGATTCAGCTATCGGACTTGTGGCTGAGGCTCGTTCACTTGGCGGGTATTACCCAGCGCTATTCCTTCGAGGACCGCCCCTTGGCTGGCTTGTCCGTGGGCGGGTTCTCTGCACTGCCACGATTTGCGAATCGTCCAAGTGCGGACACCCCTGGTACGGAGGAGGCCGCCTTGTAGAGGTCATTTCCGGTCGCGACAAGTGCTTCCAGTTGGGGCAGCAGTGAATCCAGGGTCCGGATCATCGGATCTGCGAGCGCGAGGTAGCGCTCGGCTCGATCGATCGCGGTGTTGAGTCGCTCGGTGGCACTCGCCAGGTTCACGATGAGATCCGGCATTTCAGAAGCGAGTTTGATCGACGCGGGTGGGATCCGCATGGCACTGCTAGCAGCGAGTTGTGCCGATTCTGCCGCAGCCTGCGCCGCGGCCTTAATGTCCTTGGGGCTCGGGACCTTCTGGCTCACCATAGTCTCCACCATGCCTCACGTCGGGCGCCCATGGGGAATTTGCCGTAAATTACCTGGTGGCGGGCCCCGTCCCTGGAACTCTGCTTCCGGCAACGTGCCGCTGTCGGCGAGACTGGGCAGCTCAATGTCTGGCCCGTAGCGTGATCTCTGAGATCTGTGTGCGGCTCTGCCCGTCGATCGTGCCCAACTTGGCGATCCACACCAGAACATTGGAAGTTCGTGTCAGGTTATCGATGGTGATGGTGTTTTGTCCTGGCTGCAGTGATACCAGTGGGGTCAGCTCGGCGGTGTCCGACAGGCTGGCCGGAGAGGAACTGTCGGCTGCGCGGATCTGCACCTCGGTTCCGGTGCTGGGCACTGTGATGCTCACTTCGCTGAGCGCGGTTGGCTCGGGCAACTCCAGGATCAGACCGACACCATCCTTGAAGATCGGGAACGGCGAGGGGTCCTGGTAGACGTCGGTGGGCCATGAGGTGTCCGGATTCCCATCGATGGCCCGGCCTGCCTGCCCCGGGTGGTCAGGGTCGCCACCAGGGGAGAACACGGTCGCTCGCTCTGGCTTCACCACCGGCCCCGGGCCGCCGTTCGACCACAGCCCCAACCCGCCTGTGACAACCATGGCCGTGACGGCGATGACCGCTACTGTTGCGACTAAGACAGCCATCAGCGCCTTGCGCGACCGCCAAGTCGATGCCTTGCCGGATTTTGCTGCGGACGGGGTTGCTGGGGGCCGGCCGCGAGTACCAGCGGAGCGGTTGACCACACCATCGGCGAGCAAGGTGTGGCCATCCCAGAAACCGTCGACCTCCACAACGTCTCCATCGGAGAGTTGGCCCGCAATGGCGCCCCCGCGCAGCTGTACCGGAACAACGGTGTGCGCTTCCCCTGTGGAGTCGTATCGCTCGACCCGGAACGACCAGATCTCCTCGCCGCTGCCGGTTCCCGCCGGTTGCTTCTGGATCCCGCGCGCGGTGCCGAGCACGGTCATCCGATCCAGCCGACTGGTTTGTGGTGGCGTACTCGCTGGCTGTGGTGGGGTCGTTGGCGGCGGCGTAATCGGAACGCCGTCCTCGGCCGGGTCGAAAGGAGCGGTGTGCTCGCCGACGGCAGGCGGTGGGGCCTTGGCAACGCTGTCGGGTGTGGCGTTGCTGTCGGGTGTGGCCGTCTTTGGCGTCATCACGTCAGGTCGGATGCTGAGTGCGTGGGCAAAGTCCAGACAACGCGGGTACCTGTCGTCGGGGTCCTTGGCCAGAGCCCTTGCCATGACGTCGTCAAGGTAAGCAAGCTCGGGCCGGCGCTCCGACAGCCTGGGTGGCGGGGTATGGAGATGGTTGCCGACCACGACGGCTCGATTGGAGTTATTGAATAAGGGGGTACCGGTCAAGAGATGGAAAGTCGTGGCCGCCAAGGCATATTGATCGACCCGGCCGTCGAGTGAGCTGCTGGTCAACTGTTCGGGTGCCGCGTAGGTTACGGTGCCGATGGCCATGTTGGCCTCAGTCAGGCCGCTCATATCATCGGTTTCACGGGCAATGCCGAAATCGGTGAGTAACACCCGCCGCCGAGCGCCCTCCGAAGGGACAGTGACCAAGATGTTCGCTGGCTTGACGTCTCGGTGCAGCAGCCGTCGTTCATGGGCGAAGTCCAAGGCTTCTGCAACTGCGGTGACGATCTCCACCACATCCTCGTAGGGCAACCCTGACGGGTAGCGCTGCTCGAGCATGTGACCGGCGTCGGTGCCGTCTACGAAGTCCATTGAGATCCACAGCCGGCCGTCGAACTCGCCTCGGTCGTGAACGCCGACGATGTGCGGATGCCACAGAGTTGCGGCCAGCTCCGCCTCGCGGTTGAACCTGGCCCGGAATTCCTCATCGTCCGTCGCGCTCGCGGACAGGATCTTGAGCGCATCCAGCCGCGGCAGGCGGGGATGTTCGACGAGGTAGACCTCACCCATACCACCGGCGCCGAGCAGCCGCTGGATGGTGTAGCCGGCGAAAATGTCACCGTTGTTTAGCGGCATGGCCAAAGCCTACAAAACCGGAGGACGGCCCGGCGTAACTGTTTGGCACCAGGGAGGCAGCCGCACCTACCAGAAACGGCGGATGCCGGGCACATTGCCAGTATCCCGATCATCGATGCGGCGCCGACGCTGCGGTTGTTCGGCCCGTAACCGGCTACCAGCGCCGCGGTTCGACGTCGACGCTGAACCCGTACAGATCCAGGCTGTGGGGGAGCGCCTTGCTCGGGTCCAACCGGGTTCCAGAGACGACGGGTGTGCCGGCGTCAAGAAGGTGAGCTAGCACGGTCTGGCCGAGGAGCATCGACAGGCCGATACCCGGGCAGACTTGGGGACCGTGACTGAAGAAGTTGTAGGACCAGTCGCTGCCGGCGTCGCCGCTGACCCATTCGCCTGGAGAAAACCGGTCCGCGTAGGGGATGCGGTCGCGATTGCGATGATTGAACACGTTGTAAATGAGCACTTGGCCGCCTGCTGGGAGGACGGCGCCGTTGGGGAACTCGACATCGCGGATAGCTACCCGCCCGAACATCGAAGTCGCCGGCCAAAGTCGCATCGTGTCGAACAGGCATCCGGCGAGGTAGTCGAGCGACGCGATGCCAGGCCCGGACATGATGTCCCGGTTGGCCATCTCCACTTCCACTTCATAGCGTTGCTCGTCGTGTGCGGCAAGTGCGTTCAGTGCGCGGAAGACGTTGGCCGCCAACGTGTCACCCATGGCGAACAGCCAGTGGATCACCTGGCCAGATGGCGTGGCATCGGGAAGGGCCGGCGCCTGCGAGATCAGCGCGGCCAAGCTGTCCGGTTCTGGTGCGTCAAGGTATCCATCGATCATGGAGATAAACTCGCCGTATTGCGGAGCAGGTTCACCAGGCATCTTGTTGCCGGCCGACATCATTTCGCCCAATATCTCGGTGAGACGAGTGTCGTCGGCAGCTCTGTTGCCGAAAATGACCCGGCGCGTCATCCTCTGGAAGGCCGCGTTGAAGTTCTGCCACCGAATCGTTTCCGATGCGAGCTGCCTGGCGGTTTCGGCGGCGATGCCGACGAACGGCTGCGCCATCCGGTGTATCGGTTTGTCGGAGTCGAGAACGGCGTCGGCGAACCGACGCCGGTCCTCCCACGTTTGACCCCGTGAAATCGTGAGCGCATCAGGCTGGAACGCCGCCATCCCCTTGCGTTTGGGTTCCAGGTCCGAGGCGAACGGGTCCGGGGAACCGCTCAGCACGAACTTCAGGTCGGCCGGATCGTGCAGCAGCAGCGTTTCATCGCGGGCGACCCGAACGTAGAAAGGCCCCGGTCCGTAGCTGCGAACCATCCCTTCCACCAGCCGGTATCCGAAATGGTCTGCACCCAGCGTGGAGGCGATCCTAGTGGGCAGCTCCCGCTTGTTGAACAGCCCGAGGATCACGTTGGGCGCGCCGATCTGTGCAGTGAACCGGATGCCTTCCAGGACGGATGCGTGCGGGAAGTCATCAGCCACGATCATTTACCCCCAGGGCATGTAGGCGCGCACGGAATCCGCGAGTTGGACGATCGGGTTTTTCTTGCCCGGCACCGGAGCCCCGAGCTTCGGCCATGGCGCGAACACCCGCTCCGCATCACCGATCGCCGGTTCGAGCTCCGGATAGTGCCGCAGCAGCACATCCTTCATCGTGCTGTGGTTGACCCAGTCGAAGCCGACCTGAGTGTAGGTCTCCGGCGTGAAGTCCTTGGTGAAGAAGCGGTCGCTCTTCAGCCGGCGTGATGCCATCAGGATGAAGATACGGAACGCGGTGTCGGAGAAGCCGAATCCCTTGGGCGGTTGCTCAGCCTGCATGCCGATCTGAAGGTCAACAGCATCGACGTCGCCATTGTAGACCTCGTTGATCTCCTTGGCCCACAGCGGGTTCGGAGTGATCTCGTCGATGCTCTTCCGGCGCGGCATGTGCAGCACCTCGCGGAAGTCGTTGTACCGGGGCAGGCCGCGCTCGCGATCGCGCACGATGTCGAGTGTCGCTAGGTCGGTGATCTGCCCGTCGATCCGGGTCAGCTGACGCAGCGCGTTCGGATAGTTGTGCAGGCAGATCGCGCCGGCACTCGCGCCCCCCATGGAGTACCACAGATCGCCCATCTGCATGCGGTCCATGAAGTCGCGCGTGTGGCGGCCCTGCAGTTCGGTGAAGTTCTTGTGTTCGAGGTGCTGACCCGACTCCAGAGAGAAGAAGTTCCAGTCGTCGGGAATCAGCGGATGCAGACGATAGACCGACACGAACTCTTCGGTGAGCGAGAACGGCGCCGCGTGATGGTCCGTCGGCGACCCCACGATGCCCGAGAGCAACTCGCTGTCGCCGACACGACCCAACTTGTCCTTGAACGTCTCACCCAGTGCGCCGAACCAGTTGGCGTTCATGCCGATCTGAAGTGCGGGATGACGCAGCACGGTCGTCGTCCACTCCACGGTGTGGATCTTGGCGATCAGCGCCGAGACCACCAGAACACCGAGTTCGAAGAGGCGCTGGTCATCGAGGCTGGGATACGCCTTCTTCAACGCATCGCAGACGGCGTTGTGCTCGCGGGCGAACAGGGTGTGCAGCAGCCCGACACCCACCCACCAGTTCTCCGGGAAGCCGGTCAGATCGACACCGGGGATGTTGCTGGTGGGTAGCCTTCCATCGTCGTCAACCTTGATCTTGCCGTCGACAAACGTGCGAATGAGGGATTGCCGTTCTTTTCCGCTGCCGTAGATCTGCGAGCCGTCCCACCAGTGGGTTTCTTGGTTCTGGAACGTCGGCGCGGGGCAGCCGTCCTTGATTTCGCCGTGCAGCGGAACCGTGCACCGAATTTTCATCGGATTTTCGGGGAAGTCGTCGCCGTCGCGTAACGGGATGTCGATGGTCTTGTCGGCAACACCGTCGCCATGGAAGAACCAGTTGTGATTCTCGAACTGAATCCAGGCGGCCGCGATGGTGTTGACGATGCCGGCGGGTTTGAACTCGTCGCGCGCCATCAGCCGTCGGCTGATCACCCGGGGGTCGGGGTCAAGCAGTCGCTTTGTGTCGACGATCGTCTTTTCGGGAGGAGAATTCCGGCCGAAGCCGGTGCCCTTGGCGCCCATCCACGGCTCGTCGAGATCGTTGAAGGTGCCCTCGGGTGTCCGGGCCCGCTCTTCTTCGTCCGTCGGCTTGCCCAGATCCTCTTCGGGCCTGATGTCGGGGTTCTCGAAGAGATTTTTCTCGCGCAGCTCGACCCGCAGCTTCATCAGCTCCCTGGCCTGCAGGATCAACGACGGCTGCTCGTACCACTGACGGCTCACTTGAATTCCTATTCTGTGTAGTAGTCGGCAGCTCAGCGCGGTGTGCGCAGGGCGAAGTAGCCGATTTTGCTGTAGGTATCCCCGGAGTTGAACAAGATCTTCCCGAGAAAGACCCCGTCGACGAGCTCGACCAGCTCGTCGCGCACGCTGCGAATGATGAGGCGGGGGTTCTTCTCCACGTTTGCGTAGTCGATGACCATCACCTGCAGGTCCGGGTCATCCTTCCCCGCCTCGACGTAGGTCTGGAAATCGAACGCCAGCTTGCCGGCTTCGGCGTCGCGCATCGAGTACAGCGGCCAGAGCAGCTTGGACACCAGTCCGGTGCTCTTGGTGAGCCGGTTGTCGCCGGTGCCGGCACCCGAATCGAACCGCTTGCCCTGCCATGGCATCCACAGCGCGGTCACCGCCCGCACCGCCGTGTCCAGTTTGGGGTTGGTCGTCGTCATCACGAGGATGCCCTCGGTGGGACCATGCAGATCGGTCGGCACCGTACCCATCCGGAACAGCTCGTTGAGTTCGGCGTCCGCAGCAGCGGGGTCGGGCTTGGAGCGTTCGGACAGATCCAGGATCCAGGCCCAGGCTGCTTCTGCGGCGCCCGAGGGCTCGGCAGTCATTGAACTTCGCAACCATTCGAGGCGTCCCCCGACGCCGGCTGCTTCTATGCCTTGTTCGCTGGTCATTGGACCTCTCTTGGCGCCATAGTGAGCTATTCCGCCAGTGATGGTAGTGACTCGGGCCATCTCGCGGCGTATTTTGCCGTTAAACGGGCGTTTCTTCCCGAGACCCGCGGCACCCCGCTGACTGCCTTGCCTGCGGCCTGGCCAAGAGCGACCACCTGAGCTGGCTTGATCGGCGCTGCTATGAGCATGAGGGGTCAACGCGTCGTTCATCTTAGAGCCAATAATCGCGATTCCTAGACACCCACTATCACGCAGGAGCATCGTTGACATCATGGCGGAGACTGTCCTCACGGCCGGGAGCGGCCTACCATCTGGCGTAGAAGGCGGTGCAGATCCGCACTTCGGCGCCGTTATCCGAGCGTTCGCTGCGCTGTATCCAGCCAAGCAGTTGGGCGGCGGAGCCCTGTCGGTGTACATCGATGGTCGGCCGGTCGTCGACGTGTGGATGGGCTGTTCGGACCGGCGCGGTGAGGTGCCGTGGACAGCCGATACCGGTGCGATGGTGTTCTCCGCAACAAAAGGGTTGGCGGCGACGGTAATTCATCGACTGGCTGACCGCGGCCTGATCGACTACGACGCGCCCGTCGCCGAATACTGGCCTGAGTTCGGGGCCAACGGTAAGTCGGTGATCACGGTCAACGACGTATTGCGGCATCGAGCCGGGCTGGCGCATCTCAAAGGAGTCGGCAAGGAGGAAGTGCTCGACCATCTGGCTATGGAGGAGAGGCTGGCCGCAGCGGAACTGGACTCCAAGCACGGGACGCCCGCCTATCACGCGGTCACCTACGGATGGCTGCTGTCGGGGCTGGCCCGTGCGGTGACCGGCCAGGGCATGCGTGAATTGTTCCGCGAAGAGCTCGCGCGCACCCTGGATACCGAAGGCCTGCATCTGGGCCGTCCGCCCGCTGGCGCCCCGACGGTGGCCGCGCAGACACTGTTTCCTCAAAGTGCCATTCCCACACCGATTTTCGACTTTGTTGCACCAAAGGTCGCGGGGCTGTCGTTCTCGGGCATGCTCGGCGCGGTGTACTTTCCCGGAATCGCCTCCCTGTTGCAGGGCGATATGCAGTTTCTCGACACCGAGATGCCGGCCGCCAACGGTGTCGTGACAGCACGCGCCCTGGCTAAGTTGTACGGGGCCCTGGCCAACGACGGCATCATGGACAAGGCACGGCTGCTGTCTCCGGAGCTGACGCACGGGCTGGTGGGAGAGGTGGATCTGTCGCCGGATCTCAACCTCGGTATTCCGTTCTCATATCACCGAGGGTTCCAATCCTCGCCGATTCCGGGGTTCTTGCCGGGCTTCGGCCACATCGGTCTAGGTGGGACCATCGGCTGGGCTGACCCGGAAACCGGCAGCTCGTTCGGTTATGTGCACAATCGCCTTCTCACACTGATGCTGTTCGATATGGGTTCGTTTGCGGGGCTGGCTCCGCTGCTGAGCAATGCCGTTGCGGCTGCGCGCCGAGACGGTCCAGTCGAGGTGCCCAACTACGGCGCGCTTTTTGAAGATCCCGTTCAGGAACGCCCCACCGACGTCGCTGCGGGTCCCAATTAAATCTCCCCGGGCGGCGCCGCTCATGTGACAGCCCAAAGCCGAGTGAGGAGTCAAACCATGGCAGGGGACGCATTCCATCCCGATCTGACGGCCGCCGCGCCGGCCCCCGCGCGGGTTCACCACGTGCGGGCCGCCGACCTTGATGCCGGCACCGCGCAGACCGATGGTATGCGGCGTTTCGCGGCAATCAGCGGTCGCCAGGTCGGATCCGACAAGTTGTGGATGGGCGAAACACACGTTGCCCCGGCGATGGCCTCGGGCAACCACCATCACGGCGAGTCTGAGACGGCGATCTTCGTGCGAAAAGGCCACCCCGAATTCGTCTATCACGACGGTGAGCGCGAGATTCGCATAGCCACCGAACCGGGCGACTACATCTTCGTGCCGCCCTATCTGCCGCATCGTGAGGAGAATCCGGATACCAACGAAACCGCAGAGGTGGTGATTGCCCGTACCACACAGCGGGCGATCGTGGTCAATCTGGACCGGCTGACCCCGCTATAGCCGATGGCTGTTCTGGCCGCGGCGCGGGATAGTTCCGCAGTGATCGCGGGCCGGGTGGGGGAGGGCGCGGGGAAAAACCAAAAAGTGAAGGACCGAAAGCCGCAGCCTCTGTGGTCCCTCGCAGTAGCCACCCGAAGGTGGGGTCCGCGCCCCCCGCCCTGATGGTGTCGCACGGCCCGCCCCGCCGCAAGGCCCGTCGCCCCAAAAACCTGTCACCGACTGACCTGTCATCGCTTTACCAGTCACCGCTTTACCTGTCACCGCAAGTTCCGCAGATGCACTAGCGACACCAGCCCCATCTCACCTCGGAGCACTGCGGGCGGCAGCTGCCGGAAACCGCGCACTCCCGGCTGTCCGGTGGCGGCCTGCGCGATCTTACGCACTATCCGGAAATCCAGGTCCTTGAGAACCCCCCGGTCCGTTGTCACCTCAAGCACCGCCGACAGGCCCGAGACCGCATACGGGTTCGTAACGTCCAGCATGACGTTAGCTGTGTCAACAAGATGGCGCGCCCGTTCGAGGATCGGCAGCGGCCACAGTGCTGGTGCGGCGGCGTCGATGCGGGTGTTGATGCGTCCGAGGAAACGCCGCAGCCGATGCGGCGCAACTGCGACCGTGCCGGCGTGGCTGACCGACAGGCCGAGGAAGTCGATCCTGTTGCACCCGCGATAGGCCGGATCCCTGTGGGATGGAAGTCCAGTCGCGCTGAGTGCAGTCCTACGTTCCTTTGCCAATTTTCGTTTGACCCCGAGGTCGTCGAGCAGGGAGTCGATACGTTGGTCTGCCTCGTGAAGCGCTGCGAGGTCGGGATGGGCCAGGATGAAGTCGTCGTTGTAGCGCGCGTAGAAAATCCCCTCGATACCGAGGATGGCCTCGTCCATTGGCAGCACGGCAAGGTTCCCCAGGAGAGGCACCAGAGCGGTTCCCATGGGGGTGCCGTAGAGGCGGGTGAAGTGCGTACCGTCCTGATCCTGCACGACGGGGCGCACCAGGGCGACAATGAGATCCCATGTGGTGGGCCCGATGTCGCCGTCGGGGCTACCGAGTGCCGCGACCTCCCGCAGAATGCGCCACAGTGCCGCGTCGGGGCCGACCGGGAGCTGGTCCCCGTAGCTTTCGAAGTCGGACTGCAGGACATGGAGCGGGGGACTTTTTGACCCCGTCCGCTTGCGATGAGCGCGGACGAAGCTGGCAAGGGCACGCGCGGCCGAGACGTTTGTAGTACCCGGCAGGTAGGAATATATGCCGGGAAGGCCGTGGCAGCGCGCGTTGTGCGAAAGGAGCTGAAAGAGAGCGGAACCCACGACATGGTCGATGAACGTGGGTGTGTGCGCGGTGCGACACTTGTCGTCGCTTTCGAGTAGCCAGAGCTCCACCGGTGCTGCATGGTATTCGCCATTGGCGACGGTGCGGGCGATTGCCCGGGCCAAGCTTCGCCGTTCGGTCACCGCGCTGAAATAGGTGATGCCTTCGCTGGCCTCGCCGAAAGCCAATCCGCGCTCACTCTTCTTCTCGAATATCCGCAGAATGATGTCTTCATAGGTTTTCGGGTCGGCCAGTCGTCGCTCCAGGTCGATGGGTTCAGCCATGATCGACCCTCCGAGCCGGATCCCCGCTGCCCTGGCCGGAATTCCAGGACTTCACGGTGTGCAGCCAACTCTTAAACGATGCCTGATCGGGGTCTGCCGGCATGAACAGCAGAAGGCGTAACCGTCCCCATCGATAGATCGGCGTGAGCCAGCGGTCCGACGCGCGAACTACGTTGGCACCGTCTTCGAGACTCGCGATGGCCCTCGGTAACGCTGTCGCCAGTACGTTCTGCTCAAGACCGCGCATGTCCTGTGCGCCTTCCCGCGTTTGCAGGTCGAAGACGAGGCCATCTGCGAACAGCCTACGGAATTCGGCGATCAGAGCTTCCACGGTTTCGGGCGGCGGCGACCCGTAAACCGGCGGTATCCAATCCCCGGCCACGATCCGGTCCCGGGCATCGCGTCCGTTTGTCGCCGGCCTTGGCAGTGCAGTGGCGCGGTTGACCGCGCCGCCGGTGATCGTCTGAAGCGCCAAGAGAGACTCTTGCTCGCTGTCGCTGTCGCTGTCGCTGTCGCTGTCTACGGATCGCTGGAAAAAGAGCAATGTCGTCGAGGACCGGAACGCGAGATGCCCCTTCCCGTCGAAGGTTCGCTGCATCAATGCTATGGCAGCCGACCGCTGTTGCGGTACAACCGATTCCGTGATTGCTACGCTGCCGACCAGTACGGGTTCCGATTCTCGGGCCAGAGTGTGCATCCAGTCGTTCAGGGTCAGCAGAGTCGGGAGTGGGGGTGGTCGACGGTCCCGGAAGTGTTGCAGGTTGATAAGGACGATGAGTTGCGCGATCATCGCGGCCGTGATCTCGACGAGGTCGGAGGCGGGGTTGGCGTCGATCCACACCAGCCACAGGAACGCTGCCAGGAGTGCGGTCGTGGCGAGGTGTGCGTGGAAGCGGCCCTCGGCGAACATGCGCATCTGGTAGATACCGATCACGGTGCGAACGACGAAGAGCGGTATGAGTGCGAGCAGGAAACTAAGGGGAATGCCATGGAGATAGAACAGTCCGAGTCCCGCGGCCAGCGACCAGTAGAACAACGCAATCAGCGGGGATACCAACAAGAGTTTGTGGAAGAAGTAAACCCGGAAAATGCGAAGTGCCGGATGCGTGCGCATCCGAACGAAATCGAAATAGAAGATTCCGGCGCCCTCATATGAACCTCGAAAGAGTGGCAAAATCAGATAGAAGAATTCGAAGGCGTCGACATTGCGCCAGGACGCGAAGCCGGCGGTGAGGTCGAAGCTTCGGGTGGCCGTACCGTAGAAGCCGACTATTCCAAGAACGAGAACGGCGTCGAGGCGCAGAGCGACCCCAGACAGCATTTCCATGAAACCGTCCCAGGGCGAGAATTTCGGAAGCCGCCGCAGGAAGTTGCGAGCAGTCGTTCCGTATCGGGGCCGGAGTCCGGTCAGCTTGTATGCGCGAAGCACGTAGTGGACGGTGATCCAGATGCCGAGCCCATTGGACACGGTGATCGCGATGATGATCGCCGCCTCAGGATAGAAGTAGAAGCCGACGCCGAGCACCGCCAGCTGAGCGACGATGGGTGCGAACATCGAAGCGATCGGTCGGTAGACGCGGCGGGTTGCGAAAATTCCAGAATGCAGAACCCGGACGGGGAGGCTGATCGCAAGCTCGACAACGATGAGAAACGCATACAGGTTCGCGATGGGGTCAGGGCCGGACGGATGCGTGAGGATCACCACGACCCCGGCAACGATCGTGAGAATCACGGCCAGGATCACCGCAAGGACGAGCCAGCTGCCCACCTCGCGCTGGGCGGCGTCCCGATTGCCGGACTGTGCGAACGTCCTCAGCCGCTCGCGCATGATCTCGAGGAATCCCCACCATCCGCCGCCGATGATCACGCTGCCGATCCGCAGGATCATGACGGTGAAGGTCGCCAGTCCGCCCAGGGTTGAGAGCAGTAAGACGAATTCGGCGGCGTGGACCAAAAATCGTGCCGTGGCGAGCAAGAGCGGATACCGCAGTCGATATCGGAAGTACTGAAAAATCCTGCCGGAGAGCAGACTTGAGTACAGCGAAACCGTGCGATTGCGCTTGCTCGCCGTGCGTTCCAACCAACGATCAATGTCGTTCACCCGTGGCAGCGGATGCAAGTGCCCGGATGACATTTCGCCGCTATCCTTCGATCTGCCTGAGTGGTCGTGGGAAGCTGTTGGCCGAGGAGGAAGCACCTCGGTTCGGCATTGTTGAGAAGAGTGCACCATGAGGCGAGATGACGCAGCTGTATTGTCCATTTCGGCTGCGCTCGGGACGATTGTTGTCGCGGCGATTGCCCTCAGCGTGTTTGTCATCGACCGCTTGCCGCCTCCGGGGAAAGCTAAGCCCGAAGACAGCAACTCCAGCCTATTGGTTCTGACTTGGGCACCGACTTTCTGCAAATTCGATCAGGCCAACCCGGGTTGTGAATCTGGCCATATCGACAAGATGGGTCAGACGATGATGCTGCACGGGCTGTGGCCTCAGCCGGCGAGTGAACAATTCTGCGGTGTGCCCGAATCGGTTGTCCGGAGAGTTGAGGATTCGGACGGGGGCGGTCTGGCGGCCCCGGATCTGCCTCAGGGCGCGCAGTCGCAATTGCAGTCGATGATGTCGGACTCCGCGACCGCGGTGCCCTACGAGTGGTACCGGCACGGCACGTGTTCGGGTGTCTCGCCGGCCGAGTATTTCAGCCATGCAGTGACCCTCGCTGAACAGGCCGTCAAAGTGCTGGATCCGGTGTTCGAGCGAGCCTCAGGCGGGCGGCTGTCGCTCGGTGCGGTGCGTGGTCGGCTCAACGCGGAGTTCGGTAGCGGGGCGGGAAAGCGCGCCAGGCTTATCTGCGTAGAGGTTGATAGGGAAGGGATAATTGCCTACCAGGTACAGCTGTCGCTGCCGCCGGTCCTCAATCTTGAACCCGCCGAGAGTCCTCTGTCGCTGGGGGACGCGCTCGTCAAAGGCCCTCCGCTGTCCACGAAGTGTCGGGCCGGGCACGTGCCCTGAGATGGATTCGGCGCTTGAGTTCTTCGACAGGCTCGGGAACGGGCTCGTGAATCCGCCGGAAGTCAGCCGGTAGCGCCGGGGGCGCGCACGACCATTGGAACGGCAGGAAAATAGGCCGCCATCTCCGAACGGGACCGCCTCAGCGCAGCGGTGCCGTAGCCCTTCTTCCGATGGTCGGGATGTATCCAGATCCTGACGTTCACCTCACCGCGCTCAAGCTCACCGAACACCATCCCGACCTTCGCAGTCTCGGCCACGGCGACGAACCAGGCGGCATCTTCCTGACCTATGCGACGCTGCGCCGAGCGGATCTCATCGTCGAGCGGTTTGGCGGGTTGACCCGATCCATCGCCGGCGGCACCGATCTCTTCCAGTCTGGCGGCGAAGATGTCCTGGTCAGGGCCACCGGCGAACGGGCGCAGGGTCAGGCTGTCGTCGGAACTCGCCGGCCGCTCGTTCAGCATGAACGTGAGTTGGCTGTTGAGATCGTCGAGTTCGGCGGCGATCTTGCGGCGCGAGTCTTTCGTGAGTTGATCGAAAGCCATCCGCATCACGGCCTCGCCGCCGCGTACCGAAGTGTGCAACAGCGAAGCGATGGCAGCCACCGCGGTGGGCCTGTCGTCGGCCTCCACGATCACGTCGAGTACCTCATGGCGATTGTTGAGCGCGGACAGCAGAGCATCGGCGATTTCACGGCGGGCGGCCTTCTGGTCCTGATCGGTCATGACGTCAGCCTAGTTCCGTACGGCGAACCTGTGCACGGATCGCTCCAGGATTCGATGCCGTCACCCGGGTTTGTCGGCTGTCCTGGACACGACAACAGATCGGCGGCGGGCTCCAGTGCGCCTCGCCTTCCGGGAACCTGACCTTAGGTAGATAATTTCTATAGACATCCCGACGACTTCCTTAGTTAGGTACCTCGGTGCTCACGACTTTTGCGGCCCCTGCCCGCTACGTCCAAGGCAAGGACGCCACTGAGGAACTCGGGGCGGTGATGGCGCACGTTGGACTGCCCGGCCCGGTGCTGATACTGGCCAGCGAACGGCTCGGTCGGGTGATGGCCGACCGTTGGACTCGGAGCCTTGGTGAGGTGGGGATCGAATTCACCGTGCACCGCTTTGGCGGAGAATGCTCCCAGGCTGAGATCGATGCCGGCATCGCCGCCGCGACGGCGGCCGGCGTGGCAACCATCGTTGCCGCCGGTGGGGGAAAGGCGCTCGACACCGGTCGTGCAGTCGGTGTCGCGGCCGGGCTCAAGGTCGTTATGTGTCCGACCCTGGCCTCCAACGATGCACCGTGCAGCGCAGTCTCGGTGGTCTATACCGAATCCGGTGTGGTGCAACAGGTCATGCACCATCCGCGCAACCCGGAACTTGTACTGGTCGACACCACGATCATCGCCAATAGTCCCGCGCGTTACCTGACCGCCGGGATGGGAGATGCGCTTGCCACCTGGTTCGAGGCGCGGACGGTTGTTGAGGCCAACAAGCCGAACGAACTCGGTGGGGCGGCCAGCGTGTCGGCGTTGGGGCTCTCTCGGCTGTGCTATAACACACTGCTCGCCGACGGACCGTCGGCGCTCGCGGCCGTCGAGGCGGGAGCGCTGACCCCGGCAGTGGAACGGATCGTCGAGGCCAACACCTTGCTATCGGGGGTTGGGTTCGAGTCGGCGGGGCTGGCCATCGCCCACTCGGTGCATAACGGGCTCACCATGCTGGTTCCCACCCACGACTTCCTACACGGGGAGAAGGTGGCCTTCGGGCTACTCGTTCAGCTCGCGGTAGAGGGCCGACCAAGCTCCGAATTTCACGACGTGGTCACCTTTTGCCGCACCGTGGGGCTGCCCACTCGGCTTGCCGACATCAGTCTTGATAACGCCACCGACGACGACCTGCGAGTGGTTGCTGAACGCGCCGCAGCGCCCAATGAGACCGCCCACAATGAGCTGTTCGACGTGACCCCAGAACTCATCTTCGACGGGATCCGTGCCGCCGATTCGTGGTCACGGGCACAGTAGGGGCACGGTAGGGGCAACGTCGGGGCGGTTGCGAGACGCACACGTACCCTGGGGACGTGCCCGAACTCCATCCCGACATCGCTGTCCTTGCTCCGCTCTTGGGTACCTGGGTAGGTCAGGGCGCCGGCGAGTACCCGACCATCTCGCCGTTCGCCTACACCGAGGAAGTCTCCTTCGCCCATATCGGAAAGCCATTCCTGCGTTATGACCAACGGACGAAGGCGCTCGATGATGGTCGTCCGCTGCACGCTGAGACAGGTTACCTGCGGGTACC